>JAZLJP010000190.1:0-22643 GCA_045617985.1 Kiritimatiellia bacterium
ACGAGGTTACGGTTGCGACGCTCGCGGCGAAGGGCCTCACGGATAACAAGCGCCCGCGCGTGAAGGTTCTCGCGAAGGGCGAACTGACGAAGAAGCTCACCGTCAAGGTTCCTTGCTCCGCCTCTGCGAAGGCGAAGATCGGGGCCGCCGGCGGCTCCGTCGCCTAAGTCCAAACCCGTTCAAACGGGCTCCAAGCGCCGCTCCTTCGGGAGCGGCGTTTTCCATACCTCAAACAGGAGCAAAGGCAGCCATGGTTCGTTCGCTCTCGGTTTTCTACCTCCACCGCCCCGGCAAGCAGGATGCGAAACGCCTTCCCCTCATCGAGTGGGGCCTTACGGACGCCTTTCGCGATTTCTGCCGCGAAACGTTCGATACGGGCATGCCCCTTGACTATCCGCCTTTGAAGTTGCAAACTGTTGCAACAACCGAGGCCCTTTCGAAGGCGCTCTTTACCAGCGGCGGCCCCCGGAGCGTGTTGACCGAAGCCGGCCGCGCCTGCTGCCTCTTTCTCATCGACGACAATCTCCTCGATTCGACCATCGAGGGCGCGTTGAGCCTGCGGGGCTGGCTCAAGCTCTTTTTCCCCGCCATTCCCAAGGTCGTCCTCACCCGCCCCGGCCATCCCGATGTCGCTCTCCCTGCCCGCCGCTGGACGAAGAAGGAGGCCGTGGTCATCGAGCATCCCGCCAAATACCACGAGCGCATCGTCCACCTCTTCAAAAGCTTTTGGATGCCGCGTTTCTCGACGGCGCTGAAACAGTATGTGAACGTGAAGGCCGGCACGAATTGGCACACGCCCGGCCACAACGGCGGCCGTGCCTTCGCAAGTTCCCCGTTCCTCCACGGCTTCCATCGGGCGTTTGGCGATACGATTTTCCGTACCGATCTTTCGGTTTCTGTCGAATCGCTCGGCGATTTGTCGAGCCCCGAAGGCCACACCCCTCTTTCCGAGGCGCAGAAGCTCACGAGCGAAATTTTCGGCACGGCCCAAAGCCGCTACGTGACGAATGGCACCTCGACCTCGAACAAGGCCATGCTGATGACGCTCCTGCGGCCGGGCGAGACGGTTCTCATCGACCGCAATTGCCATAAGAGCGTGCACCATGCCGTCGTGACCTCCGGCGCCGTGCCGCGCTACCTGCCCGCCCGCTGGAACGCCCGCCTCGGCGTGTGGGGGCCCGTTGCACTTGAAGACATCAAGGCCGTTCTCGATTCCTACCCGGCAACGTCGGGCGCCAAGGCGAAGGGGGGAGAGGCCCCCGCCCCCGATCCGAAGCCCCGCCTCCTCGTTCTCACCACCTGTACCTACGAGGGCGTTCTCTATCCCGTGTGGGAAATCGCCCGCATGTGCGAACGCGCCGGCGTCCTTTTCTATGCTGACGAAGCCTGGGCCGCCTATCTCAATTTCCATCCCTACTACACGTTCGGGCGCGGCAAGGGCGATGCCGTTCGCTACAACGCCGTCAACGAGACGTGCGGGGCGCACTTTGCCGTGCAGTCCACGCACAAGACGCTCGCCGCTTTCTCGCAGGCCTCGATGGTGCATGTCTCCACGCGCTTCAAGGCCCTGCTCGAAGAAGACGCTTCACCGCAGTTCCGCTGGTTGCGCAAACGCTTCGCCCTCCATGGGCGCGGCAGCTACGAAAAGTTCTCGCATGACCTCTACGAAATCCTGCGCTACTGGCATTCCACGTCTCCGCACTATCCGTTCCTTGCCGCCCTCGACGTGGCCGGCGTGCAGATGCGCCTCGAAGGCATGAAGCTCATCGACGAACGCATCCGTTGGGCGGCGGCGTTCCGCAAGCGCGTGGCCGACATGTGCGGCAAGCCCGAGAACGACTGTTTTGCGGGCCTCGAGGAAATCGCCGGCGCGGGGGCCGATTGGCGCAGCCAGGGGTACATGAAGGATCCGCTCAAGATCGTCCTCATGCTGCGTTCGCCCCAGGCGAACGTCACGTTCAAGAAAGCGCTCCTGAAGGCCCACATCCAGTGGGAGAAGTCGAGCCTGACCACGGTTCTCTTCCTTGTGACGGCGGGAACCGTGGAGGAGCATTTCGAATATCTCTTCCGCGTGTGCCGCCAGAACAAGGCGCTCATCGGGCGCACGGTTCCTTCGCGAACGAAGAACCGTGCAGGCGCCCTGACGGGATGTTCCGTTGTCGAGGCGGTTTCGGGGCAGGCCGTCGTGCTGCCGCACGACGCCGCGCTCTGCGATGGCGAACTCGTGCCGATTGCCGAGAGCGAAGGCCGTATCGCCTCGCAGTTCCTCGTACCCTACCCGCCCGGCATTCCCGTGTTCATCCCCGGGCTTCGGATTTCAAAGGCCATGATCCGCCTCATCCAGGATGTCATCGCCTCCGATGGCCCCGATGCCGTGCATGGCCTCTTCTGCCGCGGCGGCCACGCCCCGTATCTCGTCGAAGTGCTGAACAAGGACGAAGAGACCCGCTGCTGCCGCGTTAACGGTCAATCAAGCTCATCCATCCACCCTCTCACCCCTCCTCGACCATGACAAAGATCAGTTCTCTTCTTTTTTGCTTCGCCGCTCTGACGGCCTTCGCGCAGAAGGTCGAGTACGTGGAAAACGCGCGCGTGAAAGTGGGCGTGGATCTCGACGCGGGCGGCGCGATCATGCATGTGGAGGATAAGCTCCTCAAGACCGGCAACATCATCAACTATTTCGATCGCGGCCGCCAGATCCAGCAGTCGTACTATTCAGGCCCCGTGCCGTACATCGGGCCGAAGGGCGAGCGGCCGAATCAGCGTTGGGCGGGCCTCGGCTGGAACCCGATCCAAACGGGCGACTGTGCCGGCAATGCTTCGCCCGTCCTCTCGTTCACGCGCCCGACGGCCTCGGCCATGAAGATCGTCACCTCTCCGATGCTCTGGCCGCATGCCGGCGTTCGCGCGGAATGCACGTTCACAACGCTCATCGAGTTGACGCCGAACGGGTTCCTTTTTACAGCTTCGATTGCGAATGCGCGGAGCGATCATGCGGACTACGGGCGCAAGGCGCAGGAAACGCCCGCCGTCTATACGAACGCGCGCTGGTACAAGCTCGTCTCCTATCTCGGGGAAAAGCCCTGGACCGGTGCGCCGCTCACGACGATCGTCGCCAAGGGCGACGGGAAGGGCTGGCCGTGGCGGAACTACTTTTCGCCCGAGTCCTGGAGCGCGCTTGTGGACGACGCCGATACGGGAATCGGCGTCTATGCGCCCGCGACGCACGCGACGACCGCCGGCTTTGCGGGCGGCGACGCGCCGAAGGGCCAGAACCTTTCCCCGCGCGCGGCGCCGACGGGCTACATCGCGCCGCTTGCGTACAATGTGCTCGACCACAACGCCCGCCTCGGCTATCAGGCGCTCTTCGCCGTGGGCAAGCTTGCGGAAATCCGCCAGACGTTTGCCGCCGAAGCGAAACGCCGCATCAGGCCGTTCGCCTGGACCTTTTCGACGGAGCGCCTCGGTTGGGTGCACGAGCAGTCGACCTCAACGGGTTATCCGTTGAAGGGCGCCTACGCCGTCACGCTCAAAAAGAACGCGCGCCTCCTCTCGCCGCTCGTCTTCGCGCCCGCCGCCACCGCGCGTACGGTCAAGTTCACGGCCGCTTCTACGCCGGCAGAAAAAGGAACAACGGCCCCGCTTGAGATCGTGGTGGCGCTCGAACGCTTCGCCCCGGCGGATACGATCGACTATCCGGCTTGGAACGAGGGCACCGTGAATGTGGCCGCCTACCGTGCCGAAAAGGCGAAGACGCACCCCGCTCTGCCGCCGGTCGTTCTCAAGGCCACGCTCCCCGCCGATGGTCGGCCGCACGATTTCACGTTGCCCGTTCCGTCCACGGCCGGCGCCTTCAAGCAAATCAAATTCACCTTCCCCGCTGTGACGGGCGGTACCTTCTCGCTTTACTCCGTTTCGCTCGCCGGCGAATCGGAGCCGCGGTTGCCCCACCCCGCCGGCTCGTAGGAACTTTCGAAATTTTCTCCTTTTCATGCCGTGTAAATGTGGTATGATATTGACATCGCGTTTGCGCGCCTTGGCAATGGGTGCCGAGGAGCGGCGGGGCGTTTAGGAGGATGGATTCGATGAAGTGTTTGAAAGTCGCGGTTGGCGTAGTGTGCGCTATGGCGCTCGCCGGATGGGGCGGTACGCCCACGGAGAATGTGCAGACGGCTCTTGATCAGGTGTTCCCGGGGTGGAAGACCACGGAAAACGCGCCGGATATCAATCCCGGGCTGCGCCTGCCGCCGCACGCGAATGGCGCGGCCGTGCCAAGCGTGATGTCGCATCCGCTCAAGAACGGCCATGCGACGCTGTGGCGCGAAGTCGCCGTGCCGGCTGCGGCGCCGTGCCTGCGCGTGTGTGCTTCGGCCGAACCGCGCGGGGATTGGACCTTCGAGGCGAAGGTGAACGGGAAGGTCATCTACAAGCAGCACGTGACGCCCCGGGAACCGCTCGCGAAAGTGCTGCCGCTCGACGCCTGGGCGGGGAAGACCGTGAAGGTGGAACTCGTCAACTGGGCGGACGGCTGGGCTTGGGAGATGGCGTTCTGGCATGAGATCGACGTGACGACGCGCGGCACGACGCGTCCGCTCGCGGGGCCGGAGATGAAGGACATCAAACTCGGCGGCGTCTTGGGTTCCGCGCTCGACCGCCATATCGCCAACGGCATGGCGAAGAAGGATGCCGATGCCTACGCTTCCGTGTTCGACCGCACGCGTATCGGCAAGAAGGGCCCCTGGGCCGGCGAGTATTGGGGCAAGTGGCTCCTGAGCGCCGCGCCGGCGCTTGCCTATTCGGGCAATGCCGAACTGAAGGCGAAGATTGCGCGCACGGTCGACTACGTGCTCGCGAACCAGTATGAGGACGGCTACATCGGCGACATCCCCGAGAAGCGCCGCTTCAAGACGTTCGACTGGGATATCTGGTGCCGCAAGTATACCTCGCTCGGCCTTCTTTCCTACTACCGCCACACGGGCGACAAGCGCGCGCTCGAGGCCGTGCGCCGCCTGTGCGACCACTTGATGGGCGTGGTGGGCCCCGGCAAGACGCCCATCGCCCTCACGGGCACTCATCACGGCTTCGCCTCGATGGGCATTCTGCAGGTGTTCAGCCGCCTCGCCACCGTGACGGGCGAGCAGAAGTATCGCGACTACGCCGCCTACATCGCCGATCAGATGGAACGCGGGCCGAAGGCGGTGCAGCTTGTCTCCAACGCGCTCAAGGGGAAAGACATCGGCTACTACACGCCGTTTGGCGGGCGCGCCTTCGCGTGGGACAACTCCTGCAAGTCCTACGAAATGACCACGTGCTACCTCGGGCTTCTCGACTTCGCGCGCGCGGGCGGCCCTCTTCGGTATCTCGAAGCTGCGGCGAAGGCCGGCGAGAGTATCGCCCGCACTGAAATCTCGGTGGTTGGCGCCGGCAACACGCAGGAGGAATGGTGCGGCGGCGCCACGCGCCAGACCCTGCCGTTCGTCCATCCGAACGAGGGCTGCACGCGTGCGATGTGGATGCACCTCTGCCGCGATCTTCTCGAGGCGACGGGCGATGCGCGCTGGGCGGATGAATTCGAGAAGACGCTCTTCAACGGCTTTCTCGCGGGCCTCTCGCCCGATGCGGCGCGCTTCCAGATGTATCTGCCGCTCTTCGGGCGGCGCGGCGACGGGCCGCAGCGCAACCAGTGCGGCCTTGCCACCCACTGCTGCAACGAGATTTGTCCGCTCGGCTTCATTGACCTTCTGAACGCCACCGTGATGGGCGACGGCGAGGCCGTCTACGTCGCGCAGTACGTGCCGGGCCGCGCGACGGTGGCGGTGAAGGGCGTGGGCCGCGTGGAAGTGGTGCAGCAAACCGACTACCCGGTGAGCGGCAAGATCAAGCTCACGGTCAATCCCGAAAAGGAAGGGCGCTTCACGCTCAATGTGCGCGTGCCCGCGTGGGCGGACGGCGTGATTCCCGGTTGGAAGCCCTACACGCGCACATGGAAGCGCGGCGACACGCTGGACCTCGACTTCCCGATTCGCGTGAAGACGCTGCGCCAGAACAACCATCTCGCCTTCACGGCGGGTCCCGTGGCGCTCGCGCGCGATTCGCGTTATGGCGATGGCGACATCAACGAGCCCATCCAGCTCGTGGGCGGCAAGAAGCCCACGCGTTTCACGCTTGAAAAGAAGCCGCAGCCCGGCCGCTGGATCTCCTATTCGGCGAATCTCGTCCATTGGGACGGCTTCGGCGCCTACGACGGCGTACCGCACACGCGCGAAATCCATTTCTGCGACTTCGCCTCGGCCGCCAACACCTGGGACGACAAGACCCGTTGCCGCGTGTGGTGCCCCGAAGCCCACTACCGCCCGGCCGATCCCCGCTGATCGAGGCGGAGCGGCGTTGAACCGGCAATTTGTTGAACGAATAAAAAAGGAAACTCAATCATGAAGAAACTCGCAATCGTTTGCGTCCTGGCCGTGGCCGGGATTCTTTCTGTGTCCGGCAAGGAGACGAAGGTGCTCCTTTTCTCGGAGTTCTACGGCTTCAACCATCGGCAGGGGCGCGAGATCGGCGACGCCAAGCTCGCCGAGGAAATCGCGAAGCGGCCCGGCTGGTCGCTCGTCAAGGTGCGCGACCCCAAGAAGCTCGGCGATGCGCAGTTCCTCGCCGGGTTCGACGCCGTCATCTTCAATAACTCGACCGGACTCGGCGAAAAGCAGGCCCCCGGCATCACCAAGGCGTTCCAGGGCTATCTCGCCGCCGGCAAGGGCGTGTGCCTCATCCACTCCGCGCTCGATGCATTCAATCGCGAGCCGGATCTTTCGAAGGCCTTCGGCGGCCTCTTCACCGGCCATCCCTGGTACGCGAACGGCCAGTGGCGCTTTAAACTCGAAAACGCCGCCTCGCCCCTGAACGCGCCGTTTGCTAAGTATACCCAGGGTTTCACGAAGAGCGACGAAATCTACATGTTCGGCAAGCACTACAGCCGTCAAGGTACGACGGTGCTCGTTTCGCTCGACCTCACGGATAAGGCGACAGAGGCGGCGGAACAGCGCTGGGGAAAGAATCCCAAGCTCGCGCCGCTCAGGAAGGACCGCGACTATGCCGTTGCCTGGACGCGTGAAGTCGGCAAGGGCCGCGTGTTCTATTCCTCCTTCGGCCACGACGGCCGCGCCTTCAACGACCGCGAAATCATGGCCCACTTCCTCGCCGGCATCGACTTCTGCGCCGGCGCCCGGAAGTAGGAGAGGGTGCCTGGTGCTTGGTGCCTGGTGACAGGCGCCAAGATTTTTTTTCATTTCCCTCCTTGCCTTCCCCCATCTGTTTTGATACAATATTCGGGCTTGTCAAAAAAAGCCACTTTAGCTCAGTAGGTAGAGCACATCCTTGGTAAGGATGAGGTCGGCGGTTCGATTCCGCTAGGTGGCTCCATTTGATGAACGAACAGAAGGTAACAACTCACAGGAGCTCAAAATGGCTAAGGAAACATTCGATCGCGGCGGTAAGCCGCACGTGAACGTCGGCACCATCGGCCACGTCGACCACGGTAAGACCACCCTCACGGCCGCCATCACGCACGTCCAGGCTCTCAAGGGCCTTTGCGACGAAATCAAGTACGACCAGGTTGCTAAGGCTTCCGAATCCGCCGGTCGTCGTGATGCTACCAAGATTCTTACGATCGCCTCCTCGCACGTCGAGTACGCGACCGAAAACCGCCACTATGCGCACGTTGACTGCCCCGGCCACGCTGACTATGTGAAGAACATGATCACCGGCGCCGCGCAGATGGATGGCGCGATCCTCGTGGTGTCCGCCGTTGACGGCGCGATGCCGCAGACGCGCGAGCACGTGCTTCTCGCCCGCCAGGTCGGCGTGCCGAAGATCGTCGTGTTCCTCAACAAGTGCGACCTCGTCGACGACGCCGAAATGCTCGACCTCGTTGGAATGGAAGTGCGTGACCTCCTCTCCAAGTATGAATATGATGGCGACAACGCCCCGGTCGTTCGCGGCGCCGCCTATCCGGCCACGCAGGCCGGCTCGCTCGACGACACCGTCAAGTATGCGACGGGCGAAGAGAAGAAGAGCTGCGACTGCATCACCGAGCTCCTCGCGAAGCTCGACGAGTACATTCCTGAGCCCCAGCGCGAACTCGACAAGCCCTTCCTCATGCCGATCGAAGACATCTTCTCGATCGAAGGCCGTGGCACGGTGGTGACGGGCCGCGTTGAGCGTGGTATCATCAAGGTCGGTGCCGAAGTTGAAATCGTCGGCATCCATCCGACGGCGAAGACGGCTGTGACGGGCGTTGAAATGTTCCGCAAGCTCCTCGATCAGGGCCAGGCGGGCGACAACATCGGCACGCTTCTCCGTGGTACGAAGAAGGAGGAAGTCCAGCGCGGCCAGGTGCTCGCGAAGCCGGGCTCCATCACGCCGCACACCGAGTTCAACGGCCAGGTCTACGTCCTCACGAAGGACGAAGGTGGCCGCCACACGGCGTTCATGAAGGGCTATCGTCCTCAGTTCTACATCCGCACGACGGACGTGACGGGCGACATCGGCCTGCCGGAAGGCGTGGAAATGGTGATGCCGGGAGACAACGTGGCGATCGACGTCAAGCTCATTGCTCCTGTCGCTTTGGAAGAGAAGATGCGTTTCGCTATCCGCGAAGGCGGCCGTACGGTTGGCGCCGGCACGGTTTCGAAGATCATCAAGTAACAACGAAGATGCGTCTTCTGTGAGATGCCTGCCCCGCGTTCCGGCCCCTCGTGGTCGGCCGGGACAACGGGCGGGCTGATTCACAAAGTTTTTGAAGAATAGTCTTGCAGTCGACGAAAGGATTTGATACAATGCCTCGTGATTTGGCGATTCTCGCGTGTACTGAATGCAAGCGTCGTAATTACACCACGACGCGTAACAAGCGTACGATGACGGAGCGGATTGAGAAGGTGAAGTACTGCCCCTTTGATCGTAAGCGTACGGTGCATAAAGAGGTCAAGTAATTTTACTCAAGTAGGGTAGTAGCACAATGGCAGTGCAGCGGTCTCCAAAACCGCCTATGGGGGTTCGATTCCCTCCTACCCTGCCAATTTGTTTTAGGGGATGAGATGAAAGAATTTTTTGAGAAGGCCAAGAGCTACCTCAAGGAAGTAAAGGGCGAAGCGCATCGTGTGTCCTGGCCGGGCAAGCACGAGCTCTATGATTCTACGCTCGTCGTGATTGCGTTCATCGTCATCCTCGCAGTCACTACGCTTGCTTGCGATAAGGTGATCCAGGCGTTCATCCAGCTCGTGCACTACGGTGTGAAATAAGTGGAGTTGGCATGAAGAAGGAATGGTTCGTGCTCCAAACCCTTACGGGGCAGGAGAACAAAGTCCAGCTCTCCATTAAGTGCCGTTCGGCGCAGGAGGATATGGGCGAGTACATCGGCCAGTGCCTGATTCCGATGGAAAAGGTCACTGAGCAGAAGAACGGAAAGAAGCGGACGCTCAACAAGAAGGTCTTTCCGGGATATGTGCTCGTGGAGTTGGCGCTTTATGACGACCAGGGTGCGCTGGATCGGGAAACGGGCAAGCGTTTGGTTGTTGATAAGACCTGGCAGTTCCTGCGGGAAACGCCAGGCGTGATTGGTTCTTGGTTGATGCAGCGGCCGAAACCGCTTTCGGCCGAAGAAGTGGAGGCGATTCTCTCGACGAAGCCGTCGCAGGCTGTTGAGAAGCCGCGTCCCACAGTGACTTTCTCCATCGATGAAACGGTGAAGATTACCGACGGCGCGTTCATGGGTTTGACGGGCCAGGTTTCCATGGTGGATCCCGACAAGGGCAAGCTCAAGGTTGAGGTTAACGTCTTCAGCCGCAAGGTCCCTGTCGATGTTGACTACTGGCAGGTTGAAAAGGTCACTCAGGAAGAGTTGGCCACCGACCTCCAGAAGTAGGCATCAGGTTTTGCGGGCCGTTTGTACCGGTTGGGATGCCGGAAGGTTCGTGGAAAGTAGAAGGTAGAAAATGGCTAAGAAAGTCAAGGGAGTTGTCAAGCTCCAGATTCCTGCCGGTGCCGCGAACCCTGCGCCGCCGGTCGGTCCCGCGCTCGGCTCTGCCGGTGTGAACATCATGCAGTTCTGCAAGGAGTTCAACGCCAAGACGCAGAAGCAGGCGGGTCTCGTCATCCCCGTGATCATCACGGTTTATCAGGACCGCAGCTTCTCGCTGCAGTTCAAGTCGCCGCCGGCGAGCGTGCTCCTCAAGAAGGAAGCGGGCATCGAGAAGGCGTCGGGCGTTCCGAACAAGAACAAAGTCGGCAAGGTCACCAAGGAGCAGCTCAAGAAGATCGTTGAGATGAAGAAGGCTGACCTCAACACGACCGATGTGGAAGCGGCGATGCGCATGATCGCCGGTACGGCCCGTAACATGGGCATTGAAGTCGTGGACTGAAAGGAACGTACCCATGGCCAAGCATAGCAAGAGATATCAGAACACGGTGAAGGCGGCGCCGAAGAAGCCCGTTTCCATCGAAGAAGCCGTCAAGTTCATCAAGGCGCACCCCGGCTCGAAGAAGTTCGACGAGACGCTCGACGTGTGCATGCACCTCGGCGCCGACACGAAGAAGACGGATACGCCTGTTCGTGGCACGGTGAAGCTTCCTGCGGGTTCCGGCAAGAAGGTCAAGGTTGTTGTCTTCGCGGGCGGCGATCACGCCGAGCAGGCGAAGGCCGCCGGTGCCGACGTGGTTGGTCTCGATGATCTCATCGAGAAGATCATGAAGGAAGGTTGGACGGATTTTGACGTTGCCATCGCCACGACCGAAGCCATGAAGAGCGTGCGTAAGTGCGCCCGTGTGCTCGGCCCGCGCGGCTTGATGCCGAACCCCAAGACGGGTACGGTGACGGATGATCCTGCCACGGCCGTCAAGGAGGCGAAGGCCGGCAAGGTTGACTTCCGCATGGATAAGACGGGCAACTGCTGCGTGATCGCCGGCAAGCTTTCGTTTGATGCCGAGAAGCTCGTTTCGAACGTGAACGCGGTTGTCGATGCCATTCAGGCGGCGCGTCCTGCGACGGTGAAGGGTACCTTCATCAAGTCCCTCACCCTCACGTCCACGATGGGTATCGGCATTCCCTGCCAGCTCACGTCCGCCGAATAAGGAGATTTGAACCATGAGAGCTGAAAAGGTTGCTATTCTCAATGAAGTGGTGACTCGCGTCAAGGAGTCCGACTACTGCTTCATCATCAACTACGGCGGTGTGGACGTCGTGAAGATGGGCGCGCTCCGTGCCGATCTGCGCACGTGCGATTCCCGCCTTCTGGTGGTGAAGAACTCGTTCCTCGCCAAGGTTGCCGCCGAAAAGGGCTGGCCCGAAGACGTCAAGACGATGTTCACGGGCTCGACCGCGATCGTGACGGGCAAGGGCGAGCCGACGGCGGTGGCGAAGGCCATCGTGAAGTTCGTCGAAGGTTCCGAAGGCCGTGCGTCCGTCAAGGGTGCCGACTACGACAACAAGATCGTGGACGCCAAGATGGTCGAGGCCCTCTCCAAGGTGCCGGGCAAGAACGAACTCCGTGCGATGTTCCTCATGCTCCTCAAGGAGCCGGCCACGCGTCTTGCGCGTGTCCTCTCCGAGAAGGCGAAGAAGGAAGGCGGCGAGGCGCCCGCTCAGGCGTAAGTGTAAAACAGATTTCCTTTGGATGGAATACGCCAAAGGTTGAACTAAAAAGGAAGAAAGAAAATGACGAACGAAGAACTCATCAAGGAACTGTCGGGCAAGACGGTTCTCGAAATCAACGAACTCGTGAAGGCGCTCGAAGAGGCGTGGGGCGTTTCCGCCGCCGCCGCTGTCGCGGTTGCCGGCCCGGCTGCGGGCGGCGCCCCGGCTGAAGAGAAGACCGAATTCGACGTCGTGCTCGCCTCGGCTGGCGCGAACAAGATCGCGGTCATCAAGGAAATCCGTGCGATCACGGGCCTCGGCCTCAAGGATGCCAAGGACATGGTCGAAGCCGCTCCGAAGACGGTCAAGGAAGGCGCTTCCAAGGAGGACGCCGAGAAGATCAAGGCTCAGCTCGAAAAGGCCGGCGCCAAGGTCGAAATCAAGTAAGGCGTTTTTTCTCTAACGCTGAAGAGGACGCGTCCCACAAGGGGCGCGTCTTTATGTTAACGGGCGATCATCTGTTTGATCCTGTTGTCAAGAAAGGAAGTCGAGGATGTTGGGTAAATTGTTTTTGACGGCGGCGCTTGCCGCGGCGGTGTGTGGCGTGAAGGCGGTTGAACCATCGGCGGCAGCGAAGGATTGGGTGCGCCCGCAGCGCGTCATCACGGCGCATGCGGGGGCGATGGGCACCGAGGCGAATACGATCGAGTCGCTCAAGACGCTCGTAAAGACGAAGGTGGACTACGTGGAAGTGGATGTGACGTTCCGCCCGGATGGAACCCCTGTCATCATCCATAAGGAGAAGCCCGCCCAGACGGAAGGCGCGCTTCTTACGGACGCTCTCAGGGTGCTCGCGCCTTCGGGTAAGAAGGTGCAGTTCGATCTGAAACGCCACGAGCCGGAGCTCCTTGCGCGGATGATGAAGGAAATCCGCGCGGTGGGCCTCGAGAAGCGCAGCGTTCTCGGCGGCGTGGGCTTTGCCCAGGTGGAGACGATCCGGAAGATGTGCCCCGATATCAAGTATGCGATCAATTGCGGAAAGGCGTTTCCGAAGAAGCGCGGCCCCGAACTGGAGGCGCTCATCGCGCGCCTGAAGGCGGTGAAGGCCGTGGGCGCGAACGAAAACTATCGCAGCGTCACGCGTGAAGTCGCCGATCGGCTCCACGAGGCGGGGCTGCTCCTTTCGGTATGGACGGCGAATTCCCCCGAAACGTTCAAGCACTGCGAGAAACTCGACCCCGACAATCTCACTACGCGCTGGATCGGCCCCGATCTGCGGTAGGATGAAATTCCCTCTTGTTTCGGAGCGGTGAATATGGTATCATATCCGCCGATGAAAACTTTCGTCAAATTCAACAACTGGTGGTGGCACCGCGCGGATGAAGCGAGGTGATTCTCGGTTGTTGTTTTGAGACGACGCTAATCAAGGCCCCGCTTCGAAGACGAAGCGAGGCCTTTTGTTTTCGAAGCGGATTTAAAAAAGAAAGAAAACGAAAATGAAGACCGACATCCCTTACAAGACCTATCTCGCTGAAAACGAACTGCCGCGCGCCTGGTACAATGTGCGGGCCGACATGCAGAAGAAGCCGGCGCCGCTCCTCAACCCGGCAACGCATCAGCCCTGTACGGCGGAGGAACTTGAACGCGTCTTTTGCCGTGAATGCGTGAAGCAGGAGCTTGATACGACGACGCCGTACATCCCGATCCCGCAGCCGGTGCTGGACTTCTACAAGATGTACCGCCCTTCGCCGCTCATCCGCGCCTACTTCCTCGAGCGTGCGCTCGGAACGCCCGCGAAGATCTACTACAAGTTCGAAGGCAACAACACCTCCGGCTCGCACAAGCTCAATAGCGCAATCGCCCAGGCGTACTACGCGAAGGAACAGGGCGTGACGGACGTGACCACCGAGACGGGCGCGGGGCAGTGGGGCACGGCCCTCTCCATGGCCAGTGCCTTCTTCGGGCTCACCTGCCACGTCTACATGGTGAAGTGCTCATACGAGATGAAGCCGTTCCGCCGCGAGGTGATGCGCACCTACGGGGCGGACGTGACGCCCTCGCCGTCGATGACGACGGCCATCGGGCGGCGCATCAACGAGGAGCATCCCGGCACCTCCGGGTCGCTCGGGTGCGCGATTTCCGAAGCGGTGGAGCGTGCGGCGAGCCTGCCGAACGCGCGCTATCTGCTCGGCTCGGTTTTGAACCAGGTGTGCCTGCATCAGTCGATCATCGGCCTTGAAACGCAGTCGGCCCTGAAGAAGCTCGGCGTGAAGCCGGACGTGATCATCGGCTGTGCGGGCGGCGGCTCGAACGTCGCCGGCCTCATCGCGCCGTTCATGGGCGAGAAGCTGCGCGGCGAGGCGGACTACCGATTCATCGCCGTGGAGCCGGCGAGCTGCCCGTCTCTGACGCGCGGCCGCTACGCCTACGACTACTGCGATACGGGGCGGGTGTGCCCGCTCCAGAAGATGTACACGCTCGGGAGCGACTTCATCCCCTCCGCCTCGCATGCGGGCGGGCTACGGTACCACGGCATGAGTTCCACCATCTCCGAACTCTACGCCCAGGGCCTCCTAGAGGCGCGCAGCGTGGAGCAGACGAGCGTTTTCGCGGCGGCGGTACAGTTCGCGCGCACGGAAGGGACGCTTCCCGCGCCTGAATCGGCGCACGCGATTCGCGTGGCGATCGACGAGGCGCTGCGGTGCAAGGCGGAAGGGAAGAGCGAGACGATCGTCTTCGGTTTGACGGGCACGGGCTACTTCGACATGATGAGCTACGGCCGGTTCAACGAGGGGACGATGGGCGACTACGTGCCGAGCGACGAGGAGATCGCCGCCGGGTTCGCGCGCCTTCCGAAAATCGAGGGCTGATCCACAAGAAAGCGGCGGAGGTTGAAATGAAAATCCTCTTCTTGTGCCATGGCAATATTTGCCGCAGTCCGATGGCGGAGTTCGTGATGAAGGATCTCTGCCGGCGCTCGGGGCGAACGGATATCGAGATTGCCTCCGCCGCTTTGCATACGGACGAAATCGGAAACGACATCCACTACGGTACGCGTCAGAAACTGCGCGAGAAGGGGATTCCCTTCTCGCCGCGCGCGGCCTGGCTGCTCACGGCGGCCGCAGCGCGGGCCTACGATCTGCTCGTGGGGATGGATACCTACAACATCTTCGATCTGCGGCATCTCGTCTATCCGGAGGACCGCGTGAAGATCCATAAACTTCTCGAATTCGCCGGCGAAGACCGCGATGTGGCCGATCCCTGGTACACAGGCAATTTCGACGTCACCTGGAACGACATCCTCAAAGGCTGCACGGCGCTTCTGGAGACGTGTGAGACCCTGTGATGAATTGGCGTTTGAATTTTCGGCCCAGAATATGATACAATAGTGGCATGAAAAACTGCATTCTCGTTTGTGTGGCGGCGATGGTTTCGTTCGCGTGTTCCGCCGGCGTATTGCCGGCGTATTTCAAAGGGTTGCCGGCGGGGTATGACCCGGGTACGATCTCGCGGCGGATTACGGACCAATTCCTCTCGTCGCGGCCGGAGAACTACCGCCCGAAGGGCTATCACGGCAACGAAGGCTACGGCTGGAACCGGGCGGTGCAGTATTCCGTCGTGTCGCTCTGGCTCAATGCCATCGCCTGCGCGCGCCTGAATGGCGATACGGCGCGCGAGGCTGCGCTCGTGAAGATGTTCGACGATTTCCTTCCCGGGCGGCCCAAGCACCGCTGCTGTTCGCGTCCGTACCATGTGGACGATACGATCTTCGGCGCGCTGCCGCTTGAAATCTATCTCGGCAATAAGGACCCGCGCTGCCTGAAGATGGGCCTCTTTTATGCCGATACGCAGTGGACGCCGCCGTGCGAGGGCACGCTCCGCGAGCGCCACATGCCGAAGAAGGAGGTGCAGGAGGCCTTCTGGGCGAAGGGCTACACGCCGCAGACGCGCCTCTGGATCGACGACATGTACATGATCACGGTCCTTCAGAGCCAGGCCTATCGGGCGACGGGCGAGCGCAAGTACATCGACCGCGCCGCGCGCGAGATGTGCCTCTATCTCGACGAGCTCCAGCTCAAGGACGGCGAGGCGAAGGGACTTTTCTATCATGCGCCGGACGTAAAGTACGTGTGGGCGCGCGGCGACGGCTGGATGGCCGCGGGCATGGCGCTTGTCCTCGACCGGCTGCCGGAAGACAGCCCCTACCGCGCGCGCATTCTCAAGGGCTACCACGAGATGATGGCCTCTCTCCTCAAGTTCCAGCGCCCGGACGGCCTCTGGAGCGAGCTCATCGACCGCCCCGAAGATCCCCGCAACTGGGGCGAGACCTCTTCCACCGCGATGTTCACCTACGCGTTCCTCGTGGGCGTGGAGCGCGGCTGGCTTGAGGCGGAGGTCTACGGCAAGGCGGCGCGCCGTGCGTGGGAGGTGCTCTGCAGCCGGCTCGACGCCTTCGGCAACATTTCCGACGTATGCGTGGGCACGGGCAAGAAGGACGATCTCCTCTACTACTTCAACCGGCCGCGCGTGAACGGCGATTCCCACGGCCAGGCGCCGATGCTGTGGATTGCGTCCGTCTTGCTCGAATCGGGCGCGGGGGAGGTGGAAGGGCTGCGTACGCCGGCCACTTCCAAGTTCTTCGAAAAGCGCATCGACCCCGTCTCGGGCGTCGTTTCCTATGCGCTTTCGGGCGGCGTGGACGAGAACCGCCAGTCGATGTATTTTACGGCGAAGTCGATGACGGACGACGGCCGCTTCCTTCTCTTCGACGTCTCGCCGAGCGAGCGCAAGAATCCGAAGGGCGGCAAGCACAAGGCGCTCATCGATTTTGCAACGGACACCTACTACGATCTTCCCGACGTCGTCGTGGGTACGCCCTTCGTGGACGTTTCAGCCAACTACATGGTCTACGGCAACAGCCGCGGCTTCTTCCGGCGCGACTTCGCCGATCCTCTCAAGGAAGTCAAACTCTGCGCCGCGCCGAAGAACGTGGTGCCGGCGGGGTGGCGCCTGACGCGGTGGTATACGCACCTCACGCTCACGAAGGACCGTACGGCGGCGTTCCTCGATTCGTGCCTCGTGAAGCCGGGCGCGACGAACTACGTGCAGGGCCTTCTCAACCTTCGAACGGGCGTCTACACGAGCTGGGGCAAAACGGATTTCTTCTCGAATCACGGGCAGATCAATCCCCAGCGCAGCGACCTTGCGATGTGTGCGTGGGAAGAGTGCTGGAAGGGGCCGGGCCTCGCCTACAGGAAACAGTTCGGCTGGTACCCGCGCATGTGGCTTGTCTACCCGGATGGCACGCGCACGCTCGTACCCGCGCGGGAGAAGAACACGGCTTCGCATGAAATCTGGGACGAGGACGGCACCGGCTTCAGTTGGTGCGGCGGCGGCGTCTACCACTACGATCTTGCAACGGGCAAGGAAGAGTGCTACTGCCCCGATCCCGGCGCGCGCCACAACCGCCTTTCCGCAAACGGCAAATACGTCGTCTACGACGATGCGCCCGGCACCTGGTGGCGGGGCTGCCCGTGGCGCGTGAGGTTCTACAACCGCGAGACGAAGCGCACGGTGGACGTATATTCCACGCGTCCCGCGCTCTGCCCGCGCAATCGCGAGAGCCGCCTCCATCCCGATCCGCATCCGCATTTCGTGTGCCACGAAAAGTACATTGTCTCGACGGCGAACAATGCGCGCGGCAACATGGAGCTCTTCATCACGCCGGTCGCGCCGCTCGTCGCGCGCACGACGATGCCGCCGCCGAAGGGCGGGAGGATGGTTCGCGTGACGAATCCGATCGCCGTGGCGCGTCCCGCCGAGACGGTGGCCGTGAAGTGGGCGGATCTCGGGCTTGCGCCGGGCGATACCGCCGTGCGCGTGTGGGATGTCGCCGCGAACGTGCCCGTGGCGTGGCAGGATTCCGGCCGCAGCGGCGAGATCCTCTTCTCGACGGCGCTCAAGCCGAACGAGACGCGCGAGTTCCGCGTTCTTTCAAACGCCTCTCTCCCGCAGGCCGATCTTTCGATCGTGTGCTGGAGCCAGTATCTGCCCGAGCGCATGGACGACTTCGCCTGGGAGAACGACCGGTTCGGCGCGCGTGCCTACGGGCCCATCATCATGGAGCCGGCGCCGAAGGGCCAGAAGCTCGTTTCGAGCGGTATCGACATCATCAACAAGTGCGTGGCGTATCCCGTTCTGCATCGTTGGTTCGTGGAACGGACGGGCGAGGGCTCGTACCACAAGGACCACGGCGAAGGCATGGATAACTACAAGGTGGGGCCGAGCCGCGGCTGCGGCGGGCTTGCCGCACTTGGCGCCGATGGCACGTGGGCGACGTCGATCAACTGGGCGAAGTCGAAGACGATCATGAACGGCCCGGTGCGGACCGTCTTCGAGCTCACCTATCCCGCCTGGGGCGGCCTTGGCACGGAGACGCGCCGCGTGACGCTCGACCGCGGCCAGTCGTTCGCACGCTACGACGTGCGCTTCGCGAATGCCGTGCCGGCGGGCGTGAAGGTGGGGCCGGGGCTTGATTGCGCGAAGGCGCGCCAGCATGACGGCAAGATCACGCGCGACCTCGCGGCAGGCTGGATTGCGAACTTCGAGCCCGATGGCGTGGACGGCCCGGATACGGGCTCGATCGCGACGGCGGTGCTGCTCGATCCCGCCGCGGGGCCTGCGCGTACGGCGACTGATGCGCTGGGGTGCGAATATCTCTTCCCGGCAAAGCCGGGCCGCTCGTTCGTCTACTGGGCGGGCGCGGCCTGGGCGAGCTCGCCGCGCGCCAATCCCCGCGCCCTGCGCCACAACGGCCAGTGGCAGGAGCAGGTGAGGGCTTTCGCCGCCGCCCTCCGTACCCCCGTGAAGGTGGACGTTGTCGAATAATGGTTGTAAGAAATCATTCTCTTGCCCGAGTAGTCGGGTGAAGGGAGGCGCGGCCCTGAGAGGGGCCGCGCATTGACTATGCAGGAACGAACGAAACGGATTATCCGAAAGAGTGTTAGAATTTCAAGTTGGTGTGCGGTCGTTTTCGCGGTGGTGGGAGCGGTGGCGTTTGCCGTGGCGTGGTGGAAGATCGACTGGGATCCCGCCAAGGCGGAAGTCTATCCGGGCGGGGGCGTGCTGCGCGATGCAGCGGGAGAGGTGCTGCGGGTCTCTCTCGGGGAAGGGGATGTGGATTCGCGCCCGTATTATCACGCGGCGAAGGAGGATTGGATCGTACGTGCGCTCGTCGCCTCGGAGGATGGACGTTTTTGGGCGCATTGGGGGGTGCGGCCGTTCAGCGTTCTGCGCGCGTTTTTGCAGAATGTCTTTGCCGGGCGGCGCGTTTCGGGGGCTTCGACCTTGACGATGCAGGCCGTGCGGCTCATCGAGCCGCACCCGAAGTCGCTGAAGTGGAAGGCGGTCGAGGCGATCAAGGCGTTGAAGATGGAGCGGCGGAAAGACAAGCTCTGGATTCTCTCGCAGTATCTCAATCGGGCGCCGTTCGGGTCGAACTTCATCGGCATCGAGGCGGCGGCGAGCGGCTGGTTCGGGAAGCGCGCGAAGGAGCTCGGGCCGGGCGAAGCGGCGATGCTCGCGGGGATGGTGCAGGCGCCGAGCCGGTTTCGTCCCGATCGTTGGATGGCGCGGGCGCTCAAACGGCGCAATTACGTGTTTGCGCGCATGGTGAAAGAGGGGGTGCTTTCGGTCGACGAAAGGAAGGCGGCCGAAAAGGTAAGGCCGGTGGTGAGCCGCGCGCCGCGTCCGTTCCGCGCTCCGTTCTTCTGCGATTGGGCGCTCGGGGGCGATCCGCCAGGGGCAACGGGCCCGGCCGAGCGAGGTGCAGCCGAAACGTGGGGCGGCGACCGGGTGACGACGTTGGAGCCGGATATTCAGGCCCTGGCCGAACGGGCGGTGGCCGAGGCGGCGGGCCGGGGCGGATGGTCGGTCGCCGCCGTGGTGATGCGGGTGGAGACGGGCGATGTTCTTGCTCTTGCCTGCAGCGGCAACTATTTCGATCTCGTGAACGGGCAGGTCAACACCGCCTGTGCGCCGCGTCCTGCCGGTTCGGCCCTCAAGCCGTTTTTGACGGCGCTTGCGATGGATCGCGGCCTCGTGACCCCCGAGGAGCGTTTAGCGGATATCCCCCAAACCTTTTCCGGTTATGCGCCGGCGAATTTCGACGGTACGTACCGTGGCGCCGTAACGGCGCGCGATGCGCTTGTCCTGTCGTTGAACATCCCCTTCGTGCGGCTCTTGCAGCGCCTGGGGGTGTCGTCTTTTGGTACGAATTTGCGCACGCTCGGATTCGCGCACATGACGGACGGCGATGAATCGTACGGCCTTGGCATGGCGATCGGCAATGTGGAAGTGACGCTCCTCGAGCTCGTGGGCGCGTACGGTACGCTGGCCCGTGGCGGCCTCTACCGCCCGCCGCGGGCGTTCCCCGATGAACGGCAGAACGAGGCGGTACGCGTTTTTTCGGCCGGTGCCTGCTATCTTGTTTCCGACATGCTCTCGGGTGATGAACGGAGCGCGGCGGCGCTCGGCCATGTGGCCGATGTCGCCGCGCCGAAGTTCGCGTGGAAAACGGGCACGAGCGCTGCCTATCGCGATGCGTGGACCGTCGCCTGGAATCCAGACTACGTGGTGGGCGTGTGGTGCGGGCACAAGTACGGTTCGTTCGGCGACACGACGCTTGTGGGTGCGAAGGCGGCGGCACCTGTCGCCTGGCAGATCGCGCGCTCTCTCTATCCGCAAAACCGCGGCCCGTGGTTTACCGAGCCCAAGGATATCCAGCGGCGGCGCATCTGCGCAGAAAGCGGGCTTGTCGCAACGCCGGATTGCCCGCACACGGAAGAGGGCCGTGCCATCGCGGGGCACAGCTCGCCGCGCCTCTGCTCTCTCCATTGCCGCGATGCGGCGGGGCGTCTCGTCACGCGTCAGGATCCGCTCTTGGCAACGTTCCTCGGGAAGGGGCGCAGAGCGGAAAGGCTGATGATCGCCAAGCCGGAAAACAACGCGACCTTCTGTCTTGTCGAGGGAGGCCTGCAACAGAAAATCGTCTGCCAGGTGGTGGGTAATACCGCAAGCGGACGCCTCTGGTGGTTTGTCGATGGCGCACAAAGGGGAGAAACCATCGGGCTCGCCCCGTTTGTGTGGGCACCCGTCGAAGGCACGCACACCATCTCCTGTTCCACCGCCGAAGGCGTGAGCGCGAGCGTGGAGATCCACGTCAAAACACCTTGACCCCTAGGCCGTTATTGCCAATCAGAGGCAATTGAAACGCAAATGCGGTAGTTGAGAAAACGGTACCGTTGTGTTATAATACCCCGCGTGTGGGAAAGTCTTGAAAGGAGCGGATCGGCTATGGCAACGAAATCAACGAAGAAACTCGTGGAGATTCTGCTTGTAGAAGCGGAGCTGAAGGGCGTGCCGGAAAGGACGCTTCTTAAGAGCCGGAATCTCGGTACGGTGGATTTGATCTGGCCGCGGTCGGGCGTGGCGAAGAAAACGGCGGCGCGGCAGTTCGTCTTCACGCGCGGGAAGGTGGTCTTCACGGCCGAGCCGTGGGCCAAGCGCATTCTCTTCCGCGAGGAGATCGAAGGGCATGCGGCTTTTGCCGTGTCGATTTCCGAGCCCGTGACGGTGCAGAAGATCCGCCACTTCCTCGATCTCACGGCGAAATACATTCTTAAGGAGGGCGCGGATATCGCGGGAAGTGCACTTGCGGGCTATGGCGATATCGCCGCAGCTCCGATCGACGCGCTTGCGGCGATCGTGGGCGAGAAGGACGCCCCGAAGGCGATTGCGCAGGGTGTTCTCGACCTCACGGAGGAGATGCTCCCCGCCGAAGGCGAGGCGGTGCGCGTGACGGTGCCGCTCGTGCGCCCCGTCCTCAACCGGGCGCTCGGCACCGTGACGCTCGAAATCCGCGCCTAGGCCAGCCGTCCGGGCGTAGGTGTCGATGTCGGGCGGCGTTCCGCCCGCAAAGTGAAATAGTTTCACTTCTGAATTGACCCTGCCGCCTCGATTTGGTACAATATGCGCCGTTTTTCCGTCTGGATCGGGCTCAAAACCGACTGCCCGAACGGTAAGGAAAGTAAAGGATAAGTAAAAATGCCTAAGATGAAAACGAAAAAGTGCGCCACCAAGCGCATGAAAATGTCGGCTACGGGCAAGGTGATGCGTTCGCAGGGTGGCAAGAGCCACCTCAACGGCTACAAGAGCCGCACGCGTAAGCGCAACCTCCGCGGCCTCGCCGTCACGGATGTGACTGTTGAAAAGACGATGCATCGTATGCAGCCGTACGCCTAAGGAGGATAAAAGAAAATGCGAGCTACTAACGCACCTGCTTCTCGTGCCCGTCGGCGTCGTCGCCTGGAACTTGCGAAAGGTTTCCGCGGCGCCCGTTCCAAACTCTTTCGTACCGCGACGGAAGCCGTCGATCGTGCCCAGCGCCTGGCGACCATCCATCGCAAGCTGAAGAAGCGCGACTTCCGTCAGCTCTGGATTGCCCGTATCAACGCGGCGGTTCGTCCGGAAGGGATCAGCTACAGCGCGTTCATCGCGGGCCTCATCAAGGCCGGTGTCACGCTGAACCGCAAGATGCTCAGCGAAATCGCCATCCGCGATCCCGAGGGTTTCAAGCAGATCGTTGAAATCGCGAAGAAGGCCTAAGCGCCCTTTGCGTTTCAAGATGAGTGAACGACGCGTTCCGGTTGCAAAACCGGGGCGCGTCTTCATTTGCGTTTGGGGAGGATTTATGGTAAAATCTTTTCCGTTGGATTCGGGGGCGCGTGACGTTCGCCCCTGCCAACGGCTCGGAATTTTCGTGTTCAAGGAAAGGAAACAACATGCTGACTAGAAGAGATCTGTTGAAGACGGCGGCAGGCGCCAGCCTCTTCACGATCGCGCCCGCAGGCGTTCTGCGGGGCGAAACGGCGCCCTCGAACCAGCTCACGCGTGCGCTCATCGGTTTTGGGTGCATCGCGCAATCGGCGAACCACCTGCCGTTCAAGGGCTCGCGCCT
>JAZLJP010000191.1:0-10317 GCA_045617985.1 Kiritimatiellia bacterium
GGGGGGCGCTCATCGCTTCGGCGGCCGGCGCGCGCCTTGTCGTGCAGGGCCCGCAGGGGCTCGGGCTCGTTCCCTGGAAGGTCGCGCCCGAGCCGCGCCGCAATCCCACGCAACTTTCAACATCGTTTACGGCCCGTGCAAAGGACGTCCTGGGCGTGGGCAAGGGAACGCGCCGCGTGTGGTACACGGGCGGGCCCGTGCTCGTGCCGGGGGAGCCCGTCGCGGGCGCCGCCGTTGAATCGATCGCCACGTTCAAGGGCGATATCAATCCGTGCGCGTCGCCTGAATTCCCGCCGATGACGGGGGCAAGCTGCTGCCTCGCCGGCACGTTCGGCAAGGGGCGCCTCGTCGTCTTTGCCGATAGCCCCGAATACAATGCGCAGACGTTCGACATCGTGCGCGGCGCCCTCGGCTACGCGCTCGGCCGTACGGTGCAGGTGGCCTCGACGCAGCGGCGGCGGGGCGACCTTTCCGCGGGCTTCTATTGCGATGAGCCGGCGGGCCTCGGCCGGGCGGGCGCGGCGGCGCTTCTTTCGCTTCTCGCCTCCCGCGCGGCCGATGTGGAGATCATCGACAACGGCCGTATCGAGGAAGGGCTTTTGCGCCATCTCGACCTTCTCGTGGTGCCGCCGCGCGCGACGCTCGCCGATTCGGCCCAGCTGCGGGAATTCAAGGCCCGTGGCGGCCTTCTCGTTGAACAGGCGCAGGCGCTCGGGGCAATCAAAACGGCGGCCGAAGACCGCTTCCATCCCGAAGAGCGCGTGGTGCGCACGGCGATCTATGCGGATTGGGGGGTGAGCTGCGCGGAATGCTGGAACGCCTCCAAGCTCATCTCCTTTTCGCCGCGCTATGCGGTGACGTTCGTCGATCGGTACGACATCGCGCGGAATCGCGTCAACACGAACGATTTCGATTTGCTTTTGATGTGCGGCGGGCCGATCGGCGTGCAGGAAAAAGTGGTGGGGCCGGAAGGGCGCGCGGCGGTGACGAATTTCGTCCGCGAGGGAGGCGCCTACTACGGCATCTGCGCGGGCACGTTCTCCTGCTTGCAGGCCGTGACCGAGAAGCATCCGCGCTTTGCGCTCGTGCCGTTCAAGAACATGCCCGATCAGCCGTATCGCGGATGGTGCGAAATGGACATGCGCTGGACGGCGGACGGCGAAAAGGCGCTTGGCTTCAAGGCGTCTTCGCTGCGGCGGATCCTCTACTGGGGCGGTCCCGTGATGGTGCCCGCATCCGTACCTGCTCATTCCGACATCCGCGTGTTCGCCACGTATGCGGGCCAGGTGGTGAACACGTTCGCCGGCGGCCGCATCACGCCGATGGCGGGCAGCGCCGCGATTGCGGGCGGCCGCTTCGGAAAGGGCAAGGTGGTGGGGTGCGCGATCCATCCCGAATGCTCGGAAGCGACGCGCGACGTCGTTAAGGCGATTTTGAAGTATTTGACCGGCGTTGCGGCCGAGCCCGTCTATCCCACGCATCGTCGGGGCGCCATCAAGGTGGCGTTCTGCATGGAGACGGCAACGAAGGCCGGCATGGCGTTCGGCATGTCGCTCGTGAAGGATCCGCGCTTCGACGTGCGGCCGGTCACGCCCTATGAAGTGAATCAGGGGCTTCTCGACCATATCGACGTGCTGTTCTTCCCGTGGCCGGAGCCGCAGGGCTATATGGGGCTCGTCCATACCTTCTTGAAGCGTGGCGGCCGCGCCATCGAACTCGACCCCGAAGGGAAGGGTACGGCGAAGGGGCCCAACATCTTCCACGTGAAGACCTTCGACGAAGCCCGCGTTCTCATGCTGAACCCGTAAATGAAACTCTGCTGGTGGACATACTACCCTACGGTCAACCAAACGGCCCTCGTCCGTGCGCTCGGCGCGCGGGGCGTTGATGTCGCCGTCTGCTACTTCACTCGTTACGATTCCTACCGGCGCGAGTTGGGCTGGCGCGAACGCGATCTCGAACCTTGGGAGCATTTCGCGCCCACGCTCGCGGCGGCGCGCAAGGCGGTGCCCGATTTCGACGAGCGCCTGCAGATGGTGCCCGGCTATTCCAAGGGAATCGCCTGGCGTTTGATTTTTTCCTGTCAAAGGAAGCGCATCCCGTGGTTCATCGTCACGGAAGGCACGCGCGGGCGTTGGTTCATGCGCCCGCTCGTGAAGGCCTTCGCCTGGTGGGCGAACAAGGGGGCGCTGAGGATGTTCTGCCATGGCGAGCGCGCCTTGGCGCAGTATCGCGCCTTCGGCGTTGCGCCGGATAAGCTCTGCTGGCTTGGTTACGCGCTTGAGGCGAAACTCTTTGAACGCTCGGTGCGCGGCGAGAAAGATCCAGCGGGTTGCACGTTCGTCTATGTGGGCGCGCTTTCCGAGCGGAAGGCGGTGGATGTGCTTGCGGCGGCATGGCGCACGGTGCAGGCGGCCCATCCCGCGGCGCGTCTGCGCGTGGTGGGGGAGGGGCCGCTCAAGTCGGTTTTCGGCGGTCTTTCGGGTGTTGAGCTTCGCGGTGCGGTGGCGCCCGAGGCGATCGTCGAGGCGCTTCAGGGCGGCGACGTGATCGTTTTGCCGAGCCGCTACGATGCCTGGGGCGTCGCGCTCACGGAAGGGGCGGCGCAAGGCCTTGCCCTCATCGCGAGCGACCGGACGGGGGCCGCCGAACTCATCGAAGAGGGCGTGAACGGAGCGCGGGTGCCGGCGGGAGACGCGGCCGCGCTCGCACGAGCGATGAACGCCTACGCCGCCGATCCCGCGCGGGCGCGCTCTCACGGCGAAGCCGCGCACCGTGCGGCGTTGCGCCTCAAGGCGGAGACGCTTGCCGCGCGGCTCGAGGCGGAACTTGCGCGCGCCCTCGAACAACGCGCGGAAAAGATCGCCGCCGCGTTTTGGGAAGAGCACTGCATGGAATGCGCGGAGCCCGCGTGCTATGCGACGTGTGCGCATTTCGAGGCGGGGCGCGGCGGGCGCTGCAGGCGCGTCGATTCGGAACGCGGCGCGTTCTTTGACGAAACGGTCACGGGGTGCGCGACGGCGCGTTTGCGTACCTGGGGCAAGATCGAGCTCTTCTTCCATGGCCGCCTCGTTTCGTGGGCGCGGGCGCGCGGCCTCGAACGCGCCGCGCGCCGGTGGGCGTGGCTGCGGCGCGTGTGGGCGCGCGGCTTTCGGAGCTTGCGGTGGCGCGCGGCGCTGTGGGGGGCGGCGCGCGGCGCGCCGAACGAGTGGCGCATCCGCTGTGTGGCGGCGCGCGACGAGCGGCTCGTGGCGAGCCTCGTCGATCGGAACCTCAATGAACGCGCGCGCTGGCCGCTTGCGTTGGAAGCGGGCGAGGAGAAGGATTTCCGTTTTCCGTTGCCGACCGTCGCGGAGGGGGACCTCTTTCGGATTTTCGCGCCCGATGGCGAGCCGACGGGTGAGATCCGTTTTCGTGAACTCGCCGTTGTCGCGCCTCCGCCGCCTCCCGCTGCGGCGGAGGCGCCGGCCCCGTTCGTGAAGTGCCTTGCCTGGGATCTTGACGGCACGTTGTGGGACGGCACCTTGGAAGAGGACGGCGAGGCGGCGCTTCGCCTCAAGACCGAAGCGGTGGCGCTCGTGAAGGCGCTGGATGCGCGCGGGATCGTCAATTCGATCGTGAGCCGGAACGAGCCGGAGAAGGCGCTTGCGGCGTTGAAGCGCTTCGGGCTTGAAGAGTATTTCGTTTTCCCGCAGATCAGCTGGGGGCCGAAGAGCGCGGGCGTGAAAAACCTCGCCCGCGAAATGAATGTCGCGCTCGGGGCGATCGCCTTTGTGGACGACCGCGAGGAGCAGCGCGGCGAGGTGCGCTCGAATGCGCCGGGCGTACGCGTTTTCGCGGCAGAAGACGTGTCGGCCCTCGCGGGCGAGGCGTGCTTCAATCCGTCCGTGAGCGCCGAAAGCGCGCTTCGGCGCATTCGCTATCGCGAAGAGATGGCGCGGCGCGGCGCGGCGGCGGTGTTTGCGGGGGATCAGGCCGCGTTCCTTGCGCAAAGCGAGCTGACGCTTGACCTCTTCGATCTTGCAACGGCGACGCCCGACGAGGAGGCGCGTTCCCTTGAGCTTGCGCAGCGCTGCAACCAGCTCCATCTCAACGGGCGCCGTCTCACGGCGGAGGAGTTGAAGGCGCGCGTTGCCAAGGGGCGTGGGTGGGGGATTCGCTGCCACGATAAATATGGCGACTATGGCATCGTCGGGTTCATGATTTTCCAACACGTCGAAGCGACGTGGCGCCTCATCGATTTCGTGATGAGCTGCCGGGTGGCGAAGAAGGGGTGCGAGCGGCGCGCGCTCGACGAGGCGAAGGCGCTCTTGAACGCAAAAGAGATCGCCATCGACTATCGCGACACCGGGCGCAACGCCGTTCTCCGCGAAGCCCTGTTCAACTGAGCAACGCCGTATTTGGTGCTTGGTGCCTGGTGCTTGGTGCGTCGTAACGTCGGTAGGGCGCGCACGGTGTGCGCGCCCTACCAGGCACCGGGCACCAGGCACCGGGCACCGGGCGCCAAGCACCAAGCACCGGGCGCCAAGCACCAGGTGCCGATAATTCCCGCTCGCATCGAACCTTTTTTTGTGTTATACTACTTGGTACTGATTTTGGACAATTCGTCCCTTCAAAAAAAGGAGTTAAAATGAGCGCACAGTACGAAGCCGCCAAGAAGCAGTATGCCGCTTTGGGCGTCGACACCGAGAAGGCCATCAAGGCCCTTCAGAACATTTCCATCTCCATGCATTGTTGGCAGGGCGACGATGTGTGCGGATTTGAAAATGACGCCGGTGCAACGGGCGGCATTCAGACGACGGGCAACTATCCGGGCAAGGCGCGCACGCCTGAGGAACTGATGCAGGATGTCGCGTTCGCGATGTCGCTCATCCCCGGCAGGCATCGTCTCAATCTCCATGCGTGCTACGGCGTTCATAAAAACGGCCTTGTCGACCGCGACAAGATCGGCCCCGAGCAGTTCGAGCCGTGGGTGAAGTGGGCGAAGAAGACGGGCGTGAAGCTCGACTTCAATCCAACGTTCTTCTCGCATGAGAACGTGAAGGACGGCCTCACGCTTTCGAGCCCCGATAGGAAGATCCGCGAATTCTGGAACAAGCACGGCATCCAGTGCCTCAAGATCGCCGAATATTTCGGCAAGGAACTCAAGAGCCCGTGCGGCATCAACTTCTGGATGCCGGATGGCTTGAAGGACGAGCCGAGCGATCGCCTCGGGCCGCGCCAGCGCATGGCCGAGTCGCTCGACAAGATCTTCAAGTACGCCTACGACAAGAAGGCCTGCGTGCCGTTCCTCGAGTCGAAGCTCTTCGGCATCGGCGTAGAGAGCTACACGGTGTGCTCGCACGAGTTCGTGATGGGCTATGCGTTGAAGCAGAAGATTCTCGCGCTCCTCGACATGGGGCACTTCCATCTCTCCGAAAACGTGGCGGATAAGATCAGCTCGTTCCTCATGTTCTTCGGCAAGGTGGCGTTCCACATCTCGCGCCCGGTGCGGTGGGATTCCGACCATGTCATCCGCGTGAACGACGATCTGCGCAACGCCGCGCATGAAATCGTGCGCATGGATCCGAAGAACTTCATCATCGCGCTCGACTACTTCGACGCCTCCATCAACCGCGTGGCGGCCTGGGTGCTCGGCATGCGCAACATGCAGAAGGCCCTCCTCGAAGCGCTCCTTGAACCGCGTGAAACGCTGAAGGTGCTTCAGGACGGCGCGCAGTTCACGGAACAGCTCGTTCTTCAGGAAGAGCTCAAGACGTATCCGATGGGCGCCGTGTGGGAAGAGTTCTGCGCGCGTGCGAAGCAGCCGGCGAACGAGAGCTGGATGGCCGAAGTGCTCAAGTACGAGCGCGACGTCCTCTCGAAGCGCGTCTAAACGGAAAGCGACCACACATGAGAGCGTGTTGGAGGTGGTTCGGCGACGGTGATCCGCTTTCGCTTGCGGAGATTCGCCAAACGGGGGTGAAGGACATCGTCGCCGCCCTCTACGAGCGCAAGCCGGGCGAGGCCTGGCCGCTTGAGGACGTTCGCGCGCGCGCCGAGAAGGTGCGCGCGGCGGGCTTGGCCTGGACGGTCGTCGAGTCGATACCCGTCCATGAGGACATCAAGAAGCACACGGGTGCTTGGCGGGCGTACATCGAGAACTACAAGGCGTCGCTGCGGGCCGTGGCCGCGTGCGGCGTGAAGACGGTGTGCTACAACTTCATGCCCGTTCTCGATTGGACGCGGACCGACGTCGAGACCCGTCTGGACGACGGCTCCGTGGTGATGACGTACAATCCCTACGAAATCGCCGCGTTCGACATCTACGCCCTCAAGCGCCCCGGCGCGGCCGAGGCCTATGATGCCGCGACGGTGGAGAAGGCGAAAGAGGTGTGGGCGAAGGCGACGGCGGCCGACAAGGTGCGCCTGGAGAAGACGATTCTCATGGGCCTTCCGGGCACGGTGGACGACTTGACGCCCGAGGAGTTCCTCTCCCAGGTGCGCGAATACGCGAACGTGGGCGAACAGGGGCTGCGCGACCATCTCTACGGTTTCCTCAACGACATCACGCCGGTTCTCGAGGAGACGGGGCTGACGATGGCCATCCATCCGGATGACCCGCCGTATCCGATTTTCGGCTTGCCGCGCATCCTCTCGAATGCCGAGGACATGCGCCGGATGTGCGCCGCCTGCCCGAGTGAACGCGTGGGCTTCACGCTCTGCACGGGCTCGCTCGGCGGCAGCCGTGCGAATGACGAGGTGGCGCTGTTCCGCGAATTCGCGCGGCGCATCCATTTCTGCCATTTCCGCAATCTCGTCTATGCGCCCGACGGCGTGTTCCGGGAGTCGGAAAGCCACTTGACGGGCAAGGTCGATATGCCGGCTCTGGTGCTCGAGCTCTTGCGCGAGGAAAAGCGGCGCGGGGAAAAGATTTTCCTGCGGCCGGACCATGGGCGCCAGTTCTATATCGACAAGGACCGCCCGTGCTACTGGGGCTATTCGTTCGTGGGCCGCATGACGGGGCTTTCCGAATTGCGCGGTCTCGAATGCGGTTTGCGCCGGGCCTATGATCTTTAATGCCATTATTCTTTTGTTGGAAGGAGACAGATTCTATGAAACTCACACTTGATTCGATTTTGAACGAAGCGGCGGCCTGGGCGGGTGCCAACGTGGCGCTCCCGAAGTTCGACATCGCCTCCGTGCGCGCGCAGACGAAGGCGACGCCGGAATGGGTGCACTTCGGCGCGGGCAACATCTTCCGCGGCTTCATCGGCTCGCTCAACCAGCGTCTGCTGAACGAAGGGCTCACGAAGACGGGGATCATCGCGTGCGATACGTTCGACTACGATATCATCGACCAGATCTACGACGCGCATGACGCGCTTACGCTGAACGTGCTCTTGAACCCCGATGGCACGACGACGCGCGAAGTCCTTGCCGGCGTTGCCTGTGGCAAGAAGGCGAACTTCGCCGACCCCGCGAGCGCCGAGGCGCTGAAGGCGATCTTCACGGCGCCTTCCTTGAAGATGCTTTCGTTCACGATCACCGAGAAGGGCTACGCGCTCAAGAAGCCCGACGGCGCGTATCTGCCCGTTGTCGAGGCGGACATGAAGGAGGGCCCCCAGAAGGCGCGCCACGCGATGGCGATCGTCTGCGCGCTCCTCCTGGCGCGCTTCAAGGCGGGGGCGCTTCCGCTCGCAGTCGTTTCGATGGACAACTGCTCGCACAACGGCGAGAAGCTGATGGGGGCCGTGCTCGCGATGGCCGAGGCCTGGAAGGCGAACGGGTTTGTGGATGAGGCGTTCCTCGCCTACCTGAAGGACGAGACGAAGATCGCGTTTCCGTGGTCGATGATCGACAAGATCACGCCGCGGCCGCACCCGATGGTGCAGGAGTCGCTTGCGAAGGACGGCATCGAGGGCATGGAGCCGATCGTCACCTCGAAGAAGACGTTCATCGCGCCGTTCGTGAATGCCGAGAAGCCGCAGTACCTCGTGATCGAGGATAAATTCCCGAACGGGCGGCCGCCGCTGGAAAGGGCGGGCGTCTATTTCTGCGACCGCGACACGGTGAACATGACCGAGAAGATGAAGGTGACGACCTGCCTCAACCCGCTTCCCACGGCGATGGCGATGTACGGCTGCCTCTTGGGCTACACGCTCATCTGCAAGGAGATGGAAGATGCCGACATCGTGAAGCTCGTCAAGCGCCTCGGCTATGTGGAAGGGCTGCCGGTCGTCGTCGATCCGAAGATCCTTTCCCCGAAGGCGTTCATCGACGAAGTCGTGAACGAGCGTCTGCCCAATCCGTTCATGCCCGACGATCCGCGCCGCATCGCCACCGATACTTCGCAGAAGGTGGGCATCCGCTTCGGCGAGACGATCAAGAGCTATCTCGCCGAGGGGCGCAGCTTCGACGATCTCGTGTCGATCCCGCTCGCCCTCGCCGGCTGGATGCGCTATCTGCTCGCCGTCAACGATGCGGGCGAGGCGATGGAGGTTTCGGCCGATCCGCTGAAGGACGACCTTCAGGCGAAGCTCGCGGGCATTGTGTGGAACGATCCGTCGTCCTACAAGGGCGAACTCCGCGCGATCCTTGCGAACGCGTCGATCTTCGGCACCGACCTCACGAAGACGCCGCTCGCCGATCGCATCGAGGGCTACTTCCTCGACCTCCTCCAGGGTCCCGGCTCCGCCCGTCGCCTCCTCGAGCGCGAACTCGCCTGAGAGGAGGGCTCGCCCCAGAACCTCTGCCGTTCGCAAGTTTGAAAAACTTTCAGAACGGCATTGACTTGGGCGGCTAGATTTGATACACTATGTCCCACTTCGGCGAGATAGCTCAACGGTAGAGCATCAGAATCATAATCTGCTGGTTGAGGGTTCGAATCCCCCTCTCGCCACCACTTGAGCCACCGCGTTGCGGTGGTTTTCGTGTTTCTGCGAAGGACGAGGAGTTTTCCTGAGTGAATTTTGATCCCATTGGCTATTTCCGCGGTGGTGCCGTGCGCAAGTACGAAGCGCCGCGGCAAGGCGTTTTCGCAGGGGGAACGGGGAAGGTGGAGCTTCTTGCGGGGCACAACTATGAGATGGCGCTTCGGGATATCGAGGGCTTTGAACGGATTTGGCTCGTCTTCGCGTTTGACCGGAACGGGGCGGCGTGGCGGCCAACGGCCCACCCGCCCGTGACGGCGCCCGGGAAGGCGCGCGTGGGCGTATTCGCGTCGCGTGCGCCGTATCGGCCGAATCCGATCGGTCTTTCGGCGGTGCGGCTCCTGGGGGTGAAGGGGCGCGTTCTTGACGTGGCGGAGGCGGATCTCCTCGATGAAACGCCGATCCTCGACATCAAGCCCTACATTCCTGCGGCGGATGCCTTTCCCGATGCGCGTGCCGGCTGGGTGGAGGCGCAGGAACATTGGCGGGTTGAGGCCCGGCCGCAGTTCGAGGCGGCGGCGGCGTGTGTGCGCGCCGCCGGCGGCCCCGATCTCCTCGCTACGGCCCAGCTTCAGCTCGCGGGCGAACCGTTCGATGCCTCGCGCAAGCGCGTGATCCAAACGAGCGAGACGGCGGGGATCTTCTGCGTGCGGATGTTCCGCCTCGATTTCACGGTCGATGCCGCCGCGCGAAAGGTGACGCTCGTCGCCGTGCGGAGCGGCTACACGCCCGAAGAACTCGCCTCTCCCGACGACCCCTATGCCGACAAGGCCTTCCATCGCGCGCTCATCTCGTTTTCCACCAAGCACGAGTTACCCAATCGGGCGCTGGTACCCAAAAATAAGTGGTAGAAAAATGTAATGCGTCACGAATTGGCGTTCCTCTCCTGTCGGGTTGGAGTGAAACTCCGATCCGTGTGGCTCTCGCTACCGCTGCCGCGGAAATCGGATTCCTTCGGACGTCCCTTTCGCCCTGGACGGCAGCGCCGGGAATTGTGCTGGGCGCCGTGTAGCATCTAAGCTACACGCTGTTCTCGCAAAATACTACCACAAAATTCCTACTCTCAGAACGGCATGGTTGCGGGGACGCGTCGGTGTGCAGTAATGCACTCGGCGCGTTCCTTCTTCCTGTATTCTGAGATGCCTGTGGAAGGGTGACCTGCGAGTACAGAGAAGGGGGGCGCGCCGTTTTTCTGTATCGGGCACGGGGCTCGGCGGCGAACAAGTGCCGCGCGGGAACTTGCCGTGTCCACGATGCCGAAAATGTCCACGAATAAGAATTGCCCTATTATTACAGACGAGATTGCGATCCGGTTGAAGGGAACGCCTGAACGACAGACCATTGTGGGCCCCCTTGTTCAACATCTGACGACGCTGGGGTGGTCGATAGAACAGATGGTCTTCGG
>JAZLJP010000192.1:0-12384 GCA_045617985.1 Kiritimatiellia bacterium
ATTTTGTGCGCATGGGACGTATGATAGCACAGGCGGGAGGGGAAGGCAAGGAGAAAATGAGATTACGGTGCGGACGAAAATATCATAATGCTAATCAAAGATGAAAAACGCGGATTATCAAGCTTTGACATATCGTTGCCACTTCAGGGACAGGAGCCTGGTGCTTGGTGCGTAAACACTGCGTAACAATTAAGAACGGACATCAAGTATTAGCCACCGGGTACCGAACGCTAGGCACCGAGTACCAGGTACCAGGCACGGACATCAGGTACTAGCCACCGAACACCAGGCACCAAGTACCGGGCACCAAGCACCAAGCAACAGGCACCAAGTAAAAAGTACCGGGCACCAAGCAACAGGCACCAAGTAAAAAGCACCAAGTACCGGGCACCAGATCTTATTGCGCGGGTTCTGCCGATTGGCCTTTTGCGGCGAGATCGGCATCATACCAGACTTCGAGCTGGCGATTGAAAAGCGTTCGACCGCTCGCGAGCCAGGTCTGCGTTTGGGCGGTGACGTCTTCGAAATGGATCGTAACAGGGCGCTTCGCCCAGAACCCGCAGAAGAACCACTTGAAGAGCGCCTTCGCAAGCGTGCTTGCAAACGGCGGCGCCGCGCGGGCGCCTGCGCGGCTCCACATGCTACCGAAAAGTCCGCGTGTGCGCACGGCCAACACGCGCACGCCTTCCGGCAGTTGGGAAATGACATTGAAGGCGAGCTGACGATTCTTGAGCAATTCCCGCCCATCCGCCGAAATATGCCCAGACGGATAAAGCAGCACATTTCCGCCGCCCGTGAGCGTGGCGAGCACCGTATACCCAAGCGCCTTCGCCCGCCGGGCCGAATCATGCCGGCACGGCCGCACCTTCAGAATCGGCCGGAAGTTGAGCCGTTGGAAATCGGGGACCTTCACGGCATCCATCAATGCAAGGATGTGACGCGCAATCCGGTTCGAGAAAAACGATTCGTCCACGAGCGGCCGCACGTCGACGCGCGCGGCATGCAGCTCCGTCACCACGAGGAACGGATCGACGATCGCCGGATGGTTGGGAATGACGAGGTAGGTCTCGCGGGGATCGACCGCATCAAGCCCCGTGAGCGTGATGGCGTAACGCCGACGCAGCATCCAGCGGCTCACGCTCAACACCGCATTGCGACTCGAATAGACGAGCCAGGCGATGACCACGAACGGCAACGTGATGAATAGGTAGAGCGACATGACACCCGAAAGGCGGCGCTCTTAATGCGGGAACGTGCCGTAGGGCTTCCCGCCATATTCCACGATCTGTGCGGGCTTCACGAACGCCTTACCGTCGAGCGACGCTTCCCAGCCGCGCGGGCTCGTGGGGAAACGCACGATGCGCCCGTCCTTGTACACCACTTCGACCATCGCGAGGAAACCCGCCTGGCTGGTGTTGTTTTCCGCCGCCACTTCAATGAGGTTCCGCCCCGGCTTCAGGTTCGTGCGCGCGAGATCGCATACCGCCGTTGGCGTGTACCAGAGCTTGCCGCCCGTCTGTTCGCCCACCACCTTGCCGTTCACGGAGAAGACCGCGCTATCGTCGCACGAGAAGACCAGCCCCGCGCGTTCGATTTCCCCTTCGGGCAGATCGAGCCTGGCGCGGAACGCCACCTTCGCGTGATCCTTCTGCCCGGCCGGATGCCAGATCCACGCCGACCCGTCGAAGGCCGGCGCCGCGCCGTATTCGGCTTCCTCGAGTTCCTTCTCAAGCGCCGCCTCGAGATTGCCGCCGAGCGCCACTTCATCGGTGCGCACGCGCAGGTTGCGGAACTCGATCTTCATGGGCTTGCCCTGATGCATCTGAATGGAGATGTAGCCCTTCTGCGGAAGGAAGTCCTCACGCGCGTCGATCACGGCCGCCGTACGCACGCCGTTGATCCAGGTGGCGATTGCGCGGCCCTTCACGACGATGCGGATGTCGTTCCACTCGCCCGGACGATAGACCTTCCGGAGTTCCTTGCCGTCGGCAAACGGCACAACCTTCTTCGCGCCGTTCGCGGCAAGCGCCACATCCGCCCCGCGTTCGCCCACGAGGTGCTGGCGCGTGTGGAAGATGTAGCCCACGATGTTGCCGGAACCGTCCATGTCGGCCTGATAGCCGCTATCGACGAGAAGCGCATCCGTACTCCTGAGCTGGATGCCCGAGTTCGCCGAGGCGCTCAAACGGAACTCGCCGCGCAATTCGAAATCGGCGAACTGTTCCTTCGCATAGATGAGGTAGCGGCTCTGCTTGCAGGGATGGGCGGGCGTCGATTCCGCCGTCAGTACGCCATCGCGCATGCTGAAGAAGTCGCCCTCCTGTTTCCAGCCGGCAAGGTCCTTCGCGTTGCCGAGCGCCCGGAAGAGAACGGCGTCGGATCCCGGCACCGTGCCACGCCGCGCAAGCGCGGCGATGATTCGCCTGAGCGCCGTGCGCGACGGCCCCTCGGCCTTCGCCCACGCGTCGATCAACTGCCGCGCCACGTCCTTTTCCAAGACGAGTTCCCCGAAAGAGAGCATCTCATTCTCCGGCACGATGGCCCGGCACACGGGTCCGTTCCCGAGCGTGTAGGCAATGCGCAGTTCCTTCTTGAGGCCGCGCGCCGGATCGCTATGGAAGCCGCCGCGCCCCACGAGGCGGCAACCCGCCATGATCTCGCGCGAACCCGCCGCAACGAGCGCATCGACCATCAGCTTCACATCCGCCGCCTGCTTTTGCTCGAAGTTGCCGAACTTCGCCTCGATGACCTTCACCGGCTTCATCTCGGGAGCGAACGCACGCGAAAGGACGCGGATGATCGCACCCGCGAGGCGTTCCTCTTCCGGGAAACGGGCGAGGAGTTCAACGAGCTGCGGCAGATCCTCCCGCGCCTCGCAGAGCCCTGCGAGCGTGCGGAAAATGCCGTCGCGCCGGCCTTCGTCGGGCGTCGTCTTCGCAAGGGCCACAAGCCCGGGAAGGACACCGCGCGCACGACGCTCGCCGAGAATCTCGAAGGCGAAGCGCGCCGCCTTCGCATCCGGCGCCGTCTCGACCACCTTGAGAAGCGCCTCCTCGAGAACTTGCGTTTCCGCAGGCGATCCCGTAACGCCGATCAAAAGACGGCGCGCCGCCGCGGCAGCCGCATCCGTACCGCGCGCCGCGGCGAAATACGTTGCCTGCGCGGCGTTCACGTCGGCAAGCGTGGGCATTTTCGGAAACGCCGTGAGAGCCTCGTCCGCACCGGCATAACCTTCAAGCGCGGGATTCGTGCGCACGGCAAGGGCGTGGCGCAGGCTCGCCGCGCGCGCGCCTGTCGTCTTCGCCATCGCCGCCGCGAGCGCGGCATCGACTTCGTGCCCGGGGATATTCTGAAGGCCATAGAGAGCCGCGTGGAAGAGCGGCTCGGCGGCGGCATCGGTGAGGAACGCCGCGAGCACCGGCACGCTCGCCGCCGTACCGCGGTGGGTGAGTTCCTGGCAGGCCGTCACGCGATCAGTGAGCGCGCCCGCCTTCACGATGGCGAGGAGCTGCTGCTCGTTCATCTTGTAGGCCGCTTCGCTTTCCAAGTCGGCCCGGGCCGCGACGGCGAGGGCGCACAGCGAAAGGAGGAAAAACTTTTTCATGGGAGGGTCTCGTCTTTCGTTAAAGGATTTTCGGGGCGTGCGCGGGCGGCCTTAGATGATCTCCCAGCCCGGGCGGGGCGTGCGGGCGAGCATGCGGTTCGCCTCGGCGTCGTTGACGAACTGTTCCTTCACGGGATCCCACGTCATATCGCGGCCGAGCCACTGGGCGATGTTCGCGCAGTGGGTGGACGTCATCGAGCGGTGCATGAGAACGGGATTCGCCACCGTCTTCGCACGCGACTTCACCGAATTGAAGAACTGGCGCATGTGGTTCTGCGTCGTATAGCCCGTGCGCGCGCAGTACTGGGCGAGGATCTTGTTGTAGTCGGCAAGAAGCGACGGGCGCGACACGTCGGGGCGCGTGTAGCCGTCCGCACACGCCACCCACCCTTCGCTGCCCACGTAGCGGACGCCGCAGGTGCCGCGCCAGCCGCGTTGCTCGGCCACCATCTCCTGGCCGTTCGCGAAGCGGAGGCTCATTCCGTTCGGCTCGGCCCTGTGCATGCAGGGATAGAACACGGGCGAGGTCGCCTCCATGCCGAGCGCGTCGTGGCACTGCGCGTAGGTGTGCGAGCACCAGTCGCCGATGATGCTCGTACCGAAGTCGTAGAAATGCTGCCACGCGCCGAGGTAGTAGGAATTGAACGGGCGCCACGCGCACGGCCCGAGCCAGGCATCCCAATCGACCACTTCGCGCGCGGGCTCGGGTTCGGCGGGCATCCACGTGCGGCGCAGGTAGAGGGGTGTGCCGAAATAGAGATGGGCATAGACCTTCTTCACCTCGCCGAGACGGCCGAGGCGCAGGAGCTCGTTGCAGACGATGAAGTTCGGCTCGCTCAGGCGCTGGAGGCCGGCCTGGTACACGCGGCCGTACTTCCGCGCCGTCGCAACGACGGCCTGGCCTTCGCGCACGGTCATGGCGGACGGCTTCTCGCAATAGACGTCCTTGCCCGCGCGCATCGCCAAGACGCTCATCGGCGCGTGCCAGCGGTCGCCCGTCGCGATATAGACGCAGTCGATGTCCTTGCGCGCAAGCATCTCGCGCACGTCGATGTAGAGCGCGCAGTCCCTATTGCCGTAATGGCGGTCCACGCGCCTCTTGATGGCCTCGCGCCGTTCCTTGCGCACGTCGCAGATGGCGACGAACTGGATATCCTTCTCCGGGAGCGCCCAGCTGTAGAGTACGCCGCTCCCGCGGCGGCCAAGGCCGATACCGGCCATTACGAGGCGGTTGGACGGCGCCACGTTGCCGTCACGCCCCAAAGCCGAAGCGGGCACCAACGCCGGCAGCGCCACCGCGCCTGCACCGGCCAGAAACGAACGACGGGAAATCTGCATTGTCATGAAACCAACATCCTTTCACGCTTTAGAATCCAAGGGGCGTTCCCGCATCGGGAACGCCCCAGGCGGTAAGAGAACATCCGCGCCTCAGCGCGTTTTCGACCGCGCCGCCTTCTGCAGTTCTTCAACGGCCTCCTGGTCGTGCTTTTCCAACTGCTTGAACGCATTGTTGAGCGACCGGATCGTTGTATTGAAGTGTACGATATCGCCCTTCGCCAGCTGAACGCGCGCAAGCGTGATGCGCATGCGCACGTCGCCCTCGGGCACGACCTTCTTCGAAATCTCGATCGCCTTGTTGACGCACTCCTCCGCCTCGGCGAGATTCTTCTTCTGGTCGAGAAGCAGCGAGGCGAGCGTTTCCCAGGCCACATAGAGATTCGGCGCAAGCTTCACCGCCTCGCGGGCCGCCTTTTCGGCATCCGCATACTTTTTCTGGCGGCGCAGCACCTCGGCGAGATCGTTCAGCGCCGTAGGCATCGGGTGTTCATCGTCGGTCGAAAGGCGCAGGAAGGTCTCTGCCGTGGCGTAGTCGCCGCGCTGTAGGCGGATCGATCCCATCAAGTAGTTGGCGAGCTTACTCCGACGATTCTGGCGCAGAATCATGCGCGCATGCCTTTCGACGATTTCGGTGCCCTCCGTATCGGCCATCTGGACATCCAGGTTGAGAATCATATCGCCCACGGTGGAAATATCCGGCCGCGCTTCCGCCGCCACAACCAGCGCGTCACGCGCCTCCTTCCGGAATTCCGGGCCCTTGCGCAGCAGAATGAGCGCCCGCGTCATCTGCACGTAATAATTCTGCGGCGAACCGGCGATCGTCTGCATCTTCGGCAGAATGACCGTTTCCAATTCGGAAAGGATGCCCTTGCGCGCCTTGTCGTCCTTGGCCTGATCGAGCTGCTGCAGGAGAACGCCCGCGAGAAGCGACCACCCCTGGAGCGACTTCGGATTGAGATCCGTCACCTTCTGAAGCGAGAGCCGCGCCGAATCGAGATCGTTCTTCAGCATGAGCAGGAGAGCCTTGTCAAAACCGCTCGTTTCGGCATTCTTCGCACCCTTCACCGCCAGCTCAAGCTGTTTGAGCGCTTCCTTGACGTCGCCGTTCTTCAGCGCCAGGCGCACCAACCCCATGCGGGCGTCGCGGTTTTCGGTGTCGCCCGAAAGGATCTCTTCGTAGAGCTCGCGCGACTTCTTCGTTTGGTTGTCGCTCGCGTAGGCATCGGCCAACATGGCGATGAGCTCCGCCTGGCGATCGCCGGCCACGAGGTCGCGCGCGTGCTGCAGATGGGAGATGGCATTGCCCGGCATCGCCGAATGCGCCCAGCGGTAGCCCATGCGGGCGAAAATATCGGCCGAACGGATGTAGCCGTAGTAGCGCGCGAGCGACCAAAGGGCGTAACGCCGCGTGGGATCATCCACGATCGCCTTTAGGCTGGCGGTAATCTCCTTTTTGCGGGCAACCGCTTCAGGCACGTTCGCACGCGCCATTTCGAACTCATTGAAAAGCGCGCTGATGTTGTCGGGATCGATCGTCTTCAAAACGAGTTCGTAGAGCGCAAACGCCTCCTTGTCCTTTTTAAGATCCTGCAGCATCACGCCGAGGTTGTTCGCTACGAACCCCACATGGCGGCGCAGATGCAGGCGCAGGGCGTCGAGCGGATCGCGGCTCTTGCCGATTTCACGCGAGCCTTTCCCTTTGTCACACGTCAGCACGTTCTCCATTTTCTTCCAGAACGCCATGAAATCGGCAACGGCCTTAGCAGGATCGACTTCTTTTTCAAGCTCCCGCGCGCCTCCGAAGAACAGCGCCTCCGGCACGGGCTTCGCCTTGGCCATGTACCAGAGATCCGGTACGCCGAACACCGCCACCTTTTCATTCACCTTCGAATCCCCGCCAAACCAGTCCTGCAGGAACGGCAACACGCCAAGTTCGATCGAAAGCCCCAGATCGGCCGCCCCGCCAGACAGTTTCTTCTCCTTGGCAAGCGCCCCGAGCTCGCGAAGGTAGGCCTCTTCCATATCGCGCTGGAGGCACACGAGGTTGAGTTCCTTGCCGCGGGAGGCCGCGACGATGCGCAGATGGTCGTCAAGAACGCCATCCGTCACCAGCCACGTACGCGCACCCATGCGCTCCACAACCTCATTGGCGCAGATATCGGCGAAGTCGCCGCGCCCACGCGACATGCCGAACGTATTCACCAAGGTCGCGAGCGCCACGAGCACCAGGAAGATCCCCAGCACCACGGGCGCCATGCGCCCGCCGAGCTTCACTTCGCTTGAAAGCTCGCTCCCTTCGCGCGCCACCGGCGCCGTGCGGAAGAGAACGAGCCAATACGCCGTCAAATAGCCCGCCACCACGGCAACGAGGGCGCTCGTGGCAACCGGCTCGATGCCGAACGGCCGCATCAGGCTTTCGGGCGCAAGGGGGGTCGCCACCGCCAGGAGCGTGCACACCGTCATCGCCGCATGGAAAAGATACTGGCTCCACGACCGTTCGTTGTTGAGGCCGCGGGGCGACGCGAACATGCAGGCGACGAACGGCAATACGGCGAAGAGGATGACGTACAGCCAACCCGGGCGGCGCACCCACGCAGAGATTTCATGGATGTGGTCGCTCACGCACCGAAGCGTGACATCCATCGGCGAATGCATGTTGCCCATCGTTGCCGCCGGCAGCTGGAGGTAGGAGAGCGCCACCACGTTGGCCGTGACGACATAGGAAATCGCACTCGCCGCGACGAAGAGGACCGCCGGCAGATAGGGCTTCTTTCCGGACTTCATCGCCGACACCACAACGGCCAGCAGGAAGACCGGCCCGAGCGGCGCAAAAATCGGGCTTTCCACAAATCCGATGCCCTCGCCGATTCCAAGCGCGATCGCCCAAAGCACCACCCGCTTTCCTCCGCGCGCCATCGGGATGAAACCCGTGAACAGCAGAAGAGCCAAGCACACGTCGAAGATGTGCACCTCAAGATGCGTGGACGACCGCCACACCGACGGCGAAAAGATGAAGACGCACCCCGCCACCAACGCACCGGCCAGCGCGGCGCCCTCGCGGAACCTGAGCGATTCTTCCTGACGGATCGTGCGTTTGACGAAAAAACCCACCAAAAGGCTCACAAGGCCGCTCGCCAAAACGCCGCAGACGAGCGAGAAGAGATTCATCCGCACCGCCATCGACGACGGCACCGTGAGTTCGCCCACGAAACGAACGAACCGCCCCCAAATCGGGGAGGTCGGCTGCGGCAGGGCATTCATTCCCATCCACTGCGTGAAGAGATGCGTTGACGCGCCCGGAAACACCGAACCGGCGAACGTGAGCGCATAGACCACGAGCGCAAGCAGCGCTACGCCTATCGCACCCAGCCAGAGGCGCATGCCAAGCAGCGTCTTCTTTTCTGCCACGATCGTTTTCTTGTCTTCCATGGTTGAACCTTCCTCTTCCTGCTTTTGAAACTGTTGCCTAATATTCTACTCTATTTTTGGAGATTTCGTCAATTCTGATTTTTATTTTGTCTCATCGCCCGATTGCCCGCACCCGATAGAATCGATTGGACCGCGCCGGGGCGAAGGCATGCGCCGCGTGTTCGGCCGTGGGAGGGGGATTCGTGTAAATGCCGGTCCACGGCCCCGTAGGCTGCGCCGCCCGTTCAACGATCTGCGTGCAGGCCCGCCCGCCGCGCCACACGAGGTTCGTGGGCGAAAACGCGAGAATGCGCAAGGCGGAAGCGGCATCGAGCGGATCCGTATCGGCCCGGTATTCCGCGCCGTTCGTCACACCGTCGCCATCCGCATCGCCCGCCGCCCAACCGGCCGCGCCGCCGGCCGTGGCGCCGCGCAGATAGCGCCGCCACCACCAATCGGGCAGACCCGCCACGGTATTGACGTTCGTTTCGGAATAATAGTGGAAGCGCACTTCCTTCGCCGTATCGACGACGACCTCGAAGGCCGTTGCGAGCCGCCCCTGTGCATCATACTGGAGTTCTCCCGCACCGTTCACGGGCCCCACTTCGATTTCCGCGAGGCGCTGCGCGTCAAGCGCCGTCGTCTCCCCCGTCTCGTCATTGGTCCAAACGAGATTCTCGAGCGTCTCGCCGCCGTCCGGCAGATCTGCCGGCACCTCCACCCGCACCACCGTACCGGAGGGATAGGTGGCCTCCGTCCCCGAGCCCCAATCGTTCAACAGCGGGAAGAAGGACCTGAGCCGCAGCGGGTATTCCGCCTGGGTTCCATCCTCCGCCGCGGCGAACGCCCCGCGCAAATAGAGCGCCGCCGCCCCGCCCCGCGTGGAATCATACGGCACGCGCACGCCTTTAACATGCACCGTATAGCGCCCCGGCTCGGCCCGCTTGAGGCGCACGCTTTCCACCGTGTTCACGCGATCGCCGCCGTTCACGCCGTTGCCCCACCACACGGCACCCGTGGTTTCATTCGAAACAACGAGGTCGAGATCGTTCACGAGCGCCGTCGCCGCCCCCGCCATGGCAGGATGATCGATCCACACGAGCTGCGCCTCGAAGGCCGCGGCGTTTGTCACGGTCACGGTGAAGGTGGCGTCAGACCCCGCCGAAAAGGGAATCCGATCCTGCAGGCACACGGCGCGGTTGGTCGGGAAGAGCGTCTGCGCCAAATCAATGCGCCCCCAGCCCTGCATGTTGTTCGGCGCCGCCCCGCCGCACTTCGCCCCCGCATCGCCCGCCATGTCGTGTGCGCCGCCCAAAAGAACGCTCTTCACGAGCGCCGCCGTCGGTTCCGTGCGATCGAATCCGCGTGCCGTCACCAGCCACTCGCGCACCAGCGCCGCCGCCCCCGCCACGAGCGGGCATGCCATCGACGTGCCGCCATTGTAGGCATAATACGGATACTCCGTTGAAAATTCCCAATAGCCATCCGCGCTCGGATGCGTCGAGCGCGTGGAGAGAATGTACGTTCCAGGCGCGCAGATTTCCGGCTTGATACGCCCGTCCTCCGCAGGCCCTTGGGCGGAAAAATACGCCACTTGCGAGGCATTATCCGCTTTCTCCGGTTCACGTACCCCTGTTCTGAGCGACTCCGTTGCGCCCACCGTAAGGCAATTTTTAGCAGATTGCGGCGCGCCAATCGACCCTGCACCCGCCGGATCGTCTGGCGTACCTGGATTACCCGCACTGAAAACAGGCAGGAACGTGGGATGAGACCACACATAGTTGTCAACATCCTCGCACCAGTCTGTGTAGGAATTATCCCATTCCGTTCCCCAGCTCGCCGAATGGATGTTTGCCTTGAAACTGGCACTTGGCTGGAACAATCCTTCAAACGTCCTGAAAAAGCAGTTGCCTTTGGCATCGAAGATTTTCACCATGTAGATCTTCGCCCCGTAGGCCACGCCTTTGATTTCGCCGCCCGAAAGCGTCCCAGTGCCGACGATCGATCCGGCCGTGTGCGTGCCATGGCCGATTTCATCGGCCTTGGTCGACGAAATGAGATTCTGGATGCCGAGAACCCGTCCCTCGAAATCCGCGACGAGCGTGCGCATGTTCCCCGTATCCAGCCCGCTATCGGACATCGAGACGATCTGCCCCTCCCCCGTCAGCCCCCGCACGTTCCAGACCTCGCGCACATTCATGAGCTCCGCATTGACCGCCACGTTGTTCTGCAGTTTCGGCCGCGTGAACGCCTCGATCCACCGCACGTCGCCCCGTCCCGCAAGTTCATCGACGAGCCGCGCCGGCACCGCGGCCCTTAGCACGCGGCTTTCATTCCCCGCGCCTTCGAGGCGCTTGCCGCCCTTCTGCTCCACGAACGCGCCCAGCCCGGCCAGATCCGCCGGCGCGAGCGGCACGATCGTCACCTCCACCGCCGCGCCCGCGAGCGTTTGCTCCCACACGCGCCGTTGCACCTTGTCGACCGGCTCGAGTTCGTAGAGCCCCGGGAAGAGCACATCCTCCGAAAACCGTTTGAGCGCCGCCTCGTCGATTTCCACCACAAGCGAATTGACGGGCATGAACCCGATGACGCGCGCACCGAGCTTCGTTGCACGCGCGCGCACGAGGTCGGAAACCGGCAACTCCGAAACGACCACATACGGCGCCGTGCCGCGCGCGGACGGCGTTTGCTTCGCCGCAAACTTTTTCGGGAACGGCCGCTTGTATTTCTCCACTACGCGCGTGCGGTTCGCAAGGCGCACCTGCCGCGCCGGCGGCACGTTCGTGGGGAACGTGCGCTCCCGCGCCACGGGCGGCAGGCGATTCGTCACGACCGGCGGCACGGCCGCACGCACCTGCGCGGGCATGGGCGGGCGAAGAGTCGCCGCAGCGGGCACCGCCGCGGGCTGCGGCGCATTCGTCACGGCCGGAGCCGCGACACCGCGCTGCGCCGCCACCGGCACCGCCGGCAACTCGAGCGGCGGCGGATCGCCTTCACGGAGATCGCGCACGACAAAGACGGCGAGCGTTCCCAGGAGAACGGCGCTCGCCGCCACGGCGACATGGAAACGGGTTATTTCCATTCCGGATTTTTCTCGAAGTCCGGCACATAGGTCGCGAGCACCTGGCAGATGTGCGCCATCTTCTCGCGCCGTTCGTCGCGATCGCCCTTATCGCGCATCGCCTGATCGTAGAGCTTGCGGAACGCCTTCACGTATTCGTTGCGATCGACGCGCCCGGCAAGCGCCTTGCTGAAATAGGCTTCATCGCGCTTGAGCAGCCGCTCGCAAATCGCCACACGCTGCCAGTCCGGCACCGTTGCCAGAAGGCTCTCCACGAGATGCGCCTCCTCTTTCTCCCGATCCTTGGCCGCACGGGCTTCGTCGACGAGCTCGGCGTAGACCTCCACATAGTTCGGCACAAGCGCCGTGAGCGTGTGGCGATAATGCGCCGCATCGATCGCCCGCCCTTCCTTCACCGCCGCATCGGCAAGATCGCCGAACGTCTTGAGATACTCGCGCTCCCGCCGCCGGTCGCCCGCCTCGTTTTTCGCCTCGATCTTCTTCACGATCGACCCGATCTTCTTTTCGGCCGGCGAGGTCACGGCATCCGTCTCGGGCCAATCCACTTTCACAACGGCGTTCGTGGGCGTACCCGCCGCACCTTCGGCACCCGGCGCCGCCGCATTCGCCTCCGCAACGGGCGCCGCATTCGCCTCGAGATCCCCCGCCGCAAGCGCTCCCGCCTCATCGAGCGCGAGAAGGCGTTCGGCCCGCTGAAGGGCCAGCATTTCCGCACGGCTCGTTTCCGCGCGCCGATACATGCGCAGCTTGCGGTCGCGTTCCGCCTGGGCGTTCGCCTCGGCGGTCTTGCGGTCGTTCTCGCTCTTCTCAAGCGCCGCCTCGGCGATTTTCTTCGCATCCGCCGTGCGCGTGCGTTCGGCCCCGGCCTTCGCGCGTCCGGCTCCCGCCCGCTTGAGCGCAGGCGCCCCGGCGGCCGCCTTCTGCTCGGCCGCCGCCTTTTCGGCATCGGCCG
>JAZLJP010000193.1:0-5694 GCA_045617985.1 Kiritimatiellia bacterium
GTGAAGGACGCCTACGCGCGCGTGATGCGCTTCTCGAAGGCGTCGCTGCGCAAGCCCTGGACGATCAAGACGCCGAAGGGCGGCACCGAGGGCGAGTTCTATTCGCCGATGGACCGCGTGGGCGTCTATGTGCCGGGCGGCACCGCGCCGCTCGCGTCGACGAGCGTGATGACCGTCACCCTCGCCGCCGCCGCCGGCGTGAAGGAGATCGTCGCCTGCACGCCCGCCGGCCCCACGGGCACGCCGACCCCCGTGCTGCTCTACGCGCTCAAGCTCGCGGGCGCCACGGAAGTCTACCGAGTGGGCGGCATCCAGGCAATCGGCCTCATGGCGTTCGGCACGAAGACGGTGAAGAAGGTCCAGAAGATCGTGGGCCCCGGGAACGCGTTCGTGACGGCGGCCAAGCGCCAGGTGTATGGCTTTGTGGGAATCGACCAGGTGGCGGGGCCGAGCGAAATCGCCGTGCTCGCCGATGGCACGGTGCCGGCGAAGTGGGTGGCGGCGGACCTCCTCTCGCAGGCCGAGCACGGTTCGGGCTGGGAGAAGTCGCTCCTCGTCACGCACAATGCCGCTTTCGCCGAAGAAGTGATGAAGGAGATGATGGCGCAAACGGAAACGCTTTCCCGCCAGGCGCTCATCCAGCGTGTGTTCGACCGCGACGGCGTGTTGTTCTGCGTGACGCCCACGCTTGCCGACGGGCTTGAACTCGTGAACCGTTTCGCGCCGGAACACTTTGAAATCATGTGCAAGGACGCGCTCAAGCTCATGAAGGGCGTGCGCGCGGCGGGCGCGGTGTTCGCAGGCGCCTGGACGCCGGAATCGGCGGGCGACTTCGTGGCGGGGCCCTCGCACGTGCTGCCCACGGGCGGCGCCGCGAACATGTTCAACGGCCTCACGCCTGACGATTTCCGCCGGCGCCACTCCTACGTGGCGTTCACGGAGAAGGACCTTGCCGAAACGAAGGAGACGATCGCCGCGTTTGCCGCCGTCGAGGGGCTCGATGCCCACGGCCGCGCCGCGAGCATCCGTTTTGACAAATGACGTGTAAGATGGCGCGTTGACAACCGAAGAATTCAACAGAAGAAGGAATCATCAAATGACGCTCGAAGAACAGGTGAAGGACATGCTCGAAACGCTGCGCCCCATGTTGCAGGCGGATGGCGGCGATCTCGAATTCGTGAAGATGGAAGGCAAGGTCGTGACGCTCAAGCTCACGGGCCATTGCGGCAGCTGCCCCTACGCGATGATGACGCTCAAGGAGGGTGTGGAGTCGCGCCTCAGGGAAATCGATCAGGAGCTCACGGTCGAGCGTGCCGAATAAACAACAATTTCAAAGGAAGAATGAAAATGAAGACCTTTAACGTTTCTCTCGTCGGTGTGGGTGGCCAGGGCATCCTGCTCACCGCGAACATGCTCGCGCGCACGGCGGCGCTTGCCGGGCTCGATGTGAAGAAGAGCGAAATCCACGGCATGGCCCAGCGCGGCGGCAGCGTGATTTCGAGCGTGCGCTTCGGCACGGAAGTCCACTCGCCGATCATCCCCGAGGGCGAGAGCGATATCCTCGTGGCGTTCGACCGCCTTGAGGCGCTCCGCTGGAAGCACTTCCTCGCAAAGGGCGGCAAGGTGCTCATGAACAAGGTCGACCTCATGCCGGTGACGGTGTCGAGCGGCCTGCAGAAGCCGGTGGAAGATTTCGAAGGAAAGCTCGCGAAGGCCTTCCCGAAGGCTATCGTTGTGGATGCGCCGAAAATCGCCGAAGAGGTGGGCAACGCGCGCACGATGAACATGGTGCTCGCGGGTGCCTTGAGCGTACTGACGCCGTTCACGGAAGAGCAGTGGAACGCCGCCCTCGAGGCGAGCTTCACGGGCCCGAAGGCAAAGCTTCTCGACTTGAACAAGAAGGCGTTCGCGCTCGGCCGTGCGGCAGTGGCGCAATGACCATCGGCTTCGTCTTGAACCTTATATCGGAGACCGTCCGTTCGCGCCATGCTCTACTATCTTGCGCCTTATCTTGAATCGTTCTGGGGGCCGTTCCGGCTCTTCAGGTCCTATGCGTTTTTGCTGGCGCTCGGCACGGTATTGGCCGCGCTCGTGGTGGTGGTGTTCCTGCCGCACCTGTGGCACCTCTCGCCGCACGACCACGGCAAGGCGATTCTCGGTAAGGACGGGATGGTGAGCGCAGGGAAGCCCACGGGCACCGGCCTTTGGGTGACGCTTCTCGTTCTTCCCGTCCTCGTCTTGGTGGCGCCTCTCACGGTGCCGCAGATCGGGGTGCTCGTGTGCCTCTATCTCACGATGGCGTTCGGCTATCTCGATGATCGAAGCGACGTACCGTGGGGGCAGCTGAAGAAGGGCCTTCTCGACGTGGTCGTGTCGCTGGGCGTGGCGCTCTTCGTGTGGACCTCGCGTCACGGCAGCGAAGTGTGGTTCCCGTTCTTCAAGGGCGTTTGCGAGGTGCCGTGGTGGATCTACGTGCCGTGTGCGGGGGCGGTCCTTTTCGTCGTCATGAACGCGACGAACTGCTCGGATGGCGTGGACGGCCTTGCCGGCTCGCTCACGCTCATTTCGCTCGGGTCCGTCGCGGCGCTCCTGTACGGCGTCATCAGCTATGCGCCGCTTGCGCGCTACTTGCTTATTCCCGCGAACATCCACGCGGCGCGGTGGGCGGTGATTCTCATGACGGCGGCGGGCGGTTTCGCCGGTTACCTCTGGTGGAACGCCGAGCCCTCGAAGGTGCTGATGGGCGACGCGGGCTCGCGTTTCCTCGGGCTCCTGCTCGGCGCGGGCGTTTTGGCAACGGGCAACCCGTTCCTCGTTCTCGCCTTTGCGCCGGTTGTTTTGGTGAACGGCGGCGGCGGGCTCGTGAAGCTCGTGCTTTTGCGCGTTCTCAAGCGCTTCGGCCTCGAGGTGCGCCCGCCCTCGATGCTCGAGCCCGAACAGGAAAAGAAGAAAGTCTTTGTGGTGAAGGCCCTCCACAGCGTACGCTTCCCCTTGCACGACCACTGCAAGAAAACGCTCAAGTGGTCGAACGCCCAGGTGCTGATGCGCTTCGTGCTCCTGCAGGCCTTTTTGATGCCGTTCCTTTTCCTCATCCTCGTGAAGATCCGCTAGTATGAAAACGAACAGCCGCCGTACAGCCGCCTTCATCGTGGCGCGTTGGATCGCCACGCGCGCGTTTCCCAACGAACTGCTGCCCAAGGAAGGCGAAGACCGCGCGTTCGTGCAGGATCTCGTCTACACGGTCGTGCGGCGGTTTCGTCCCCTTCGGCTCGTTTTGGGCGAGCTCATGAAAACCTGGCCGAAGGGCGAGCTTGAAGCGCTCGTTCTCGTGGGGGCTGCGCAGATTCTCTATATGCCGGACGTGCCGGACTTCGCCGCCGTGAACGAAACGGTGGCGGCCGCGAAACTGAGCGGCCGCGAGAAGCGGCTCGACCGCGTGGTGAACGGCGTACTTCGCAATCTCATCCGTCGGCGCGCCGAATTCGACGCGCTCCTCGCCGGTGAGCCGCTCGCCACGCGCGAGAGCTATCCGAACGCGCTCGTGCGGCGCTGGGTGGCGCGCTACGGCGAAGAGGCGGCCGCGCGCCTCGCCGCATGGCACAACGCGCCCGCCGAAACGTGGCTCGCGTGGCGGCCCGGCGCCGTGGACGAAGCGGGTGTGCCGCGCCCCGCGCACGAAGTGCTTGCACGGGGGCGCAAGGTCGCCGAGATTCCCGGCTACGCGGAAGGGGCGTTCATCGTTCAGGACCCCGCAACGGCGGGCGCGATCGATTTGCTCGCCCTTTCGCCGGGGCAGACGGTGCTCGACTTCTGCGCCGCGCCGGGCGGGAAGACGATTCAGATCGCGTGGCGGCTCGGCGGAACCGGTCGGCTCGTCGCCCAGGAAGTGAACCCGCTTCGGCGGCAGCGCCTCGTTGCGAACCTCGCGCGCGTCCGTGAGACGGCGGTGGAGGTGGTGGACGCCGTGCAGCACCTGAAGGACGCGCCGCGCTTCGACCGCGTGCTCGTGGATGCGCCCTGCAGCAACACGGGCGTTCTCCGTCGCCGGCCCGATGCGCGCTGGCGCTGGGACGCCGATCACCTCAAGGAACTCGTTGCCCTCCAAGCCGAAATCCTCGCCGCCGCCGCCGCATACGTGGCGCCGGGCGGTCGGCTCGTCTATTCCACCTGTTCAAACGAACCGGAGGAGAACGAAGAGCAAGTGGCGGCCTTCCTCGCCGCCCATCCCGATTTCACAGCGTCTGGCCGCTTCACCTCGCTCCCCATCGAAACCGGCCACGACGGCGCCTTCGCCTGCGCGCTCGTCCGTTTATAAAAAGAAAGGATACTCCTATGATCGTCGTACTTGGCAGCACGAATACAGACATGGTGATTTCGGGGGCGAAGATCCCCGTGCCCGGCGAAACCGTGAGCGGCGGCGCGTTCATGATGAACCCCGGCGGCAAGGGCGCGAATCAGGCCGTTGCGGTGGCGCGGCTTGCGGCGAAGAAGAAGAGCTGCACTTTCATCGCGAAGGTGGGCGACGATCTCTTTGGGCGCGAAACCGCCGTGCGCATGGCCAAGGACGGCATCGACGCGCGCCTCGTGGTCGATAAGAAGAACGCGTCCGGCACGGCCCTCATCCTTGTGGACGCAAAGGGGCAGAACTGCATTTCCGTGGCGCTCGGCGCGAACGGAACGCTTCTCGCGAAGGATGTGAAGAAATTCGCGCGCGACATCCAAAGCGCCGATGCGCTCCTCCTCCAGCTTGAAACGCCGCTCGAGACCGTCCTGTGGGCCGCCCAGACCGCACACGCGAAGAAGGTGCCCGTGGTCCTGAACCCGGCGCCGGCCGCGAAGCTGCCGCCCGAGCTCTATCAGTGCCTCGACTGGATCACGCCGAACGAAACCGAGGCCGAGCTCCTCACGGGCGTGAAGGTCACGAACCTCGCGAGCGCGAAGAAGGCCGAAGCGGCGCTGAAGGCGCGTGGCGTTGGGAATGTGGTGATCACGTTGGGCTCGAAGGGCTGCTATGCGGCCGGGAAGATCCATCCGTGCGTGAAGGTGAAAGCCGTCGATACGGTCGCTGCGGGCGATACGTTCAACGGCGCCTTCGTGGTGGCGCTCGCGGAGGGGCGGAGCGTCGAGGAGGCCGTCGCCTTCGCGCAGAAGGCCTCCGCCATCGCGGTGACGCGCCCGGGGGCGCAGGCTTCGGTGCCGTACCGGAAGGAAATCAAGTAAGGGCCCGAAGGGAACCTCTCAGGCGGCGGGGCGAATGATGGCACCTTATCTCATTTGGGACTGGAACGGGACGCTTCTCAACGATGTCGATGCCGCCCTCGCCGCTCTCAACCGCATGCTGCGCGAACGCGGCCTCCCGGAAACGACGCGCGAGGTCTATCGTGCGCATTTCGCCTTTCCGGTGCGCCCGCTCTACACGGCGCTCGGGATGGATCCCGAGCGCGAGTGGGACCGTATCTGCCGCGAATTCCATGCCTACCTCGCGGCGGCGCCGCAGGCCCTGAGGCCCGATGCCGTCGAGGCGCTCGCGCTTGTACGGGCCCGGGGGGCGGGGCAGTCGATCCTCAGCGCGCTCCGCCAGGATCTTCTTCTGCGCGATACCGGGAAGGCCGGCGTACAGGCGTTCTTCGACGAAATCTACGGCGTTGACAATCTCGACGGCGCCACCAAACTTGCGCGCGGCCACGAGTTGCG
>JAZLJP010000194.1:0-13410 GCA_045617985.1 Kiritimatiellia bacterium
AAGGGCTATGTGGGGCCGGGCGAGTTCCGCCGCTGGAACGCGCCGCTCGTGCCGCTTGCGCGCCTCTCGTCGTTCGCTTTCACGGGCGAGGTGGCGCGGGTCGCTCTGGAGGCGGCGAACTACGCGCGCCCGCTCAAGAACGCGCAGGTGAAATGGTCCGTGGGCACGCTCGGCGACACCTTCACAGTGGACGCGCTCCCGCTCGGCTCGCCGCTCGCGCTCGGTACGATCGAAATCGATTTTGCGCGCCTTCCCGCGCCGGCGCGCTACACGTTGCGCGTGGAAATCGACGGAGCGATGAACGCGTGGCCCGTGTGGAATCTCCCGGCGCGGATTGAAACGCCCAAGGTGGAGGTTTTCACCGCCGTCGACGATCGTCTTGAGCAGGTGCTGGCCGGCGGCGGGCGGGCGATTCTCTCGCTGCCGAAGGGATTCCTCGCGTCGAAGGCGGGCGCGAATCGCGTTCTCGGTTTTTCGACCGTGTTCTGGAACACGGCCTGGACGAGCGGGCAGCCGCCGCACACGAACGGGCTCATCCCCGATCCCGCGCATCCTGCGCTCGCAGGTTTCCCGTGCGGGAGGGTAAGCGACTGGCTTTGGTGGGAAGCGTGCCTGAAGGGGAGCGCCATCCGTTACGATGTGCTCGATCCCGCGATTCGGCCGATCGTGCGCGTGGTACCCGACTGGTTCACGAGCGAGCCGCTCGCCTTGCTCGCGGAAGTCAAGGTGGGGAAGGGGCGGCTCATCGTTTCGGGCGTCGACTTCCGTGCGGAACAGATGACGCGCCCGGAGACACGGCTTCTCTTCAAGAGCGTGTGCGACTATCTCCTCTCGGGCCAGGCGGCGCCGGCGGTTGAGGTGCCGCTTGAAAAGGTGCGCGCGCTCGAGGCGGCACAGGGACGCGTGCGGACGATCGCCTGCTCGTCCGACGAGGTCGGCGGCTGGGAGATGGCGAACGCATGCGACGGCGAGCCTGCGACGATTTGGCATACGCGCTGGAAAAACGGCAAGGATCCCGAGCCCCCGCATTGGATTGCGTTCGCGCTGCGGCGGGAGTGCGTGTTGAAGGGCGTCACGGTAGCGGGGCGGTTGGATGGAAATCCGAACGGCCTCGTGAAGGCGTGCCGCGTGGAGACGAGCCTTGACGGCAAGACCTGGCAGGTGGCTGCGGAGACGACGCTCGCAAAAACGGCGAAGGTGCAGACGATTCCGTTCGCCCGGCCGGCGAAGGCGCGCTTCGTCAAGTTCACGGCGCTCTCGGTGCATGTGGGCCCGTGGGCGCACCTTGCCGAGTTCGACGTGGTCGAGTGAACAGGGAGGGCCGTCGGGCGGCATGTCGAGAAAGGATGAATGTCATGAGTGAATCGAAGGTCGTGGTGGTGACGGGCGGCGCGCAGGGAATCGGCAAGTGCATTGCCGAGGAATTCCGCAAGATCGGCGCGACCGTCTACGTCATCGACAAGCAGCCGGGCGATTGGTTCGTGGGCGACATTTCCGATAAGACCGTGCTGGAACGGTTTGCGGGCGAGGTGGTGGCGAAGGAAGGGCGCGTTGACGTACTCGTCAACAACGCGCTGCCGCTCTTCAAGGGCATCGACGCCTGCACCTACGAGGAATTCGCCTACGCGCAGGCGGTGGGCGTGGTGGCGCCGTTCTATCTTGCGAAACTCTTCAAGGATCATTTTGCGGCGGGCGCTTCCATCATCAACATTTCGTCCTCGCGCGATCGGATGAGCCAGCCGCAGAGCGAAAGCTACACGGCGGCGAAGGGCGGCATTGCCGCGCTCACGCATGCGCTCGCGGTGAGCTTGGCGGGGAAGGTGCGGGTGAATTCGATTTCACCGGGATGGATCGATACGGCCTACACGGTCTACGAAGGGCCCGACGCCACCCAGCAGCCCGCCGGCCGCGTGGGCAATCCCCTCGACATCGCGAACATGGTCCTCTTCCTCGCGAGCGACAAGGCCGGTTTCATCACCGGTGAAAACATCTGCATCGACGGCGGCATGACGCGCCAGATGATCTACCATAACGATTTCGGCTGGACGCTTCACGGGTGAACGCGCCAGACGGGGCTATAGCTGGAGTTTGCCCATTTTTTTGAGTGACGAAGTATGTCTCACCTTGATAAATAAAGGGTGAGATGTATTTTTGTATCTGTAATGGGTGTTGTTTTCAGTTTCCGATTTCGTCGGTAATTTCGGTCTCGCAGAAGGGGCTGAACTTTTGGTATAATGCATTCCATGGAAAAGATCACGACAGACATCTCGACGTTCGAGAACCTGCGCAAGGACGGTTATGTCTATGTGGACAAGACGGACCTCCTGTGGCGGCTTGTTGCGAATCAGGAAGGGCGCCAGTTCTTCATCTCGCGGCCGCGCCGGTTCGGGAAGTCGCTCATGCTCTCGACTCTGAAGGCGATCTTCGAGGGGAAGCGCGAGCTCTTCAGGGGGCTCAAGATCGAAAAGAAACGCTGGGACTGGAAGAAGACCTGGCCCGTCGTCATGCTGAACATGGCGGAAGTCACGGCCTCTTCCGTTGACGAGCTTCGGGAAGGTCTGATCGATATGGTCGACGGGCTGGTGAAGACTTTCGGTCTTGCGGATGTCGCCCGCCCGTCGAATCCCGGCAAGTGCCTCGGTAACTTCTTCGAGGCGCTGGCGGCGGCGAGGGGCGAGTTCGTCGTCTTGGTCGACGAGTACGACGTGCCGCTGCAGGGGTTCCTCGGCAACCGCACGGCGCTCGTGCGCGTCAGGAAGCTGATGCACGACTTCTACATCCAGCTGAAGAACCGCGAATCGGACATCCGCTTCCTGATGCTCACGGGCGTGACGAAGCTCACGAAGGTCTCGGTGTTCTCGGGGCTCAACCATCTCACCGACCTCACGATGAAATTCCCGGGCTACGCAACGCTCCTCGGCTATACGCCCGAGGAGATCGCGAAGTTCTTCCCCGGCCGTCTCGACGCGCTCGCGAAGAAGCGCAAGACGAACCGCAAGGGCGCGCTGAAGCTCCTCCTTGACTGGTACGACTCCTACCGGTTCTCGAACCTCTCCGAGGCGCGCGTGTGCAACCCGATCTCCATCGGACTGGCGCTCGCGACGGGCGCGCTGCAAAGCTACTGGGTCGGGACGGCGGTCGCGACCCTCGTGATGGAGCGCATCGCCGCCGCGAACAGGACGCCCGCCGACTTCGAGGGCTGCACGGCGACGGTGGAGGGGCTCGACCTCTGCGAGGCGACGGAGCTTCCCGCGAAGTCGCTCCTGGACCAGAGCGGGTGCCTCACGATCAAGGGCCTCAGCGAGACCGAGGTGGACGAGATCGGCAACCCGAAGCTCGTCCTCGGCGCGCCGAACCACGAGGTGCGCGGGGCGATCCGGGCGGGCTGGTTCAGCGGTTTCCTGAAGGTGCCGGCGGCCGACTTCGACGCGCTCGCCGACACGGCGAGGCGGCAGATCGCGGCGGGTAATCTGCGCGGACTCGTCGGCGAGTCGCTCTACCGCATCTACGCGAAGATCCCCCCTGAATGGCGCATCCGCAGCGAGGCGGACGTGAAGCGCCACTTCCGGCTCTTCATGGAAATGGCCGGGGCGAAAGTCGCGGCGGAGGAAGGTTCCGCCTTCGGCTACGCCGACGCGATCGTCGAGACGCCCGAGTTCGTGTGGGTGTTCGAGTTCAAGTTCAACAAGTCCGCGAAGGCGGCCGTTCGCCAGATCCGAGAGAAGGGCTATGCCGACCAATTCAAGGGCGACCGGCGCCCCGTGACGCTCGTGGGCGTCAACTTCCGCACGGCGAAGCGCAACATCGACGAGCCGGCGTTCGCTCGAATGTAGAATGTAAGATGGAAAATGCGCGGGTGCCTTGGGAGATGCCGGGCGTTCGAATGTTCGAATGAGAAGAATGCTTGAATGAAGAATGGAAGCGGAACATGGAATCGAACACTGAGATCCAGAAAGGAAGAGCGGCTTGAAGCGAATTGCCGTCATCGTCGGCGTGAACAGCTATCGCGCCCCCATCACGTCGCTGAAATGCGCGGAGCGGGACGCCATCGACATGTACGCCCTGTTCAGCCGCCTGCCGGGCTATGCCGACGTGTCGGCTTTTACCGGCACCACGGCCACCAGGGCCGACGACGTGCGGCGCGGGATCGAAGACAGGCTCCGTACGGTCGGGCCGGGCGATCTGGCCGTCCTCTATTTCGCCGGGCACGGCACGATGAGCCCGAAGGGCGAGCAGCTGCTGCTGTTCCCCGATGCGGACGTGGACAATCTGGACTACTACGCGGGCGCGATCGCCCTCGAGCAAGTCAAGAAGGCGGTCCGGAGGCGCGGATGCAACTGCCTGATCGTCCTCGACGCCTGCCGGAATTCGCTGTGCGACAACACGCGCGCCGCCCTGCCGGACGGCAGGGCCGGGCTGCGGGACCTGACCGTGTCGACAACGGGCCCGAAGGGTGCGGCCCCCGGCGTCGTCCCCGATCTGGCAATCTACTACGGCTGCCAGGAGGGCAAATGCTCGGCCGAGCGCGGGGAGCACGGGCTGTTCACCGGGGCGCTGATGAAGGTGATGGAGGAAGCGCTCAAGGAGAAGCGCGAAGTGCGCTTCGACGAGGCGTTCCGCCGGGCCGTCTTCGGCAAGATGGAACTGCTGGGCAAGGGCGCGGTGGGGAGCGACCAGCGTCCGACGCCGTACGGCGACCTGTCGGTTCCGCTGCTCGAAGGGCAGTCCGTGCCGCCGCCCCCTCCCATCCCTGTCGTGCCGAAACGGTCCCCCGGGAAGATCGCCACGATTGCCGCGCTCCTCGCACTGTTGGTGGGCGGGGGTCTCGTTTACAAGTACCAGGCCGACATGAAGGAGGCCGCGCGTGTGGCGAAGCGGCTGGCCGATGCGCTCACCCTGGTGGAAGTCAATGATCCGTCGCCGGGCGAAGTGCGTGAGTTCGAGCTGCCGGGCGGCGTGAAGATGAAGTTCTGCTGGTGCCCGGCGACGACGAGCGGGCAGTGGAAGGAGATTTCGGGCGAGAAGGACTTTTTCCTCATGGGCAGCCCGCCGGGCGAGGAGGGGCGCTATGGTGACGAGGCGCAGCACCGGGTGACGCTGACGAAGGGGTTCTGGCTGGGGCAGTACGAGGTGACGCAGGCGCAGTGGCGGGCGGTGATGAGGAACAAACCCTCGGATCACAAGGGTGATGGCAACCTCCCTGTCGAAATGGTCTTGTGGGAGGACTGCACGAACTTCATCGCGAAGTGCAACGCGGCGGCGAAGGGCGTGCGCTTCGCGCTGCCGACGGAGGCGCAGTGGGAGTACGCCTGCCGCGCGGGTTCGACGGGCCCCTATGCGGGTACGGGGAACCTGGATGAGATGGGCTGGTACAGCGGGGACGAGACGCATCCCGTCGGGCGGAAGAGGCCGAACGCGTGGAACCTGTACGACATGCACGGGAACGTCTTCGAGTGGTGTGCGGACTGGTACGGTGATTACGAAGGCGACTGCACGGATCCGACGGGGCCGGCTTCGGGCGAGTACCGTGTTCTTCGCGGCGGGTGCTGGGGCAACTTCGCCCGCTACTGCCGCTCCGCGTATCGTTACTGGAACTGGCCTGGCTACCGCCGCCACTACTACGGCTTCCGCCTCCTTTGCTCCGCAGGACCACACGAGTAGCGGAGCAAAGGGGAGAAGCGTCTGACCGTGGCGTCCCGCGCGGAGCGCGGGTTTGCGGAGCAAAAGCCCGGCAGACGCATGCCAAATGAGAAATGGAGAATTGAAAACGTAAAATGAGAGCGGAGAGCGGAGCGCAAGACGAAAGCTGGCCGAAAGACGATTGGTATATATTGAGAAGTTTTGTTGAAACCTGCTTCGCGGGACGCGGAAGGCAGTTCGAAAAATCCTCTTTCGGATTCGATAGCGGCAATCCTCACGCAGAACATTGATTTCGGAGAAGGGGCCGATGTCGTGGACAAAATCTGTTTGGCGCGCGGGGGCGTGTTCTTGTCCATGGATCGTCAGCCGGGCATCTCGTGCTTCGCGCGTAATACGAAAACCTGTCTGCGACGGTGTAGCTGCTACATAAAATGCAGAAAATGATTGACGGGAAAAGGAGGATGATGAACATGAGCTTGATCCGTTTGTTTGGGGGATGTTTGATGGCGGCATTCCTGGTCGGCAGTTTGCCGGCGGCGGTTTCGCAACCCGAGAGGGTTGAGAATGCCGAAAAGGCCGAGAAGGCAGGGAGGGTCGAGAAGGCTGTTTCCGATCTGATCGATCCTGTTGTGAGGGTGAAGTCTCAAGACGGTTTGCCTGGCGTGACGAATGAGGTCCTTCAGGCGTGGTTGAAGGAAGAAAACGCGAATGTCCAGACGAAGATGTATCATGCGATCCGCCAGTTCCTTGAGGAAGGCGGCCTCCGTTATACGGAAAATACGACGAACCGTACATTCTCGGCGTCGGTCCTTATGGCCGAATCGCTCTGGGGGCTGTTTCGCCATGTCGATATGACGATCATCGTACGGGAGGATTGTGTTACATGTTGCCACATATTGCCGATACAGGTCGAACCGGAGGTGCGTGGAGAGGCTGGTCGGCTGATTTCTCAGATCAACCAGTGCGCGAAGTTCGGGGCGTTCAAGATAGACATGCTTGATACGGGGGGGATCTGTTTTGAGTACATACTGCCGTTCGAGGCCATCAAGTATGGCGGTGACACTCGCATTGCGGAGCTGGTCCTGTGCGGGATGACGACGATCCAGACGCATGGAAGGCGCCTGTGGGCCGTCTGCGGCGGGCTGAAGACGCTTGACGAGGTCTGGGAAGAGAAACCGTGAGTCTCATGGGAGGAAATGCAATGAAAATACTGGCGACAGTTTTGATGGTGTTGATGACGGCTACGGGACAAGCGGCCGCATCCTCGAAGGAACCGGCTCCAAAGACGGCCTCCACGAACACCGTTGCGGTGGCGAATGACGAGGCCGTTTCGAAAGACGCGAGACAGAAGGGCCGCGATCTGGGGTTGGAACGTCTGATGAAGGAAAACGGCTTCGATTATTTCTACAGTGAAGAGGCGAATGGCTATATATTGGCCTTTCACGTCGAGGACGCGCGTATCCAACGGGTGATGATTCTTGCTCGACCCGCCGATCTGGGCGACCTGAAGATACGCGAGTTTATTTCGCTTGTCTACAGCGGCCCCCTCTCTCAGGAGATTGTCGACGAGTGTCTGCAGACGACTTTTACATTCGGGCACTTGAAGATCAAGGGAGATACGGTCCTATTGAGTGCTTCCCAACCCACGCGTATGACGGCGGATGGTCTGCGGGATATCATAGGTACAATCTTGAACATCGCGGCCGAATACGAGAAACGCTGGTCCGGTAAAGACGAATTCTAACGGCGAGGGGACCTTCATTCGTGGTTGAGTTGCCGCCAATGGCCGATAAAAACGCCCTGCCACCGCGTCGCCGAAATGCTCGAAGGCGGAATCGGTCGTGTCTTCAAGGAGTTCCGCGCCGCGCTACTTCGATCTCGTGAAGGAGAAACCCGCTTCGCGGGACGTGATGCCCCCCCACGCCGCCACTACACGCCAAGATGCTACCGTGAGGCCCTAGGCTCGAACAAGAGGTGATTGCGGTGAATGGCTCAGATGCGCCCAATTGTGGACGGGCCCAAAAAAGATGCAAGACGAAATGCGGAATTTTTACTATAATATACCTGCACTCGCCCGAGTGGGCGAATGATCTTAATCAAACTGTGGAGGAAACATGAATCGCATCATTCTGAACGAAACCTCGTATCATGGCGCCGGCGCCGTGAAGGAAATCGTTGGCGAACTCGCCAAGCGCGGCCTGAAGAAGCCGATTGTCTTCTCCGACCCCGATCTGATCAAATTCGGTGTGACGAAGAAGGTGACGGACCTTCTCGACGCGGCCAAGGTCGCCTACGCGGTTTACAGCGAAATCAAGCCGAACCCCACGATCGAGAACGTGAAGAACGGCGTGAAGGCGTTCAAGAAGGCGAAGGCCGATGCGATCATCGCCATTGGCGGCGGCTCCTCCATGGATACGGCGAAGGCCGTGGGCATCATCATGGCGAATCCCAAGTTCGCCGATGTGCGCTCGCTCGAAGGCTGCGCGGCGACGACGAAGCCCTCGAAGCCGATCCTCGCCGTTCCGACGACGGCCGGCACGGCTGCGGAAGTGACGATCAACTACGTGATCACGGACGTCGAAAAGAAGCGCAAGTTCGTGTGCGTCGATCCGCACGACATTCCGGTGGTGGCGTGCGTCGATCCCGAGATGATGTCCACGATGCCGAAGGGCCTCACCGCGTTCACGGGCATGGACGCCCTCACGCACGCGATCGAAGGCTACATCACGAAGGCCGCCTGCCCGATGACGGACATGATGCACCTCGAGGCGATCCGCCTCATTTCCCTCCACTTGCGCGACGCGGTCGCGAACAAGCCCTCGGGCCGTGAAGGCATGGCGCTCGGGCAGTACATCGCCGGCATGGGCTTCTCCAACGTGGGCCTCGGCGTGGACCACTCGATGGCGCATGGCCTCTCGGCTCTTTACGACATGCCGCACGGCAAGGCCTGTGCGATCCTGCTGCCCACGGCGATGAAGTTCAACGCGCCGAAGACGGGCAACAAGTATCGTCAGATCGCGATTGCGATGGGCGTGAAGGGCGTTGAAAAGATGACGCTCTCCGAGGCGCGCACGGCGGCGATCGCGGCTGTGGAGAAGCTCTCGAAGGACGTGGGCATTCCGGCGGACTTGAAGGGCGTCTTGAAGCCGGAGGATATCCAGTTCCTCTCCGAGTCGGCATACGCCGACGCGTGCCGCCCGGGCAATCCGCGCGAATGCACGGTGAAGGACATCGCCAAGCTCTACAAGTCGCTGATCTAACGAAATCTCGTCAAGGAGAAGACCAAGATGAAGGGTGGAATCGTGTTCATCGCCGCGCTTGCCGCAGCGTCCGTCTGGGGTGCGAACACGACGCGCGTGATGCGCGCGCCGCGTTATACGCGTGGTAATACGAGCATCTTGCCCGTGCAGCCGATCGACCAGGCCGCGTGGCTCACGCATCCTGAGGTCAAGGACGAAATCGGGCATGTTCCGATGCCGCGCGTCGTGCGCTTCCGCTGCACGTTCAAGAGCGATGGCACGCCGCTCGAATTCGACGTGACGGGCGATGAACGGTTCTACCTGACTCTGGACGGTCAGTTCGTTTCGCGCGGTCCGCACCGCGGCACGGTGGAGAACTGGACCTACCAGTCCTACCGCGCCGAGCTGGCGGCGGGCGAACACGTGATGGAGGCGGCGGTGTGGAAGATGCCTGACGGGTCCGCACCGCTCGCCCAGATGTCTCACCGTCTCGGCTTCTGCCTGAAGGCGGAAGGTTCGTATGACGCCACGCTTACGACGGGCAAGGGCGCGTGGCAGTGCGGGTCCATTACCGGGTTGCACGGCATCGGCCGTACGGGCGGCGCCTGGGGCGGCGGCGAAGGGTACGAAGAGAAGGGCACCGGCATCTATGCGTTCCAGCCGTCGCAGTGGCTGAAGCCGGCGGTCGTGCGCCGCGCGCTTGGGAAGGGGAGCCACTACGGCACGCGGCAGAAGGGCTGGATGCTCTTCCCCTCGCAGCTGCCGGACCAGATCGAGGTGCGCGTGCGGCCCGGCCGCTTCGTGGACGGCGCGGAGATGAAGTTCCCGCTTGTGGTGAAGCCGGGCGAGACGAAGAAGATCCTGTGGGATCTCGACCGCTACATCTGCGCCTATCCCGAGGCCGTGGTCAAGGGCGGCAAGGGCGGCAAGATGACCTGGCAGTGGGCCGAATCGCTGCGCGGGCCGTCGTCCGACCCGAAGATCAAGGGCAACTTCAAGGGCAATCGCGCCGAATGGAAGGGCAAGACCTTCAACGGCTTCGGCGATCGGTTCGTATTCGATGGCCGTGAACGCGCCGTCTTCCAGCCGCCGTGGTTCCGCTGCGGCCGCTGGTGCCAGCTTGTGGTGACGGCCGACAAGGAGCCGGTGACGATCGAGGACCTCTCGCTCATCGAATCGCGCTATCCGCTCGAATGCGAAACGGCGTTCGTCTCGCCCGAGGATCCCGCGCTCAAGGGCGTGCAGGACATCTCCACACGCGCGATGCAGATGTGCTGCCACGAGATGCTCTTCGACTGCCCGTTCTACGAGCAGCAGATGTACCCGGGCGATACGCGCGTGCAGCTGAACGTCATTTCGTCCATGACGGCCGACGATGCGATCATCCGCCGGGCGATCGAGATCTACGACATCAACCGGCGCGACGACGGCAACGTGCCGTTCAATTTCCCGACGACGGGCACGCAGGAAGGCGCCTCCTACACGCTCTGCTACCTCGGGATGTATTCGGACTACCTGATGAACCACACGAACCGTGATTGGTTGAAGGCGCGCCTTCCGGGCATGCGCGACACGCTCGGCAGTTTCGAGCTCTACGAGCGCGCGAGCGATGGCGTGTTGGAGAAGCTCCCCGGCTGGAGCTTCATGGACTGGGTGCCGAATAAAGGATGGGAAGGCGGTTGGGCGCCGGGTTCGCGCAACGGCGGCGCGAACGCCGAAATGAACCTCTTCTATCTCGCCGCCCTGCAGGGTGCCGCGAAGGTGGAGGAGGCCTTCGGCAACACGCACCTCGCCGCGCATTGGCGTGAGAAGGCCGCGAAACTCAAGCCCGCGATCGTCGCGACGTTCTTCAATCCGGGGCGCGGCCTCTTCGCGAGCGATGCGGCGCACACGGTGTGGTCCGAGCACGCGCAGTGCCTCGCGCTTTTGACGGACGTCTTCGAAGGCGCGCAGGCCGCGGCGCTCTTCGAGAAGCTCGTTTCGGAAAAGGATCTCTGCCCCACGAGCGTCTACTTCTCGTACTACCTCTTCGAAACCTATTTCAAGTTCCATCGCGTGGATCTCTTCCAGAAGCGTCTCGACCTGTGGAAGGGCTATGTGAAGATCGGCGCGACGACGACGATCGAAGCGCCCGAGTATCCCGGCCACGATTCGCGGAGCGACTGCCACGCCTGGGGAGCGCATCCGCTCTGGTTCCTTCGCACGGGCGTTGCGGGCATCCGCAGTGCCGCGCCGTTCTTCGCGCGCGTGCGCATCGCGCCGCAGCCGGGCTCGCTCAAGACGGTGAAGGCCTCCTATCCGCATCCGTCGGGCAAGATGATCGAAGTCGATCTCGCCTTCACGAATGGCGAAGCGAAGGGCCGCGTTTCGACGCCCGTCGCCGGCACGTTCGAGTTCGGCGGCAAGGTCATTCCGCTCAAGGCCGGCGAAAACGCGCTCTGATTTGCGAATGCCGGCAGAAGCCGGCCCTACCTCTTCCAAGCGAAGTAAGTCAAGGAGAGAACGATGAAGAAGATTCATGTGGTCGGCATTGTGCTGGCGTGCGCGTCGGTGGCGTTGGTCGGTATTGTTCTGGCGTGCGCGTGCGCGTTGGTTGGATGCGACAAGGCGGAGAATCTTGGGCGGCGCGCCGTTCACAAGGCGGGGTCGGTCGTCGGCAAGGGGTCGGCCGAATTCCTCAGCGGCGCGGGAGAGGGCATTCGATCTGTGACGGATGGGAATGTGCCGGATGTCCTGTCGGCGATCGCGACGCGCAAGTCGGTGCGGAAGTTCGATCCGTTCCGTGCCGTCGAGGGCGAGAAGGTCGAGAAGATTCTCCGGGCGGCGATGTGTGCGCCGTCCGCGATGGACAAGCGGCCGTGGGAGTTCGTGGTCGTGAAGGACAAGGCGCAGCTTCAGAAGCTCGGCGCGCGGTTGCCGAATTCGCGCGTTGGCAATGGGTCGCAGCTCGCGATCGTCGTGTGCGGTTCGCTCGACAACGGATTGCCCGGCCGTGGCAAGGAATACTGGATCCATGACTGCGCGGCGGCATCGATGAACATCCTGCTCGCTGCGCACGGGCAGGGCCTTGGTGCGGTCTGGACAGGCGTCTATCCGGGCGAAGACCGCATTGCGGCCGTCCGCGAGATCTTGGCGATTCCCGAAGGATACATGCCGCTGAATGTCATCCCGATCGGCTATCCGGCGGAAGACCCTGCGCCGAAGAACAAATGGAATCCCGCGAAGATTCACGCCGATCAGTGGTAATGGTATCTTTCCAAGCCTCAAATGTGGTATAATATCGGCCGATGAGCGAACCAAAGAACAACCTGATGATTCCCTACGGCATTGCGGATTTCAAGCGGATCCGCAGCGAGGGGTACTACTATGTCGACAAGACGGAATATCTCGCGAAGCTTGAATCGCGGGACTCGTTCGTGTTCTTCGTGCGGCCGCGGCGCTTCGGCAAGTCGCTCTTTACCAGCATGCTGCAGTGCTACTACGACCGGCGCGAGGAGGCGAACTTCGAGAAGCTCTTCGGTGGCCTCTGGCTCGGTGCGCACCCGACGCCGAACCGCAACCGGTACATGGTGCTGATGCTCGACTTTTCACAAGCGGGCGCGGCAGGCGGCAAGTCGCTTCAGGAGAGTTTCGACGTCTATCTGGAAACGTGTCTCGACTCGTTCATGAGGCGGTATCCGGATTGCTACGATGCGGCGTTCAGGGCTTCCGTGTCAGGGCGCGGCGTCGTTGCGAAGTTCTTGTCCGTAGTCAAGCTCGCGCGCGAACGGGAAATCCCGCTCTACCTCGTCATCGACGAATACGACAACTTCACGAACGCGCTCATTCGCTCGTCGGGCAACGAACCGTACCGCACCATCACCCACGGCACGGGATTCTACCGCGAATGGTTCAAGAAGTTCAAGGGCAACTTCGACCGCATCTTCATGACGGGTGTCTCGCCCGTGACGATGGACGACTTGACGAGTGGGTTCAACATCGCCGCGAACATCTCTCAGGACGCGGCCTTCAACGCGATGCTCGGCTTCTCCGAGGCCGAGACGTTGCAGCTCTACCGTGACTTCAAGGGGACGGGCGAGTTCCGGGAGGGCGACCCCGAGCGGATCGTTGCCGGCATCAAGCCCTGGTACGACGGCTACTGCTTCGCGAAGGCGAAGGTCGGAAAGGAAAGCGTGTTCAACAGCGACATGGTGCTCTACCACCTCAAGTACCTTGTCGCTGACGGCCTGCCGCCCGAGAACATGGTGGACGTGAACATCCCGACCGACTACGACAAGCTCGAGACGATCGTCGACCTCCAGCGCCAGATGGGCGCGCCGAACGTCGAGGACGTCTCGCCGCTCACCGAGGAGATCGCCGCGACGGGCCGCATCCCGTTCGAGCTCGTCGAGAGCTTCCCGGCGGACCGTCTCATCGAGCCCGCGAACTTCCGCTCGCTCTTCCACTACTACGGCATCCTCTCGATGTCGCATCGCGAGGAGGGCCGCAGCTACTTCAAAGTGCCGAACGCCTGCGTCGAGCTGCAGATCTT
>JAZLJP010000195.1:0-13323 GCA_045617985.1 Kiritimatiellia bacterium
CGCGCCGAGGCGCTCGCGCAGCTCAAGGCGTATTCGGAAGACCCGGCGCTCGCGTCGCTCGCGGCCGGCACGCCCGTCCACTACCTCTACATCCACTACCGGGGGTTCGACATGATTGCCTGCGAAGGTGTCGATCCCGCCCTCGGCGCGACTCGGCCGTGACGGGGCGCTAAATAACGGAGAATCAGGATGAAAAAAATGAGGACCCTGCTGATGTTGGCCAGTGTGGTGTTGTCTGTTGCGGCAGCGCCTCGGGCCGAAATGAAGGCACAGGAGGCGAATGAAGTTGGCGCGGCGCGGTCTGCACCTTGTTCGCTGCGCGTGGGGACGTACAACATTCGCCAGTCGTCCTGCGATCGCGGCACGGTGAACGGCTGGGAATCGCGGAAGGGACACCTTGCGGCTCTCATGCGTAAGATGAATCTCGACGTGGTGGGGCTGCAGGAGGTGCAGCCCGATCAGGCGGACGATCTGCGGGCCCAGTTCCCCGACTACACGATGGTGGGCGTACACCGCGAGGACGGCAAGCGCAAGGGTGAGGCGACTCCGGTGTTCTACCGCAAGGCCCGTTTCGAGGAGATCAAGAGCGGTTCGTTCTGGCTGTCGGAAACTCCGGATGTTCCGGGATCGAAGTCGTGGGGGACGGCCTGCACGCGCATCTGTTCGTGGGCGCGGCTCATGGACCGCAAGACCGGCAAGATCTTCTGCTTCGCGACCACGCACACCGACCACATCAGTGCGCTCGCGCGCAAAGAGGGCATGCTGCTCATCCTGCGGCGCATGAAGGCGTTCGCCGGAGACGTCCCTGTCGTTTTCACGGGCGACCACAACGGCATTGAAACGACGGAACACGCGCGGGCGGCCGCGAAGGTTCTGAAGAACGCGATCTACATCACCGAGACGCCGCCGAAGGGACCGTGGCACAGCGCCCCCGGCTTCCGTGCCATCAAGGGGACGCCCGCCGTGGAGATGCTGAAGAAGACGGTCGCAGCGCGTAACGATCCCAAGCGTACCGAATGCCAGCGCATCGACTACATCTACGTGTCACCCGGGGTGAAGGTGAAGGACCTCGAAACCTATCCCGACGCACGCCCCGGCGTAGGGCTGCCGCCTTCCGACCACTATCCGGTGGCCGCGACGATTGAACTCAATTAGAACGAGCAATCCGAAGCAAAAAGCCACTCATCCGTAATTTTGCAGTAATGAGTTCGGTGACATGTTTCGGTGTTCGGTGGTATGCGGATGATGGTCTGCCGGGGGGATGTTGACATTTTTCAATGAAGGGAATAATGAATGAGGATTGCGGGTAGTTTATACTTTATGTGCTGGCGACTCGTTGCTTTTGTGCTGTGCTGTGGGATGTGCCGGGCGGATGCGTCTGACCGAGGGTGGATCACGGTTCCGTCTTGTCCGACGAATGCTACGGAACGTCTTCTGGCGGAACTGCCCTTGGAAACAATTGGTTCGGCAGCTGGATTGCAGTCTGTTCTTCCGCCACCGTCTTTGCCCGCATCGGTTGATTTGAATCTCGCGTAGGGACTTCCAGCGTCTGATTTTGCACGGATTAAAGAACTCGCGAAAGGTCTTGACTACAATCCGTGGCGGTGCTTTGAATTTGTTCGGGACAACATTCGCTTTGTCTCCTACTTCGGTATTGTCCGAGGACCAGAACGTACGTTGATTGACGGTGAGGGAAATGATGCCGACCAGGCCCTGCTGCTCTATGCGTTGTTAAAGGCGTCTGGACGGACGGATCTACGTCTTGTATTTGTGGCAGGTCAGTTGTCCCAAGCTCGACAAAGCTATCTTCAGGTCCCCCTGAGAAACCATGACGGACAGACACCTTACAATGTTCTTGACTGGCTCGGACTCGATGCGAATGCCAGTTCCGCAGAGGTTGATGACGTCCTTTCGCGTGGCGTCCTCGCGTCGAGCCATGTCGTGGTGGACGGTGTCGACTATGTGCGTCTTTCCCATTTCGGCGTTCAATGTGAGGGCGTCTTGCTGGACCCCTCCTTCAAACCGGCGGGAAGGGCCACGCCTCGGCCGGTCTTGTCGGACATGTCCTATAGCCGGACGGGACTTGAATCATACGGTGGCCGGCTGGAAGCGAATTCCGTGTCGGGCTGCTCGACGAACGGCATCTCTTCCTATCTTAAGGCACGCTGTATGCAGTTGCTCGATAAATGGACCAATGCCAATGAAAGGGCGGCCTGCTTTGTCGGGCGTCCAAAGACTGTCGGTCAAGTCGACGAATTGCCCTGCCATGGCAGTTCAACTGGATGGTACGACTTCCTCCAGCTGTCCGATGCGCAGAAGGAACCCTACCGCCAGCGTGCGGGCGTTGGCCTTGGCACTGGCAGGACGAGATATAGTGAACATGGCAGACATGACGGATGAAGATGATTGGTTTTGACAGGAAAGGATCGGACTTCGTTGCTCGCTTCGTTCTGTGGGTGCTCGAAGGGGAATAAACAGAATGAATACGATACGTCCCAAAGGAAATAGGATTGCGGAATGAACGATGATTTCTTCTATCTTGCGCCACCGTTGGTTTCCAAGAAGGGCTACGGTTTTGCGGTTATTCAAATCGGATTGGATTTCTCCGAAACAATGATCCTTCGTTTGACGGAGTGGTCTCCTCTGATGTATGTCGATTTTTGGCGGAACGAACTCTTGGCGTTGCTTGATGGAACGCGCACGAAAGGAGTTATTGCCTGTGGCGTGTCTCGGCATTCTTCCGGGCGGGTCTATAATACTTCAAGATGGAATGTCTTTCGAGTAGGAAATGAAATCGTTTTCCATGATGTGCCTGTCATTTTTGAAGATGATGCCTGGTATCAGTCCTGGAAAGTGCCCCCAGAGGAATGGTGGACGCTTGTGGAGGACTATACAAGGGACGAGTCCATCCCGGAAGATGAACGCGAATCCGAATGGCGAGTCGGCGTTGATGCCGTTCGCGCTTGGTGTCACAAATATGGCTGCGTATTGAGTCAGATGGAAAATACTGACAGTGATGATGATTTCAATTGGTAAGGCTGATAGGAAATGGAATTGTATTTGATTCTGCTTGTTGTTGGACTTTGTGTTGCGGCTTGCCTTACGAAGATGGCCGAGGCGGGGTTTCGTCCTCTCGCGTTGATTCGCGCGCTGTCGCAGCGGCCCGTGGTTGAAGTCCTCTTTGTCTTGTTCGATGATGATCATTGATCCCATCCCGAAATCTGAATTCTGAGATCTTGAAATTGCCTTTCGCTGCGAATCGTGTAGGGACAGACCTCTCCGTTTTTGCTATAATACCCGCCATCGGAGAAAGCGGAGAGAATGTCATGAAAAATCTGATTGCGACTTTGTTTGACGATTGCGGCGTCTCGCGGCGTACGACGGTGGCGGCGTTTGCGGCTTTGGCGGCTTTGACGGCCTTTGCGGCGGCGGAGAAGATCCGGCCGCAGGTCGAGTATTTCCCGCTGTCGGCGATCCGCCTCACGGGCGGGCCGCTCAAGGCCCAGCAGGAACTGAACCGGAAGTATCTCCTGCAGCTCGAACCGGATCGCCTCCTCTGCAATTACCGGGTCGACGCGGGGCTCGACCCCAAGGCGCCGACCTACCGGGGCTGGGAGGCGAACCACGACGAAGGGGCCTGGCCGCTTTCCGGCCATATTCTCGCGTTCTACATGTCGGGCGCGGCCTTCACCTACGAGGCGACCGGCGACGAGGAACTGAAGAAGCGCCTCCTCTACATCGTCGATGAACTCGAAGAAGTGCAGAAGGCGACGGGGGGCGTGGTGCTTGCCGCGCTCGGGAGCAATCGCGTGATGAAGGAGATCGCCAACGGCGACCTGCGCATCAACGGTGGATCCATCAACGGTCTCAACGAGCCCACCTACATCATGAACAAGGTGCTGCTCGGCCTCTATCAGATCCACGTCGCCACGGGCAGCCGGAAGGCGCTCGCCATCTACCTGCGCTTCTGCGACTGGTTCGGCGTGAACGTCGTCGACAAGCTTTCCGATGCGCAGATCCAGAAGCTCCTCGTGTGCGAGCACGGGTCGCTCCCCGAGAACTACTGCGACGCCTACCTCCTGACCGGCGAGGCGAAGTACATCCGCTGGGCGCGCCGCCTCTGCGAAGAGATTGTGATCACGCCGCTTGCCGAGGGCAACACGAAGTTCCTGACGGGCCGTCACGCCAACTGCCACATTCCGAAGTACACGTCGTGCGAGCGCGTGTGGCGCCTCACCGGCGAGGAGCGGCTCCATCGCGCGGCGCTCAACGCCTGGGACGAGATCGTGGGCCATCGCCTCTGGGCGATCGGCGCGAACTGCACGAACGAGCATTTCTTCGACCCGAAGGAATTCGAGAAAAAGATGTTGGGGGATTTCACGGGCCCCGAGTCCTGCAATTCCGTCAACATGCTGCGCCAGACGGAGGCGATTTTCCAAGACTCGCCCGAGGCACAGCGGATGGACTTCTACGAGCGCTGTCTCTTCAACCATCTGCTCTCCAACCACGATCCCGAGCGCGGCATGGTCGTGTACAACACGTCGATGAAGCCGGGCGCCTATCGCTACTACTCCGACCAATTCGATTCGATGTGGTGCTGCACCGGTACGGGCCTCGAAGTGCCCGGCAAGCTCGGCAAGATGATCTACACGCGAAGTGCCGATGACAAGGAAGTGATGGTGAACCTCTTCGCGCCGTCGACGCTGGACTGGAAATCGCGTAGGGTGAAGATCCGCCAGGTGACGAATTTCCCCTACGAGCAGGGTACGACACTTGTTGTTGAAGCCGCGCCGGCGGATGCCGAATTTACGCTCAGTGTGCGCCATCCCGCCTGGGTGGCCGATACGGTCACGGTGACAGTGAATGGCGTGCGAAAGGGCAATGCCTTGTCCTTGTTGTCCAAGGCGGGTTCTGGTTATATTCAGATCACGCGCAAGTGGAAGGCGGGCGATCGCGTGCAGGTGTCGCTGCCGATGAAGCTCAAGTTCGAGATGCTGCCGCATTCGACGCGCTATGGCGCATTCGTATATGGCCCGATCGTGCTCGCGGGCGAGTTGGGGCGCCAGGGCCTTCCTAAGACGAAATTCTGGAAGATCGGCAACCATTGGGATCTGCCGGAGGCGGCCCCGGAACCGGTGCCGTTTGCGATGGTCGAAAAACCGGAGGAAATTCTGAAGATGGTCAAACCGGTTGACGGTGAACCGCTCCGTTTCCGCACGGTCGGGTTCGAGCCGAAGGACGTGAAACTCGCGCCGTTCTTTGAGGTTCATTTCCAGCGCTACACGATCTACTGGGAGTTGATGACGCCGGCGAACCGCGCGGCCTACGAGGCCGAACGTGCGCGGCAGGCGGAACAGGACAAGATGACCGTCGATCGCGTCATCCCCCACAACGCCGAATCCGAGAAGGCGCACGGTCTCAAGGGCGCGAACACCTTCTCCGGCACGGGCATGTACGGCAAGCGTCACTTCACGGCCTGGCGCGATGCCCGCAACGGCGGTTGGTTCAGCTACCGCCTGAAGGTCGATGGATCGGCGCGGACGCTACGCGCGTGGTACTACGGCAAGGAACGCGGGGCGCGTACGTTCGATGTGCTTGCCGACGGGAAACTTCTCAAGGTCGAGAGCCTCGGCGACGTCGGAGTCGATGGACTCGTCGCGCACGACATTCCGCTTCCGCCGGAGTCGCTGAAGGATAAGAAGCAGATCACCATCACCTTCAAGCCCCACAAGGGCTGCACCGCCGGCGGTCTTTTCGACCTCCGCGTCGTCCGCTGATGAAGGATTGAGCGAAGCGTGTTCGCAAGGAGTTTGTTATGATTGGCGGTAAGACGGTCGTCTACACTTCCGGTACATTCGACATCCTGCACGTCAACCATCTGCGCCTGATCGAGTATGCGCGTGGGCTCGGGGATATCCTGATCGTCGGCGTGAACACCGACGAGCTGGTGGCCAAGTACAAGACGACGCCGATGATCCCGTTTGAGGACCGTATCGCCCTGATGCGGGCGATCAAGGGCCCGGATGTGGTCATTCCGCAACACTCCCTCGACCATAGGGACAAAGTGAAGAAATTGAAATTCGATGTCTTCGTTGTCGGCGATGACTGGGTGGGGAAGTATGACTATCTGGAAGAGCAAGGCGTTACCGTCGTCTATACGCCGTATGGACGAGGTGCGACATCTTCGAGTTTGAAGAAGAAGATCGCTTCGAACTATGCGCTCTTGCGGGCCAAGGCAGATGCGCATCTGACGGATAAGGACGGCGAAGGAAAAGGCGGAAAAGCGTGAGTTGGAAACGATCATAAAACCATGCAAATGGGAAAGCCGGCTTTGCCATCCGCATGGTGGGCTTTTCTTCTTGACCCGTTGTTTTATGGTGTGTTAAAATGATTTCGGCTTGGAATAATGGGTTCCGAGCAGTAAGGAGATGAAAATGACAATCAGTCGGTTCTTTGTCGGAGCCATCTTGGCGACGACGGTGGGGTTTCGTGTGGTGGCGGAAGTGGCGCTTCCGGCCGACTATGCGGCACTCGAGTGGATCGCGTCCACGGGGACGCAGTTCATTGACACGGGCCATACGCACGGGGCGAACGTGCGCGTCGCGTGCGAAATTTCGGCGACGGCCGTCGGGAGCTATGCGTGCGTTTTCGGTTCGCGTGCGGGCGGGTACGGTAAGACCGACAACGCCCTGGGCTTCTTCGTGCGGTGGAGCAGTGCCAATCGTCCAACGCTCGAATACGGCCCGGCCGGCAAGACGGATGAGGGTGTCGTCTACGGCACGGACAATACGTTCCCCTATGACGAGCGCGTATCCATCGTCTACGAAAACAAAACCGTGACCTGGACGGGGCAGACCAGGAGCGGTTCGATTACGACGACGCTGACCAAGTCGCCGGCGGGATTGAACCCGATGATGATCTTCGATACGAATAGCGGTTCAGTTGGGGGCGTGAAGAACGAAACGAACTATGCGACGATGCGGCTCTATTCGTTCACGATCCGCGAGGGCGACGCGCTCAAGCGCGATTTCGTGCCGTGCCGGAACGCCTTGGGCGAAGCGGGATTGTGGGACAAGGTCGAGGGCCGCTTTCATGGCAATGTCGGCAAGGGCGTGTTCCTCGCGAGCGACAGGCCCCAGTGCCGGTTGAACTACATCCGTTCCACGGGCACGCAGTTCATCGATACGGGCTACACGCACGCCGCGAACGTGCGCATCGAGTGCGAGGCCGCAGTGACGGCGGCCGGCAACTATGCGTGCATCTTCGGCTCGCGGGAGGGCGGATGGGCCAAGTCCGATACCGCCCTGGGTTTCTTCGTGCGTTGGGGCGGCAACAATGTGCCGAATTTCGAATATGGCGGGGCCGGCTTGACGGACGGCAATACTGCGGGAACGGCCAACACGTTCCCCTACGATGAGCGCGTGCGTATCGTCTATGAAAACAAAACCTTGACCTGGACGGGTGTGACGAAGAGCGGGTCGCTTACGTCGAAGTGGTCGTCGACGCCTGCGGGCAAGAACCCGATGATGCTTTTCGATACGAACAGCGGTGCTGCAGGTACGGTGAAGAACGAAACGAACCTCGCGACGATGAAGCTCTATTCGTTCAGGGCGTTGGAGAACGGTGTGGTGAAGTGCGACATCGTGCCCGCCCGGGCGGCAGACGGCAAGGTGGGCGTGCTTGACTTGGCCGACACTTCGGGGAATGCGTTCCATCCGAATCTGGGAACGGGGGATTTCACCTACGGCTATGCCTACGAGCCGACGGCGACGGGCGTGGCGATCTATGACGGCGTGGTGGAGGCGGCTGACGGCTTGGCGACGGTGGCCGTGGCCAAGGCGGGACGCGATTCGATTACGATCACCGCGCCGACCTTTGCCTCCTTCGCCTTGCAGGAGGGCGAGGCGAAGTTCACGGGCGAGACGACGGTCGGCGCGCTCACGCTCACGGGCGGCGCGCGGCTGGCCTTCGAGGTGTCCGGGGACGGGAACGGGCGGGTGGTTGCGTCGTCCGTAGCCTTCGCCGAGGCGACGGCGGAGCGGCCCGTTCGGGTGGCGGCGAATCTCCAGGGCGTCTCTTCTCTTTCGGCGGCGCGGGTGTTGATTGCGGGCGCGCAGTTGGCGGCGGCCGATTTGGCGAAGTTCCAGCTGTGCGAGACGGCGTGGCCGGTGGCGCTTGCGATTCAGGACGGCAATCTCGTGTTGGCGCCGGTGGAAGAGGAGGCGCAGACCCTGCCGGCCGGATACACGCTTCTTGAGTATGTGGAATCGACGGGAACGCAGTTTGTCGATACGGAGTTCGTCCATGGCTTCAATACGATCGTCGATTTGCGCGGCGGTTTCTCGCGGGTGCCGACCGATTCGCTGTGGTGGTGTTTCTGCGGCGGTCGTACGGCGCAGAAAAACGCCGACCAGTTCGGCATGTTCATGGAGACTTCGGGAAGCGTGCCCCGTTTCCATGTGAGCGTGACCTCGGCCGCCGCGAGCAAGGATCTGCTGCCGGTGGAAGCCGGGCGCGTCTATCTCTTCCACCTGGATCGGAACGGCCCGAGTACGGTCGATGGGGTTTGGTACGATACCGGCAATGGCAACGCGACGGCCTATCCGTTCTATCTTTTTGCCAGTAGCGAGGGGAATTCGTTGACTTCGCCGGGACAGGTGCGCATCTATTCCTGCAAGATCATGACGCGCACGACGGTCGGGGCGCAACTTGAGCGCGATTTCGTGCCGTGCCGCAACCCGTTGGGCGAGGCGGGATTCTGGGATTTCGTCACGGGCAAGTTCTATGGCAACCAGGGAACGGGGCGGTTGCTCGGTTCGGACGAAACGGGCGCGTATCTCAACTATGCGGCGTCGGACGGCCGCCAGAAGGTCAAGCTCGATTATGAGATGGATGTGGATACGACGGTGAAGTTTTCCTTCGGCCACCCGGTCTACCAGGCCGATACGGCGTTGTTCGGGTTGTCCTGGACGAGCAGCTGCTATTTGTTCGTACAGCAGTCGGACCTCTTCCGCTTCTACGGCAGCGGCGTGCAGTTGACGTCCGTGGGGAAGCCTGACGCGAACGCGCGCTATTCGTTTGAAGTGGGCGATGACAACGTGGTTTCTTTGCGCAAGGAGAAAACGAGTCTTTCCGTTGGCACGGCGGATTCGCGTTCCGTCGCCAATTCGACGGCCGACCTCTATCTCACCATCTTCGCCTGCAATGCCGGCCATCCGTCGGCCTATCGTTTCTATTCGATGGAGATCGGCAAGGGCGGAGGCTCCCCGCGTACGGTCACGCCTCAGCGGCGCCTCTTGCCGTATCGGAATGAAAACGGTCTCGTGGGTCTCAAGGATGAGATTTCCGGCACCTTCTACCCGAACACGGGTACGGCGGCCCTCTCGTATGGTTACGCCTTCAACACGTTCGAAGGCGGCATCACGATCTATGACGGCGTGGTTGACGAAGAGGATGCGCTTTCGACTGCGAACATCGTCAAGGAAGGTCCGCTCGCACTCAACCTCGGCGTACTCGCGCAGGTGGCCTCGCTCGATGTGAGGGCCGGTGAAGTGGATCTTGTCGACGCGGCCGCCCGTACGTTGACGGTGGCGGGCCCGCTCACGCTCGCGGGGGGCACGCGCCTTGCCTTTGACGTGCTGCCGGGCGGCAGCGACGGCATTGCGGCTTCGGCGATCAACCTTGCGGGCGTCACGGCCGAGAACCCCGTTACGCTCACGCTCGTTCAGAAGGGCGGCGGAACCTTCAGCGAGACGGGCGCGCTCGTTCTGCTCTCGGGCGGTCTGGTGGCGGGCGACGAGGCGAAGTTCCGCGTGGAAGGTCTTCCGGCGGTCCTCTCCGTTTCGAACGGCTCGCTCGTCGCGACCTTGCCGGACGACGTCCCCTACACGGCTGAATGGATCGGAAAGGGCGACCGCACGAATCTCGCCGACTCGGCGAACTGGCGGTGCCTCAATTTCGCGGGCCGCGAGCTTGCGGGCGTGCTGCCCACGACGGCCTCGGCGATCATCGTCGGCGCGAATACGACCTTCTGCTGCCCGCGCGGTCAAACGCTCGACCGGCGTGAACTCGTCATCGAGGATGAGGTCACGCTTGCGGCGGATTGCGACTGGCGCGGCCTTGATCTACCGATCGATTTCACGATCAACCTGCATGGGCATAAGCTCTATCTTTCCCGTCTGGACGGCAAGGGTACGATTACGGACGCCGCCGCGGGCTATCAGCTGCTCGAGTACATTTCGTCGAGCGGTACGCAGTACGTCGATACGGGTTACAAATACGCCGCGAACGTGCGCATCGAATGCGAGGCCTCGGTGACGGCATCCGGCAGCTATGCGTGCATCTTCGGTTCGCGGACGGGCGGATGGGCGAAGTCCGATACAGCCTTGGGGTTCTTCGTGCGTTGGGGCGGCAGCAATGTGCCGAATCTTGAGTATGGCCCGGCCGGTAAGACGGGCGGTAATATCGCCGGCACGGCCGATACGTTCCCCTATGACGAGCGCGTGATGATCGTCTATGAGAACAAGACGGTGACGTGGACGGGGCGGACGAAGAGCGGTTCGCTTTCGTCGAGCTGGTCGGCGACGCCCGCCGGGCAGAACACGATGCTCCTCTTCGATACGAACAGCGGCGCCGCCAATGCGCTGAAGAACGAAACGAACTACGCGACGATGCAGTTCTATTCGTTCAAGGCGTTGGAGAACGGCGAGGTGGTCTGCCACCTCGTGCCCGCGCGCCGGCGGAGCGATGGCGCACTGGGCGTACTGGATCTCGCAAACGGCAACGCCTTCCGCGGCAGCCTCGGAACGGGTGCGCTCACGGCCGGGCCGGCCGTGGCCGCCGAGAGCGCGTTCGCCGCGGGCGAACTCCATCTCGATGTGCCGGCGGATGTGACCGTCGACAATTCCACGGTCGCGCTCACGGGGTCGCTGAAACTCGTCAAGGAAGGCGAGGGCACGTTCAATCCGCTCTTCAACAACCAGACCTACTTCGGCGGCACCGACCTGCGCGCGGGCAGCCTGACCGTGAACGCCCAGGGTACGACCCATCGCTTCGGTGCACCGGGCAGCGAAATCCACATTGGAGAGGGGGCGACGCTGGACATGGCCGCCTATTACGACTTCTACGACTACAGTTTCGTCCTTGACGGCGGAACGCTGAAGAGTTCGACGTCGCTCGCGAGCGACTGGACGAAGGCGATGATTTCGGCGGTGCGCGTGACCGAAGAGAATGCGCGGCTTGATTTCAATCAGTACGGCATTCTCGGCAGCGGCTATCGCCCGACGATTCTCGATTTGCAGGGGCATCGTCTCGACGTCAACTTCCAGGGTAATTGCTACTTCGTGAATACGCTGGCGACGAAGGGCACGTTGGCCATTCACGGCCCGGTGGAATTCTACCACGGTAGCTTCATGGGACCGGAGACGACGCTCGACATCGACGGTAAACTGCTGGTGAACGCCGTCGACGTCCACGTGGGCACCTATATCGCGCGATCGACCACGAACGCCTGCGCCTACAATGGCAACCTCTACGTCTATCAGCGCTTCGTGCCGTTGACGGACAATTTCTGGGGCTGCATCCTGAAGAACGGCGCGGTGCTCGACCTCTCTTCGCGTGCGGACGTTTGGAACACGACGGGTGCGCTCGTTTCGGACGAATCGACTTTCACGAAGAAGACGGTCGCCTTCGAAGAAGGTGCGGTGATCGGCGTCGACGTGGGCGAGCGCCGTCTGCGCGACGGTCTGCAGCTCGCCGCCTGGGCCGAGCAGCCCGATGCGACCTTCAAGTTGCTCGACCATACGGCCTACAAGCTGCAGGCAACGCGCGAGGGCCTCTTCTGCATCGCCAATGGCACCATTCTCTTCGTGCGGTGATGTGTTGGCGACGGTTTCGATAAAATCATTGGGGCTGTCGCAGAGTTGGGGACGATATGTCGTAAACAACTGGGACAACGGGCGTCCCGCCCGTTGGCGCAAGGCGCGGGACTACTGGGACAACGGGCGTCCCGCCCGTTGCGGGGAGAGTTCCCAACGGGCAAGATGCCCGTTGTCCCAGTTTCGCCATCCCCAACCTTGCGACAACACCAAATCATTGGGGTCTGTGATTCGCTGCTCGCCTACTCGTACGGCGGCTCGATGTCGACAAGTTCTGATTCCGGTTTCATAGGAGGAAGATTTCGCGTATAATACTTTCAGCTCAAGAGGCACAGATGATTGAGAACATCCATTCCGTTTGCATCAACACGGCCTACGCCTGCGCCGCAGGTGTAGGCGCAGTTGTCGTTGCCTATGGGGTTGTGCGCGGAATGAAGTTCCTTTCCGGTGGCGTGAAGTGCCTTGCGGCGGCGTCGCTCGCGGGAACGCTCATCATAGGCGGAATGACCGTGACGAGTGTTCACGTTGCAGGTGCCAAGACGAACGACACGAACCAAATTGAAAATGGTGCGCCAAGCAAAGCTCGATATGAACTTGTGGGATGAAAGGAGCCCACTCTGATAAGAAATCGACAATCAGATAGGATGGCAGGCCGCAGAAGAGGCGACTCGACTGCGGGAGCCCTGTCGTACAAACGAATAAGCCGCAGCGCAAGCGAGCCTTCGCTGTTACGTCTCGTTAATTTGAACAATCCATGTGGCCAGCGTCTCATTCTGCGTGAAGCCGAAAAGAAGTGCCAGATTCGATTTGTGGCACGGAAAACAGAATGCGCCGAAGCGAAGCGGAGGGCAGTTTGAAGAATCACCCTTCGGGCCCGACACGGACGATTTTTGTCCACGGATTTCACGGATTGCGGTGTGGCCCTTACCGCAGAATGGTTCAGATGCACCCATCCCACCCACGAAATCGCCGCGTGAAATCGCGGCGTTTTTTTGGTATACTATTCGCGTTTCGTCGGTGAGGCCTGTAAGACCGCATCCGTCGGGGCATGACATAGTTCGGGAACTGATCCGTGGCGCCCATCGACTTCGTGCGCGATGACAACCATCTTCCACCCCCGAACGTAAAGACAATGTAGCATCTAAGCTACACGCTGTTCCAGCAAATACGACCATATTTACAAATCGAACGGCATGTAAGTGAAGATGCGCCCAGCTGGGCGCATTTTCTTTTGCGTGTATTCGATTGGGCCTTTGGTCGGGCTTGCTGGAGTGCATGGGAAGAAGTGCGCTCTTTTTATGCACGAGGACTCCTCTCGGCGATTGTCTTGCGCGGATTGCAATTCAGGAAGAGATCAGAAATCTGTTTTACGAGAGGAAGACGATGATGTATAATATCGCACAGATGAAAAGGATGTTGACAGTTCTCATGCTGTTGGCTACGATGT
>JAZLJP010000196.1:0-40740 GCA_045617985.1 Kiritimatiellia bacterium
CTGTCAAAGTCCATTCGACTGTGAAATCCGCTCTCAAGGCAGATTCCCCCTTTCATTTTCCTTAGAATCTGCGCCGACTCTGCGTGCCCAACTTCAACCGTTCTCACACAAAATCAATCTTTCTGCTTGAACCGCCCCGCCCGCTTTGCTAGACTCGTACCCGATGAACCGAAAGATCAGAAAACGCCTCGTCTCCGCCGGCCGCGCCCTCGCCTCGGCTGCGTGCCCGCGCTCGCGGATCCCGCCGCGGTGCGCACGGCGCGGACGCCGCGGCGGCTCCTCGGCTGGCTGCGACGACGACGGTCGGCGTGAATTCCCCCAGGGTGTTTTTCCGGGCGGGCGGTTCGGGCGATGGGAAGTTTGATTTTAGTGCGGAACGATTTTCGCAGGCCTGGGGGCTGGAGAAGGCGTTAAACAACCTCTGTCGCGAAGAAGCACCGAAGAAACGAGCTTCGCAGGGGCCGTAAGCGAGTGCGATTGACTGCTGATTACGATAAAACCGTTTCTTCTTGCGAACCCCAACGGGGACAGTCCCCATGCGATTAAGCAAACCCCAACGGGGACAGTCCCCACAAACCCCAACGGGGACAGTCCCCACATCGGGGGGCTATCCCCCCAGGCAATTTTGAAAGTTTATGCGAAAACAGGTCAGACCTGTTTTCGCATCGTTGGGACAGTCCCTGAGATTTGTGCGGTGTTGTTGGGGAGGCTGTTTGACCTTTGTCAGTAGGGCTGTTTGTCAGTTTAGCAGTAACCCATTGAAGGCAACGGGGCTTGCCGGTCGGGAATCTACTGATAAGTCTTTACACGATTCGCAATGTGTGTGATTTTCCGTCGCGTGATTTTCGAGGTTCATTATTTAAATCCGACCATGATATGGTATAATATCCACGTCTACGAGGGAAGGGACGGACTCGCCTGTGAAAGGATTTTCGTTGATTTTTTGTCTCGCCGTTTGCGGGATGGGAACTGTTCTTGGTGATGCCGAGAACGGGCGGTTGATGAATTGTCCCGACTGCGGGAAGATGGTTTCTCGTCGTGCGCTGATGTGCCCAGCTTGTGAGGGATTATGAAAATGAAACGTGTGATTGTAAAGAAACTTCTCGCTCTTGGGGTTGCCGGGATTGCCGGCTTTGCTTTTGCCGGACAGGTGCGAACGGTTCAGCCGGGCGGGCTTGAGGCGATTCAGCGTGCGATCGACGACGTGGCCGCATCGGGCGGCGGAACGGTGCGCGTGCCGAGGGGTACGTGGGAGACGAAACCCCTCTTCCTCAAGAGCAACATCACGCTTGCCTTGGACGAAGGCGCCCTTGTGCTTGGCTCGACCAACATTGCCGACTACGCCCGCGCGGACGGCGTATGCCCGGCGCTGGTGAGTGCACAGGACGCGACGAACGTGACGGTGATCGGGCGAGGTGCGACTTTCGACGGGCGCGGCGACGGGTTCTATGAAAGGTACGCAAGCGGCGCCGACCAGCCGAAGAGGACGCCGATGATGATGAAGTTCGCCCGGTGCCGTCAATTGCACCTTGAGGGCTTCACGTATCGCCGGAGCGGTTCCTGGGGTATCCACCTCATGAACTGCGATGGCGTGCATGTGAAGGGGCTCACGTGTTTCAACCACTTCAACCAATGTAACGACGGCATCGACATCGAATCGCGTAACGTGCTCATCGAAGACTGCGACATCGATGCCGACGACGATTCGCTCTGCTTCAAGGCGGAAAGCGACAAGACCTTCATCATCGACAATGTGACCGTGCGCAACTGCCGCCTCGCGACGACCTGCAACTTCATCAAGTTCGGCACGGGCAGCTACAAGGAATGGCGGAACATTCTCATCGAGAACTGTACGCTCCATCGGGCCTCCGTGGCGCATCGTTTCCGCTGGGACAAGCGGAAGATTCCGGGCGTGAAGGCGCCGATTTCGGGCCTTGCCGGCCTTGCCCTTGAACTCGTGGACGGCGGGCGCATGCAGAACGTGACGATCCGCAACATCACGATGGAGGATGGCGTTGGCACGCCGCTCTTCATTCGCCTCGCGCGGCGCCATCCGAATGCCGATGGTGGCGGCAGTTTCTTCAAGAACGTGCTCGTGGAAAACGTGAAGATGCTCAAGCCCGCCGAAAGCCGCATCGCCTCGTCGATTACGGGCGTGCCGGGGATGCGCCTCTCGGGCGTGACCGTACGGAACTGCGCGTTCCTGTTCCCTGGCGGCGGCACGGCGGCCGAAGCGGCCGACCACAACATCCCCGAAGTCGAGAAGGGGTATCCCGAATACTTCGGCTTCGGCATGAAGGCGCTTCCGGCGTATGGACTCTATCTGCGCCATGTCGACGGCGTGAAACTGGAGAACGTGAGCCTCCGTCTCGCGTCGCCCGACCGTCGTTTGGCCATCGTGTACGTCGACCCCGTGAACATCCCGCACGTGCAGGCGTATCTCGAAGAGCTGGCGCGCCCGATTCTGCCGCCGGGCGCCCAGACGAATGATGAAAACGCCGTTTTTGCGCGCTTCGTGAAAGCGGACGAAGCGGCCGATGCGGCCTGGTGCGGGCTCGCGGGCCGTGCCGCCTATGATGCGCATCGCGCGGCGATGCGCCAGACCTGGGGCCAGGCGATGGGCGGACTCGACGAACTGGCGCGCACGCCCCTCCGTCCACGCGTGACGAAAACGACGGACGGCAAGGGCCATCGCGTTGAAAAGGTCCTCTTCGAGAGTCGCCCCGGTTGCTACGTTTCGGCGCTCCTCTGGCTTCCGGATCCCGCACGTTTTACGCCGCCCTATCGTGCGATCGTGATTCCGTGCGGACACAGCCAGCCCGGCAAGGGCGAGCCGCTCTATCAGCGGGGCGGGCTTATGGCCGCCGAGGCGGGGTTTGCGGCATTCTGCTATGACCCGATCGGGCAAGGCGAGCGTTGCCAGGGGCCGCATGAAGGGTGCTGCCTCTCACACGACCGCTACGGGACGCTTGCCGAACTCTTGGGGCAGAGCTGCGCGCGCCAGCGGATCTGGGACGGTATGCGGGCGATCGACTACCTGATGTCGCGCGACGACATTTGCAAGGACGGCGTAGGGTGCATGGGCAATTCGGGCGGCGGTACGATGACCGCATTTCTCGCGGCGACGGATCCTCGTGTCGTCGCGGCGTGTCCCTCGTGCTACATCACTTCGCTTCGCGAACTCGCCAGGACGGTCGGCCCGCAGGATGCCGAGCAGTTTACGTTCGGCCAGCTCAAATTCGGCTTGAACCACACGGGGCTCGTGATGATGGGAAATAACGCCGTGTGCCTTCAGTGCACGTTTGCGGATTTCTTCTCCTACAAAGGATCATGCGAAACCTTCAAGATGGTTCAGGCGTCTGCGAAGGCGGCGGGACTTGACCCCGCGCGCTATGCCCTCTCGGACGCGGCGGGTCCGCATGGCTGGAAGGAGTCGGCACGCGTTTCCTCGATTCGGTGGATGAAGCGTTGGCTTGCGGGCGATGCCGCGACGCCGCCAACCGACGTTGCCGCAGACCGCAAGCTCAATGAAGGGTTCGACCCGAAGAAGGTCGATTGCGGTTTCCCGCCGAAGGGCGACTGGGTGACGCCCACGGGGAACGTACGGGATCTGCCGGGCTTCCGGAGCATTTTCGATTTGCTGAAGGATGATTGGGAGGTGGTGAAGAAGGTACGTCCGAAGCGGTCGCGTGAGGAGCTCGCCCAGGTCGTCGCGGCGCGCGCGGGGATTCGCCCTTTGGAGAAGATCGGCCACACGGTGCGCGAGATGTCGCGGACGCCGCTTGCGGGCGGAGTGACGGCGATTCGGGAACTCTATCAGTTCGACAACGGGATGAGCGTACCGGCCGTCACGTTCCTGCCGCCCACGAAACCGACGGGGGGCGTGCTTGTGGTGGACGACCGGAACCGCCGCATCCATCCCTATCGCGTCGATGCCGTACTCGCTTCGGGGCGTACGATCACCGTTGCCGATCTCGCGGGGACAGGCGAGACGGGTGGCGGACTTCACACGCGCAACGCCTGGATGGGGAACAAGGCGGGGGATGAAGAAACGGCGACGCTTCTCCATTTCCTTGGCGAATCGCTCGTGGGCGTGCGGGCAGAGGAGACGCTCGTTCTCGCGGCCGCATTGAAGTCGCGCGCGGGCGGCGTGACGCCGGATGTGGTGGTCAATGGCCGCTCGGCGGTGGCCGTCGCCCACGCCCGCGGCGTCAGACCCGATCTCGTTGCGGAAATCGAATGCCATCGTTCGCCGCCTTCCTGGGAGAAGGCGATTGAGACAAGTGCAAGCATTTCCTACGCATCGATCGTCCATGGTGCACTCCTCGATTACGATTGGACCGACCTCTAACGGCAGTCGTAGCCGCCGAATCCCGCCCGAATTCCACTCCCACGCATTCTAAGATTTCGTCCGCACCGTAATCCCACGTTCGGCTCTTATTCGGTTTCTTCTTGCGGGGGAACGGGGAAATTTGATAAAATGACAATCATCTTGAGTTCTTTCATGCGATGATGGAGGATGAAATGGTTGCTGGAAAAAGTTGGTTGATGGCAGGTGTTCTCGCCGTTGCGGGTGCGGTGACGGCGGATTCGACGGTCGTTATCGGTGCGGGCGGCGAGAGCGCCTACAACGATGCGGCGGCGGCGTTTGACGCGCACGTGATCAAGCGTGGCGGCGGTACGACGACGGTCGGCGACGCCGTATTGTATGCGGCGCGGAACGTCACGGTCGAATCGGGCACGCTGCAGATCGACGCGGAACGGCAGGGGCCGCAGGGCCGGCGCATCGCCTATTCGCAGGCCCTGACCAACGGTGCGAACCACGTGCTCGTGTGGAAGAACATCCGCCTCGCGGATGTGCACGGGGTCATGGCGTTGGCGACGGGAGCGTCGTGGGTGAATCAGGCGATTGCGCCGTTCCTCTGGACGAACGACGGCACGACGGCCACGGTGCAGTTCCAGGGGTACAACGGGAATTCCGGCGCGCTCTACACGAAGGCCAACATCCTCACGCTCAAGCAGGAGGGCGATGACGTCTATGCGTCGTGCTACTGCCGGTATCGCAATTCCAAGAACGTGTGCATTCTCGGGCAGGACATGAGCGGTGAGACGTCGGTGAGCGACTACGCGATCGCCAGCTTGCGCCCGGTCTGCTACACGTCGGTAGCGTTGACGACGGAGTTCCAGGAGGTGTGGCGGGGCATTCCGCTTGCTGAGGTGACGAGTATCAAGGGGTTTGTGGCCGGCAATCACATCTCGAATAAGCTTGGGACCTGTGAAGGCTACCACTTCGCGTATGATGCCGATTCGAAGACGGCGACGGTGCAGATGCAGGTGGTTGACGGCGGTTGGTTGAAGGTGGTGCATGTCGAACTTAAGCAGGAAGGCGACATTACGTACGCGCGCGGTACGGCGGCCGGTTACGTGGCCACGAGCACTCCGATCGGTACTGATCTGTCGTCCGCGACCAATGCCAAGGTCGCAGTTCCGATTACCGGCGACGATTATGGTATTTTGGGGCTGCGTCCGGAACCGTTCGCGAGCGAGGCGGACGCGACGAACCTGGGCGCGATCCGCATCGCCGAGGGGGCGGCGCTCGACGTGAACGTGGAAGGATTCGAAACTGAAGATCTTGCGCGGATGGAAGTGACGCACGGGCGGCCTGTCTTTGTGGCGGGCGTAGGGCCGGACGGTGTGGGCGCGTTGCGGAACTCGGTGCCGGGAGACGCCTGGGGCGCAACCTTCGGCCATCTCGTCCTGACGGGTGATACGCTCGCGGCCGGCGGCACGCTGGATGTGCGCCCAATGGCACTTTCCGCCGTGGCGACCTTTTCGCCGCAGGCGTGTATCGAGGGGCCCTACACGCTCACGACGGCGTGCGACCGCTTCGGCATTGTGAATGCGATGTTGGACGTCGACAAGATCGTTCACACGAACGGCACCCTGATGCTCGCCTACACGGTTAACGGTGCGGTGCCGAACGGTGTTCATCTCGCCTCCGGTACCCTCACGTACTTTTTCAACGTGACGCTGCCGGCGACCATCCCGGTGGCCGTCGAGGCGGGCGCAACGGCGTGTGCGTCGGTGGCGGCGAACACGAGCACGTTGAATGGCACGTTCTCGGTTGGCGCCGGTGCCACGCTGGCGCTCACCAACGACTACAATCTCGTCTTCAACGGAACCACGACGCTTGACGGCGCTTTGCGCCAGGAGGATCCGTCCAAGAGCGGCATTCTCTATCTGCAGGGGACGCTTGCGGGCGCGGGTTCGCTCGCAGGCGCGAAGGTCCGCTTCAACGGCAACACTACCAAGTGGGTGATGGCGGCGGACGACACGGGCTTCACGTCGAAGGTCGATACGGCGGGCGTGACGGATATCGATTTCGTTGCGGGCCTCAAGCGCATCGAGGTCACCTTCACGGGCGATGCGACCGAGGAGAAGGTCTTCGACATCTGTGCGGCGGGATCGTTGACCGCGCCGCAGCTCTCGGGGGTTGCCTTGACGGTGAAGGATGCGAACGGCGCGGACGTGCCGCATTGCTATCTCGCGATTGGCGAGGGGAACCGCCTGCAGCTTCAGATCGTGCCGAGCGGCCTCGTGGAGACGGCGGTGTGGCTGGGTGCTCGGGGCGGAGACCTGAAGGATCCCGCGAACTGGGGCTGCACGACGGGCGGCGAGGATGTGACGGGCGTACCGATGGCGCTCACGCACGTGACGATCCGCGATGTGAATAGCTTCGCCTGCACGAACGGGGCGCCGTTCGTGTGTGCTGACATCACGCTGGACGGCGACCAGAAGCTCACGGCGGACCTCTACTGGCGCGGCGTGTTCGCGCCGATCAACGGCTCGGTACTGGATCTCAACGGGTTCAACTTCACGACCTCATACTGCCTCGGGACGCTCGAAGTGACGAGCACGAAGAACGCATACGAAGTGGGTGAACTGCACGTGGAGCCGTCGGGCGACATGTCCATTGTGAACGCGAACTGGTGGCTCACCGGGTTCGTCCGCCTGGTGAAGGACGGCCCGCACGAGCTGGTCGTGCCCGACACGTGGATCGACCGCTCCGCCGACCGTGTGCAGATCAACGGCGGTACGCTCAAGGTCGGCACGCATACGGGCCCGCGCTTCACCTATGCAACACTCGTGAACCGTGCGGAGGATCCTGTGCTCGTGTGGCGCAACACGAAGCTCGCCGATGTGGCGGGGGTGACGGCGTTCACCAAGAATGGCGCGTGGAATACCGACCTGCCGCATTGCCCGTTCCTCTGGAGCAACGACGGTACGACGGCGACGGTGCAGATTCAGAAATTCGACGACAACTACACGAAGGTCGCCCTTGTCGAGTTCACGCAGAAGGGGCGTGACGTCTATGCGCGGACAACCGACTGCCGTTATGCGAACAAAAACACGAATGCGGTGGGGTTGGATTTCGCGGGTGCCTACAATGGGAATGGCAACTATCCCGTGGCGCGGTTGCGACCTGTCTGCTTCACCTCGGCAATCGTTCAGGGAACGGATACGCTCGTGTGGAAGCATGTGAAGCTTTCGACTGTCAAGGGGTGCCGAGCATTGATGGTTGGCAATGCGATTTCGGGCCGAATGGATCCTTGCCCCGGTTACTTCTGGCACTATGATGCCCAATCCGACTCGGCAACGGTACAGATGCAGAAATGGAATGGTGGTCATACAAAGTGCGTGTGCCTCACGCTGCGCCAGATCGGTGCGGACGTGTGGGCGAAGGCGACGCGGGCGTGTTATGCCAATGCGCAGAACATTCCTGGCGCGAATATGTCGAGCGGTTATACTGGTGCCAGCGTGGCGACGACGGCGCAGATCGGCGGCTATGGCATCTGCCGCCTGCAGCCGATTTTTGACAACACGGACCTGGAGAACGAAGGGCAGGTTGTGATTGCGGATGGCGCGCGCTTCGACGCGAACGTACAGCAGAACAACAAGGACGATCTGACGCTGACGGAACTCACGCACAACAAGACGTTCATCGTCGGCGGTGCGGGGCCGGACGGCACGGGCGCACTCTTCAACTCGCTCAATGCGGGCAATTCGTGGGGCGATACGTTCGGCCACATCGTGCTCACGGGCGATACGACCTTCGGCGGCGGGCGGATGGACCTGCGGCCGATGCCGGGGTCGGACTTCCGCAGCGCGAACGGGTCGCCGTTCTTCGACGGCGGCGAGTTCGAATTCACGAACGCGGGTAATTTCCTCTTTGCCAATGCGCAGATCGCAGCGGGACGGATCGTGAACAGCGGTCGTCTTGGGCTTGCGTACACGCTGGAGATGCAAGTGCCGGGCGGGCTATTGTGCAAGGACGGGGCCATTATGGACCTCTACACGACGACGCTGGCGGCCGATTTCCCGGTGGTGGTCGAAGCCGGGGCGACGGTGGGGATTTCGAACGCAGACCAGAACACGATCACCGGCCCGATGACGGTCGAGGCGGAGGCGGCGGTGTCTGGAACCGGCGCGCTTGCGGCCGTCGGCGCCTTCATCAACAACGGCGAGGTGGTGTGGACGTCGGGCACCTTGACTCTGGGCGGCACGCTCGGCGGCAGCGGCGCTTTCGCGGGCGACGTGCGGTTCGCGGGCGGCAACTCCCGCTGGGAGCTGTCGCTCGGCACGGAGGGCTTCATCGAGAAGACCGACATGACGGATGTCGGCGCCAATCTCTTTGCGGGATTGGGGACGCTCGCGGTGGCGCTCGATTCGCTGGCGGTGCAGGGCACGTTCCCGCTGGGCCCGGCCGGTACGCTGACGGACTTGCAGATGAAGCAGATCAACCTTGAGGTTCAGGATGACAGCGGCATCACGCCGGATGGAACGACGCTCGCGATCGAGGAGGGGCAGCTCGTCCTCAAGGTCGGCGCGCGCGACATTCCGCGCACGGCGTACTGGACGGGCGGCGCGGGCGACGGGCTCGTCACGAATCCGGGCAACTGGGCCTGTACGAACGACTTCCACGAGGGCATTGCCGTGATTCCGACGATCGACACCACGATCTATCTGACGGGCACGGAGAACTGCTGCACGACGGGCAAAGTCATCACCTGCGACCGGCTCGTGCTGCCGTCGCAGCTGGCGGCGAACTGCGATTGGCGCGGACTCGATCTCACGCGCGTCCTGGATGGTACGGTAATCGACCTCAAGGGGCATCGCCTCCTGGTGAGCGCGACGACGGACTGGGAGCAGTTCCTTGAAGTGACGAACTCGGTGGCGATCGACGAGGCGAATCCGGGCGAACTCGTGGTGGAGGTGCCGGAAGGGGCTCTCGTGAAAAACCTCCAGGTTTTGCTGACGGGTTCGCTCAAGCTCGTGAAGACGGGTGAGGGTACGTTCCATGTGAGTAAGACCGGTCAAACCTACACGGGCGGCACGGAGGTGCGCGAAGGCACGTTGATGCCGGCCTCGGCGGGGAACAATACGAAGGACTATGCGGGCGACAAGGCGCTCTTTGGCGCGTTGGGCTCGACGATCACCGTGCAACCGGCGGGTATCTTCGACATCAACGGCAACTACATGATGCACGTCTATCGTACCGTTCTCAACGGCGGCACCTATCAGAATACGCGCACGCAAACGGATTGGAGCGTAGGCGAGGGCTCGGCCAACATCGTGCTTACGGCGGATTCCGCCATGAACCTCCAGGAGAACACGCTCTTCCGCTGTACGACGGGCGAGAAGCCGATTGAGCTGGGCGGCCATACCCTTACGGTCACGCTCAATGCGGCGGGCCGCTACTTCTATCTGAACAATACGGTGTCGTTCCAGAATGGCACGGTGGACGTCGTCTCGGGCGGTTGGTTCGATTTCTACCGAAACGCCAGTGTGGCGTCCGAACCGGAGGTGAACGATTGCCGTACGGTAAACTTCCGCATGGCGGCGGCCTTGATGATGTCGAGCTCGGCGATGGTGCGCGACTGGACGGAGATGCGCCCGTACCCGCAGGGCGAAGTCTCGGGTGCGGATACGACGCTCACCATCTGCGGACGCTTCACGCCGTCGGCTACGAACAACTACATCCACAACGCCTTCACGCTGGCGAGCGGTTCGAAGATCGACCTTTCCGAATTCAACGAGGCCTGGTCGATCACGGGCCCGATCACGAAGAAGACGCTCGCGTTTGCCGACGGCGCGCGCATTTCGATCGATCTGGGCGACCGCGCGGTGACGAACGGCACGAAGGTGATCGATTGGTCGCAGATGGATACGACGGTCGATCCGCCGGTGCCGGCGAACCAGCCCGCGAACTGGCAGACGCTTAAGTTCACGGGGCCGGGCTGCAGCTACTCCACCCGTGCGGACGGCGTCTATGTGCACAAGGGCTTTACGATCTTCCTGCGGTAAGAAGCGTGTAGAGGCGATGGCCGAGGTTCGGCGGGAGTCGTGATCGTTCGCCGCTCACGCCCCCCGTTCCCGGCTGGACAAGCGGGAAGTTGGCCGACGAAACGCTGCGGCTCGGCGGTCGTTTCGTTCGGTAGGCGTTTGCCTTCCAGGCTGAAAGCCGTTGACGCATCTGCTGGATGTTTGATACAATGGCATCGCTCTTGGAAGATTTTATTTGAAAGGAGAAAACGGATGAATTGTAAAATGATGATACGGTGACATTGGTGGGCGCTTCCGACGGGGTGTCCGTCTGGCAGGGGGCCGTGACCGTGAATGCGGGCGGTACGCTGAAGACGACGGGCCGTGTGCGTATTGTCGGCACGACGACGGTCCAGGCCGGTGCGAGCGGCGTGGCGAACGGGAAGCTCGATGTCGAGTCGGGCGAACTCTTCCCAACTTTGGGGAGCCAGACGATGTCCGGCGACCTGTACATCCGTGCCGGGGCGACGTTCCATGCGAACGTTTCGGACGGTGTTCGCTATGCCGACCAGGCTCCGCGGATCTACGTGTGGGGTACGTTCGACTGCGGTACGGTGCGTCAGACGATCGGAGTTGCGGACCGCGTCTACTTCTACGACGGATCGTCCGCGACGGGCGTGGGCGACGGTAACGGCGGCTTCGACTCCTATCAGGACAACTGCCGCTTCATCTTCCAGGGAAAGGTCGCCTTCGATACGCCGTTCAGGAGCCGTACAGCGGGCCAGACGGTGCAGTTCGCCTTCTGCGAGGGCGCCGAGGTGGTGTTCACACGCGGCTTTGGCAATGGCGCAGGCGCGTGTGAATTCGTGGCGGCCACGCAGGGCGAGGGGAATACCACGGGTACGCTCAACCAGCTCACGACGACGATCGTGGACCTGGGGTCCTCCACGAGCCTGATCAAGCCCGTGGGCACGGTGACGTTCGTTCCGACCGGGGCCTCGCAGCTCAAGCTCGAGATCAACCAACCCACGGCGATGACGGTGGTGGCGGACAGCGCAAAGTTGCTTCAGGCGCGCGCGTTTCTGCAGACGCTGCCGCTCATGACGGGTACGGGGGCGGTGCGGCTGACGGGCGATGCGCTCGTGTCGATTCCGGCCGGCAGCACGACCGTGTTCACCTTCGACGGTCCGAACCTGTGTCTGCCGCAAGGGGCGCCGCTTGCGCTTTCGGCGGGGACGACGTTCTTGCGACCGCTGACGATCATCGCGAACGATCTGCCCACGGGATCGACGATGCTGCTCACCGGGGCGGGCGCAGCTGCGCTCGATCCGGCAACGGTCACGGTCAAGCCCGGGCATCGGGGCATTCCGCTGGCGCCGTCGTTTGCGGCGGCGAAGGTCGAAGACGAGATCGTGGTGAACGGCGTGACGGCCTATGCGACCGACGGGTGGATTGAACCTTTTCTCACGGTACGCGCGCTCATCTGGCTTGATGCGTCCGATGTGGACAACTTCGATTTCAAGACCGGGACGTTTGACAAGGTGGCTCGGTGGAAGGACAAGTCCATTAGCGCTCGCCATGCGGACGCCTATACGGTTCCCTCGCACAGCGCCAACTGGGGCACCTACGGCATCGCGGCCGGCGTGCCCGCGTTCTTGATGGGCGAAATCGACAGCGGCATCGACCTCCTCTACACGCGCATGACGACGATCCGCACGGCTTTCTTTGCCATGTCCATCCGCAACGGCGGCGGCTGTAAGGCTTTCTGGCTTGGCGACAATTCTGTCTATGACTTCCACCGTGGTGCGGCTGGCCAGTATTCCTATACGGGCGGCGCCAACCCGAACAACACGTGGTATTGCGACGGCGTGAAGATCGCCGATACGAAGAACACGGTCGTGCCGACCGATCGTCACGTCTATTCGTGTACGACGCGGGCGAATCTCAACTCCGACCGACTCACCTGCGACCGCAACTGCGACACCTACGGGCGTCATGGCGGGCGCGAGCTTTCCGAACTCATCTGCCTGGACGAAGAGCTGGGCGATGCGGACCGCCAGGCGATCGAAGCGTATCTCGCGGCGAAGTGGATGGGGGCGAATCCGACGGCGGGACGGACGTCGATTGACTATCATATCGATGAGACGCTGACGGTGGCGGGCTCGCACGAGGGCACCGTGCCGCTGACGTTCAGCGATGGTTCCGAAATCGTGGCCGACCAGCCGAGCGCGACGGCGCCGATGCTCAAGACGACGGGGCCCGTGACAGTCGACGGCACGGTGAAGGTGACGATCAATGCGACGCGCCTCGGACCTGGCACGTATACGGTGATCGAAGGCGGCGCGGGCTCGAACATCTCGTCCCTCGACGCGTTCACGGCCAATATTCAGTCAGGTGCGAACCTGACGGCGAATCTTGCGGTCGAAGATGGCAAGCTCGTCCTGAAGGTCGTGGAGGCGGCGTCTTCAACGCTCCTGTGGCGTCCCTCGGGCACGGACCTCACCTGGTCCACCGACATCGTGAACTGGCTCGACGGCGAGACGGCCACGGCCTTCATGCCGGGCAAGAACGTCAGGTTCGACGGCCAGGATACGGCGCAGGGTCCGATCGTGGTGAACGATCAGTTCACGGTGGGCACCTGGACGATGGAGGGCGCGAAGGACTACACCTTCACGGGCACGGGCACGTTGGAGGGCCTTGGCGCGACGACCTTGGGCGGTACCGGAACGGTGACGCTGAACGGACCGAACCTCGGCGACCAGAACCTGGTGATCGGCGCGGGCCGCAAGGTGGTACTCGGCGCGGATGCGGGCCCGGATGCGCTCGGTACGACCACAAGTGCGGGTGGCGGTACGGTGAAGATCGAAGCCGGCGGCCAGTTCAACCTCAACTTTACGTCCACGGCCAACGCCGACATGCGCAACGAGATCACGCACAAGAAGGACTTCCTGATTGCGGGTGACGGTCCCGACGGGCGAGGTGCGATCGTGAGCGATTCGTTGGACGGTCGGTCGCTGCACACGACGTGGAACTGTGTGTTCCGTCGGGTGGAACTGACGGACGACGCGACGGTCAGCGGTACCGACCGTTTCGACGTGCGTGCGCTCCCGGGCACGTCGTCCACGAGCACGGGCGGCGTCTTCGGCCCCGACAAGCGGCTCACCGTCAAGGCCACGGGCATTTTCGGCATCATCAGCCTGCCGATCGACCTCGGGGCGATCACGGTGACGGATGGCGGTATTTTCCGCCCCGAATCGCCGACCTCCGTTTCGATCCCGGGCGGCGTCACGCTTGACAACGGCATCCTGCACGGCTATTCGACGACATTCCCGGCGACGGTGCCGTTCGACGTGACGGCTGCGGGCGGCACCATCGACGTGGAAAGCGGCACGACGACGATCAACGGGCCGTTGACGATTCCCGAGAATGCGACATTGACGCTCACGGGTGCCAGTACCTCCTACACGGGCGTCTACAACGGCGCGGTGACGAACAACGGCATGATTTCCGTGGTGAACGGTGTTCACAAGTTCGCGGGTCCGGCGGTGGGCGACTTCAATATCTCGGTGACGGGCGGCAACTTCTATTTCGCGAAGGGTTTCACGGGCGAACACATCAATCTGACGACGGCTTCGGTAGGTGTCTATGTGGCGGACGGCGTGAAGTTCGACACGATGGATGTCTCGAACGGCTTCTTCAGCTTCCGCACGGATTCGCTCGCGGGCCCGGAATTCAACGCGGTCAATCTCACGTCGGAGTCCACCTCGTTCGACGTTCTTCCGCAGGCCAACGGCATTGCGGACGTGAAGGGCCCCGTCTACGTCAACAAGACCGGCGGCACGATGTTCGTGTACGGCCCGAACAACACGGCGGAACACGGCATGGCGCTTGAGCTCCACGGCTCGGTGTCGACGGCTTGGGTCGGATTGACCTCGAACCGTGCCGGTACGCTGGAAATCAAGACGGGGAGCGACATCGCGTTTGGTGACCTGCGTCTTGGCCAGGGTAATGCTGCGGGACCGTCGGCCGGCCGCGTGATCATCGATTCGGGTGCGAAGGTCGTCGCGAATTCGCTGTGGGTGGGCGAGTGGAGCGGCAATCCCAACAGCGCCCAGACGCACAAGCTCAACGTCGGCGGCGAGTTGAACGTACTGAGCAACCAGATCTACGTGGCCTTCGATTCGCCGCGCACGGAAATGACGATTTTTGGTGACGGCGTGGTGCGTACGAAGGGTCTGCAGATCCGCAACAACAATGCCTACGGCAACGGTACGGGCGCGGGCGACGGCCACCACGTGTTCCGCCAGGAAGGCGGGTTGCTCGAAATGGGTCCGACGGGTTTCCAGTGCGAGAGCCGTCCGATCCCGGGCGTGTCGTGCTTTGACCTCCAGAACGGCGTTGTTTCCAACACGGCGGCTTACGGCATTTCCTGCGGAACCCGCATGTTCTTCGGCTACGACAAGCTCGGCGGCCACGTGGAGTACGACCTTGGCGAGTTCCTTGTGAACTGGCATACGGCGATCGCCGGTGCGAGCGACGTGACGATCAAGGGCGCGGCGAACTTCCAGGGTGACCGCTATGAAGACCGTGCCCAGGGCGCGATGCTCGGCAAGGTGACGGTGGAGAACACGGGGCTCAACGACCTCAAGCCGATTTCCGTGTTCGGCGGCGGTCTCAAGCTGGCGGACGGCGTGAGCGTGCAGGTGGCGAACTACGGCGACGAGAAGTACCTCTATTCGATCGTCAGCTCTTCCGTCGATGCGGCCAATGGCTCGACTTGGGGGCTGGACTACACGTCGGCCAACTTCTTCCCGTTCTTCCACAAGAACCTGGGCGATGAGAGTGGAAACCCGAAAAAACCGTTCCCGAACGAGAGCGGCATGATGGCCCGCGGCGAGTTCTACGTGCCGGCCGACAAGGCGGGCGTGTGGTCTTTCCTGGGTTGCTACGACGACTACGTGTCGATCTACGTAGACGGTGCCAAGGTGTTCTCGGTTACCACCAAGTGTGCGACTGGAACTGGTTCCACGACGCTCACCGAGGGTTGGCATACGTTCTCGATCTACGCGGCCGACTCGGGTGGCAGAAGTGGTGCGGGCTTGAATGACCAGACGATGACGCTCTGTTTCCATGTTGGCGAAACGACATCCACGTCGGCGGCCGACTACCTCAAGTTCGCGCCGGGCATTCCGTTCGGCGATGGTACGAATCTGCAGATCCGCCCGTATGCGAACGCCTGCATTTGGAGCTACCAGAACGGCAACGGCAATTGGGATACCACGGAGAGCTGGGCGCACGTCAAGGCGATGAAGTCGGTTGGGTACATGCACAAGTGCAGCACGGCCTCCGACGCGAGCAGCTATTCGCAGTGGTTCGCGGGCAAGGCGAACAAGTTCGAGGGCTGGATGAAGGTCGAAGACGGCAAGGAAGGCGAATGGACCTTCAAGATGGCCTACGACGACAACAAGCGGCTGCGCATCGACGGCGTGGACGTGATCAACCATGTCGGCGACTGGTCGAACGTGTACAGCGGCAAGAGGACGCTCACCCCGGGCTGGCACCGTTGGGAAGTGCGGGTGCAGGACGGCTCCGGCGGCTGGGGTCCGCAAAACAACGTCAACGGCGGCAACACGCTCAGCTACATTGCGCCGGGCGAGCAGGAGAAGCAGTTCAACGAGACGAACCTGAAGCTCGCGGCGACGCTGGGCGACATCTCGGTTCTCGAACGCACCGGCATCTACCGCGAGCTCGACCTCGGCAAAAATGCGACGTTGGTTTCGTTGGGCACGGTGACGATGCCGATCTTCGGCACGCTCAAGGGCAAAGGTACGCTGGAGGGGCCGTTCGCGTTCGAGGGGCCGGTGAGCACCTGGGAAGTGGAAGGCACGGCGGCGCGGAGCATCCTCACGAGCTGCGCGGTGTTCAGTAGCGCAACGCCGGAGACCTACAAGGGCCTCGCGCGCGTGAAGGCGCTCTTCGACAAGCGCCCGCTCAACGCGGCGTATGTGCTCGCGAATGCGCCGGCCGGCCTCACCTCGGCCGACCTCGCGGCCGTGGCGACGGCGGTGACGGATGCGGAGGGGAACGACTACTCCGACGCCTTCAGCGTGCGTGTGAAAGACGGCAAGGTCGTCCTCGCAAACGCCCGTCCGTCCGGCATGACGATCTTCGTGCGCTAAGGCGTCCGGTACCAAGAACCTCTTCATGCGGGGTTGAATAGAAGAGCCGAGTTTGCTATAATGGGGGTGTTCCGCTGTCGTGGCGGGTCCGGAGAAGCTCCACGCCGGTGTGGGGTGCCGAAGGTGTAATTCTGCGAAAGGGTCGCAGATGATCTCTCAGGCAAAAGGACGGAAAGGCGACGAATGACGAATGAAGTGGTGGCGACTGCCCTGAAGGCGATCGCGAGCGAGCCCGAGGCCGCGCTTTCGGGCGTAGTGGCAAAGTCGGTAGAGACCTCCAGTTTCTGGCTGGAGGCTCTCACAGATAAGGTGCAGGCCGTTGACGATGCCGTGTGGGGGATCCCCCTCATTGCGACGATTCTGATGACGGGCATTCTGCTCACCTGCCTTCTGCGGTTTCGCCACCTCTTCAATTTGCCGAACGCCTTCCGCTACATGTTCCACACCGAGGCAGGCACGAAGGGCGATGTCTCCGTTTTCGGTTCGCTCTGCACGGCGCTTTCGGCGACGATCGGCACGGGCAACATCGTGGGCGTGGCGACGGCCATTGGGACGGGCGGCCCCGGTGCGCTCTTCTGGATGGAAGTGGCGGCGCTCTTTGGCATGGCGACCAAATTCTCGGAAGGGTTGCTCGCTGTCAAATACCGCACCTTTACGCCCGACGGGCGGGTGTTGGGCGGCCCGTTCTATTATATCGAGCGGGGGCTCAAGGGAACGTTCGGCATTCAGAACTGGAAGTGGCTTGCCGTTCTATTTGCGATTTTCGGCATGTCGGCCGGATTTTTGGGCATTGGCACCCTCACACAGGTGCAGGGCATCACCTCGGCCACGCAGCGGTTCTTCGACCCGCACTTCAATCCGGCCGATCTCGCAACGGGCATTCACCTCTTCGGAACGACCTATTCCGTTCCCGTCGTCGTTGCCGGCGCGGTGGTGACGCTCGCGACGGCGCTCGTCGTCATCGGCGGGCTCAAGCGCATTTCGCGCGTGGCGACCGTGGTGGTGCCGTTCATGGCGATTTTCTATGTGCTCACCTGCGGCTTCCTTCTTCTGGGCAACATCTCGAAGCTGACCTCGGCCGTTGAACTCATTGTGCGCGCCGCGTTCAATCCGGCGGCGTTTACGGGGGGGATGGTCGGGTCGATTTTCGTGGCCATCCAGATGGGCGTGGCGCGTGGCATCTTCTCGAACGAGGCCGGGCTTGGGTCGGAACCGATCGCGGCGGCGGCGGCACAGACGAACGAACCGGCGCGGCAGGGGCTCGTGTGCATGACGGGCACCTTCATCGATACGATCGTCGTCTGTTCGATGACGGGCCTCGCCATCGTGGTGACGGGGGCCTGGGAACCGTCGCTCGGCCTCAAGGGCGTTGATATCACCATCGAGGCGTTCACGCGGGGCCTCGCCTTCCTCGGGCCGCACTCCGGCTTCATCGCCTCGCTCTTTTTGATGGTCGCGCTCACCTTCTTCGCGTTCACGACGATTCTCGGGTGGAACTACTATTCGGAAAAATGCCTTGAATACCTCGTGGGATCGGAACGCCGGGGCCTCGTGAAGGTCTACCGCCTCCTCTACGTCCTTTGCGTGGCGATCGGGCCCTATCTCACCGTGCGCGTGGTGTGGGGCATTGCCGATACGATGAACGGACTGATGGCGTTCCCGAACCTTGTGGCGCTCGTTCTCCTCTCGCCGGTGGTGGCGCGCGTGACAAAAGATTTCCTCGATCGCCGCGCCCGCGGCGAAGCGGGAAATTGACCGTTTTTCTCCATTTATCATTTTTCATCTTCTTGGGGCGGCCCGTAAAAATGAGAGAAAGGGGAGAAAAGTCGGCTAAATACCATATATAGTATTTGTCCAAATAAATTTACACTATATATGGATTCTTCCTTGCATTCGGTGCCGATACTTTGTATACTATGCGCGCTTTTCACGGAGAAGGATCCATGGGTGACGGGCTCGAGAAGGAGTTGTCCGCCAAGTGGCGGGTATGTTGAGCGACATGGGTTCTTCATGGGTGGGAAGAGAAGGACGAAACATCTCAACATGAACATCATCAAGCGCGACGGCTCGCAAGCCCAATTTGACGCCCAGAAAATCGCTGCGGCGATTCGTAAGGCCAATGAGACGGTTGACGATGCCGACAAACTCACCGAGGCGCGGATCGAGCGTATCGCCGCCCAGATTGAAGAGTTTGCCTCTTCCCATGATCGCGCGCTGGGGGTGGAAGAGATTCAGGATATTGTTGAGACGAAGATCCAGGAAGCGGGTGCGCATCTCGTTGCCAAGAACTACATCAAGTATCGTTTCGTTCAGGATATCAAGCGCCGCCACAACACGACGGACGGCGAAATCCTCACGCTCATCAACTGCACGAACGAAGAGGCCAAGCAGGAGAACGCGAACAAGAACCCCGTGGTGAACTCTACGCAGCGCGACTATATGGCCGGGGCCGTGTCGAAGGACATCACGAAGCGCCTGCTTCTGCCGGGCGACATCGTGGAAGCGCATGAAGACGGCCTCATCCATTTCCATGACATGGACTATTATGCGCAGCGGATGCACAACTGCGACCTCGTGAACCTCGAGGACATGCTGCAGAACGGCACGGTCATTTCCGGCACGCAGATTTCGCGCCCTCATTCGTTTTCCACGGCCTGTAACATCGCCACTCAGATCATCGCGCAGGTGGCCTCGAACCAGTACGGCGGGCAGTCCATCTCGCTCACGCACCTCGCGCCGTTCGTGCAGGTGTCGCGCGAGAAGATCCGGGGCGAAGTGGAGCAGGAATTCGCGCTCGTGGGGGCGAAGCTCACGGATGGGCAGAAGTCTGAAATCGTCGAGCGTCGCGTGCGCGAGGAGATCGTGCGCGGCGTGCAGACGATCCAGTACCAGGTGGTGACGCTCATGACCACGAACGGCCAGGCGCCGTTCATCACCGTGTTCATGTACCTCAACGAGGCGCGCAACGAGCAGGAGAAGAAGGATCTCGCCGTCATCATCGAAGAGACGCTCAAGCAGCGCATCCTGGGCGTGAAGAACGAGGTGGGCGTGTATGTGACGCCGGCCTTCCCGAAGTTGATCTACGTCCTTGAAGAGGATAACGTCAAGGAAGGAACGCCCTACTGGTATCTCACGGAACTCGCCGCGAAGTGCACGGCCAAGCGCATGGTGCCGGATTACATTTCCGAGAAGATCATGCTCAAGAACAAGATCGACAAGACGGGCGAAGGCCACTGCTACACCTGCATGGGCTGCCGCAGCTTCCTCACGCCGTTCGTCAACGAGCAGGGCCAGCCCCAATACTACGGCCGTTTCAATCAGGGCGTGGTGACGGTGAACCTCGTGGATATCGGCCTCTCGGCGGTGCATGAGGCGGGTGAGGGCGCGGGCGACGAGCGCCGGCTCACGGCCTTCTGGAAGATTTTCGACGAACGCATGGAGCTCTGCCATCGTGCGCTCCAGTGCCGCCACGAGCGCCTGACGGGCACGCTCTCCGATGCGGCGCCGATTCTGTGGCAGCATGGCGCCCTGTTGCGCCTCCCGAAGGGCGAGAAGATCGACAAATACCTCCATGGCGGCTACTCCACCCTGTCGCTCGGCTATGCCGGCCTTTGGGAGTGCGTCTATTCGCTCATCGGCAAGAAGCTCACGGAATTCGAGGGTGAAGCGCTGGGCCTCGACATCATGAAGAAGCTCAACGAATACACGGCGGCCTGGAAGAAGGCCGAGTGCATCGACTATTCGCTTTACGGTACGCCCCTTGAATCCACCACCTACCGTTTCGCCAAGTGTCTGCAGAAGCGTTTCGGCATCGTGAAGGGCGTGACCGATCGCAACTACATCACGAACTCCTACCACGTCCATGTGACGGAGCCGATCGATGCGTTTGCGAAGCTCGCCCTTGAAGCGAAGTTCCAAACGCTCTCGCCCGGCGGCGCGATTTCGTATGTGGAAGTGCCGAACATGCAGGATAACCTTCCGGCCGTGCTCGCCATCATGCAGTTCATCTACGACAACATCATGTATGCCGAGCTCAATACGAAGAGCGACTACTGCCAGGCGTGCGGTTTCGACGGTGAAATCGAGATCGTGAAGGACGAGAACGGCAAGCTGATCTGGAAGTGCCCGAAGTGCGGCAACACCGATCAGAACCGCATGAACGTGGCGCGCCGCACCTGCGGCTACATCGGTTCGCAATACTGGAACCAGGGCCGTACGCAGGAAATCAAGGAGCGCGTCCTTCACGTTTCCGAACACCTGCACGAGTGCTGTTGCTGAAGAGATGAACTATTCGGGCATTATCGGAAGCGACATCGCGAACGGAATCGGCGTTCGCGTGTCGCTTTTTGTTTCGGGCTGCACGCATCATTGCAAGGGATGCTTCAACGAGTCGACGTGGGATTTCGCGGCGGGCAAGCCTTTCACGGCACACACGGAGGAGTTCCTGTTGGAGCAGCTTTCGCCGTCGTGGATCGCCGGGCTTTCGCTGCTCGGCGGCGAGCCGATGGAGCCTGAGAACCAGCGCGGGCTCATCGGGTTCATGCGGCGCTTCCGCGCGCAATTCGGCGAGACGAAGAACGTGTGGTGCTATACGGGATGCGTTTTCGAGCGCGACCTGCTGCAGCCTACGCGCTGGCGCACGGAAGTGACGGACGAGTTTCTCTCGTACATCGACGTTCTGGTGGACGGCCCCTTCGTTGAATCGCTCAAGGACGTTTCTCTTCAGTTTCGAGGAAGCTCGAATCAGCGGATTCTGTCACGGGCGGAACGGGACGCGCTGAAGTCGACGCGGTAACGGGCGGCGGGAAGATCTTGAGGAGTTTGTCGTCGGGCAAAGGCGATTCGCCGATTTCATGGATGCGTTTCGCGGGCACGTGGAATTCACGTGCCTTTTCTTTGATGAGGCCGTCGAGCGCAGGGCGAAGCGCCTTCCAGTTCTTCTTCGCCGGGCATTGCGGCAGAAGGATGATCGCCTTTTCGCTGTGCGACTGGATGTATTCGACAAGCGGGAAAAGGGAGGGCGTGGAGAGCTGGCGCGTGTTGTCCGAGCCATAGCCGTCGCTTCCGTGGAGGATCGTGATGAGCGTGGGAACGGCGCGGCGCAGACGATGGTTGATGGAAATCTGCCGATAGGAAATGTTCGCATTGCCGGGCCCCGTATAGCGGAAACGCTGGGCGGCGGGCGGTTCGTGGCTGGAGGCGAGCATTTCGAGCATGCCCGACGTGCGCGCCGTTTCATGGTCCGCCATAAGCGTATCGCCGATGCGGCGGAGATAGGCGGCGTAGGAAACGCGTAGGCGGAGAACGCCCGAGACGACGTCCGGCATGTTCGGGTGGCGCCCGAGGAGACGATCCGCATGCTCCAAGGCGCCGCGCACTTCGTTACGTTCGCCGCTGCGGAAGGGCTTCGAGGCGCGGCTGAGGCGGGCATCCACGAGTTCCGCGAGGGCGAGGCCGTAGTCCGGCCGGTCGGGATATTCGCCCGCGAGACGATTCAGAATCTGGATGGCGCTCGACGTTGCGCGCGCCACGCCGTTCGAGGCCGCGAGATCGGGCGCCGAACCGAGAAGGGCCGCGTATTGGTAGCGGTAGTCGGGATTGTTGGGATCCGCCTTCAAGAGGTCCGTGATGATGTAGTAGGCCTGCTGGAGGTCCTCGAGATTGTGCTTGAGCGTTTTCTTGTCTGGCGTCAGTTCGCGGATGGCCTGCACGGCCGCATAGCGGTCGGCCGGATAGGGCGATTCCGTAAAGGCCTCCGCGACATTGCGGAAGATCGATTCCGCTTCGGCGTCGTTTCCCTGGCGGCGAAGGGCGTTGGCGAGCATGATGCGCGCATCGGCGTCTTGCTGCGTTTCCACCACGCGGCGGAACGCCTTTTCGGCGAGGAAGTAGTTGCCCGTGCGGAACGCGCAGATGCCGAGCACGCGATTCGCTTCGGCCACTTTTTCGGGCGGCATGTCGCGCCGACGCGCGAGTTCCCCGTAGTAGGGCATGAGCTCGGTGAGAAGTTCCGTATCGCGCTTCGTGGAGGGCTGGCGTTCGACGTGGGTGAACACGCCCGAGAGCGCGGCACTGGCGAGCGAGGCATTGCGCTCGGCGCGGTCGAGCGCGGCGTGCGTGCGAAGGTAGCCCGTAGCGAGGGCCGCGACGGCCGCCACGGCACAGGCGGCCGCTACGCCCGTGAGGGCCGCGACGGCGGGCTTGCGGCGCGTCCACAGGATGAAACGGCGCCCGGCGGGGGCCGGCGCGGCGTTCACGGGCTCGTTTGCGAGGAAGCGGCGCAGGTCTTCGCAGAGATGGTGCATCGAGGGATAGCGGTCTTTCGCCTCGAAGGAAATGCACTTGTTGACGATGGCGGCCAAGTCCGGCTCGACGTCGCACTCGAGCGGCGGCAGCGGCGCCGAGCAGATCCGCCGGAAAAGGGCGTTCGGCGTGTGTTCCTTGAGGATGGGCCGCTTGGTGATGAGTTCGTAGAGGGTCACGCCGAGCGCATACTGGTCGCCCGCAAAGGTACTGAGGCCGTGCAGGAGGCGCTCGGATGGCATGTAGCGGAGCGTGCCGTTCTGCGCCCCGGCGCGCTCGACGGATTCGTGGCCGTTTTCCAGCACGCACGCGAGGCCGAAGTCCGCCACATGTACGACGCCTTGGGCATCGAGGATGAGGTTCGAGGGCTTGATATCGCGGTGCATCACCTGGCAGCCGTGGGCGTAGGTGAGGGCCGAAGCGGCTTGGAGGCCCGCCGCGGCGATTTCGCGAAGGTTTTTAAAGGTATGTTTGTCGAGGCGCTCGCCATCTACGATCTCCATCGCGTAGAAACAGATGCCGGCGCTTTGGCCGGCGGCGATGACGTGCACGATGTTCGGATGGTGGAGCATCGCGACGATGCGCGACTCCTCCTCGAACTGCGCGCGCCGTTTGGCGTCCGCCACGAGCGACGGCGCGAGGAGCTTCACCGCAACGCGGCGGTTGAGGGAAAGCTGGCGGCCTTCGAAAACGACGCCCATGCCGCCGCCGCCGATTTTGCGTTCGAGCTTGAAGTCGGAGCCGGGCAGTTCGGGCAATTCGTCGTCGCGGGCCATCGAACGGCCGCGCGCGGCGTCGCCGGCCTTTTCAAGGTCGTTGAGAAGCGGCAGGATTTCGAGCAGTTCGGCCGTGTGCGCGGGATGCGCGGCCGCGAACGAGGCGATGTCCGGCGCGTCGCCGAGATGGCAGCGGTCGAGATAGAGGTCGACAAGCTGTTCGATCGTACCGTCGCTCTCGTTCACGACTGGAACTCCGTGTATTCTACGAGTTTCGCCTTGAGGCGCTGCAGGGCCCGCACATAGCGGATGCTGGCCGCCTTCGGGTCGATGCCCAAGACGTCCGCACACTCGGCATTGGAAAGGTCGTCGAAGTTGCGCAGCAGAACGATCTGCCGATCGGCCTCGGCAAGCTCGTGGAGCGCACGGCGCAGAATTTCATGGCGGTCGGCCCGCGCGGCGGCGCTGAGGGGCGAGGTGGCCGTATCCGGCACTTCGTCCCAGGCGGGCGGCGCCTCTTCATCGCCGTTCTCGCCGGGCGGCGGCTCCGATTCGCGGTAGGCGTCGCGCTTGGCAGACCGCAGATGCCGCCGTTCAAGATGCGTGATCGTTTGCAGCAGCACGGCGCGCAAACGGAAATAGACGGGCAGATTGTCGTTCTCAAGGAACTCGCCGCCCCACCGGCAGGCATCGACCGCCGCTTCCTGAACGACGTCTTCCGCCGAGACGCGCCGCCGCAACACGGGATTGAGGTTACGCTCCGCGAGGCGCAATAGCCGCTCGCGGTGTTCCTCGAAGGCGCGCGCCAGCTTTTCGCCGGCGGCGGGATTCTGCTCTTTCTCGTCCATGCCGATATTATAGCAAAAAAATGAGATGAGGTGGTTGGGAATGTTGGAGAGGGAATGCTGAAGAACTGAAGGGAGGGAAAAGTCGCCATCTTCCAAAAAATCGGTTTCCACAGCGGATGTATTGTGTTAAACTATCGGTGCGAGGGAGAATGCGATCATGCGTGTACAGTCGAGATTTTGGATGTTGGCGTGGGGAGCGTGCCTGGCGGCTTCGGCGGCCTGGGGCGGGCTTGCGCCGTTTACGGAATTGCGCGAGAAGGGGGTGCATGCCTTTTCCTATGGGGGAGAGCCCTTTCTTTTCGGGCGGCCGGTTCGTACGGAACTGGTGGGCGACACGGCGCGTGCGGCGACGTGGCGGCTTGTCTACACGACGCGCGACGGAAAGCTTGAACTGCACGACACGTGGATTTTCTACAAACGGTTTCCTGCGGCGGAGGTGCGCCCGGAACTCGTGTGCCGTGCGGATGGCGGCACGGAGATCATCGACGATTTCCAGTCGCTCGACTGGCGCGTTGCCACCGCCGGCGCCACCGTGCGGGCGCTTCGCGGCACCGTGTGCACGGCGAACGACTTTACGCCTGCGGATTGTACGCTCGCGGCCGCCGGCGCGCACGAGGCCGTGTTCGATGTCGCCGAAGCGCGTTCGTCTTCCGCCTTCATGCCGTGGTTCGGGATCGATCTTGCGGATGGCACCGGCTGCGAAATCGGCATCGGCTGGACGGGCGGCTGGACCGCGCGCTTCACGCTCGAAGGCGGCACGCTGCGCTTGCGCGCGGGTCTGCGCCGGACGCATTTCCGTTTGCTGAAGGGTGAATCGCTGCGCCAGCCCTCGCTGCTCTTCTTCCGCCGCGAGGGGATGGGCGTATCCGCCGTGCGCACGGCGCTCCATCGCTTCATGCGCGAGGAGAAGCTTCCGCGCGACCGGCAGGGCCGGCTCATCGAGCCGCTCCTCCCCCTCACGGCGGGCGGCGGCAACAAGCCCGACAAGATGATGCTCGACATCATCGACTGGTCCGCGAAGAATGCGATGCCGTTCAACACGTTCTGGGTGGATGCGGCCTGGTATGGCCCGCCCCAGGTCATCGATCCCTATCCGAACTGCGGCAGTACCTGGTGGCGCTACGTGGGGAACTGGACGTTCAACACGGCCATCCATCCCGACGGCAACCTCCTGAAGGTTTCCGAAGCGGCGCGCGCCCACGGGATGAAGTTCCTCCTCTGGATGGAACCGGAACGGGCGATGGACGACCAGCCGTTCGCGAAGGACCATCCCGCCTGGATGCTCCCGGCCGATTGGCAGAAAACGGCGAATCCCGAAAAGCCGCAGCCGCTCCTCGTGAATCTCGGCGATGCGGCCTGCCGTACGGGGCTCGTGGAGCTTGTGAGCGGCCTCGTCCGCTCGAATAAGCTCGACGTGTTCCGGCAGGACTTCAATCTCGGCCCCGCCCCGTACTGGAACGGAAACGACGCGCCCGACCGCGTGGGTGTGACCGAGGCGAAGCACATCACGGGCCTCTATGCCTTCTGGGACGAACTTCGGCGGCGCTTCCCCGATCTGCTCATCGAGAACTGCGCAAGCGGCGCCCGCCGGCTCGACTTCGAGATGGTCTCGCGCAGCCACAGCTATTGCCGCACGGATTTCGCGATCGGCCACAAGAATTCGCTCGACCAGATTTTCAACGTACAGAACATCACGCTCAACACGCTCGCCTACCAGCCGTTCCAGGGCAGTGAAACGACGCCTGCGGCGATGTTCGACGACTACGGTTTCTTCAGCGCCGTCTGCGCCGGAAGCGTGTTCACGCCGTCGGATTGGGATGGCGGCATCGTGCGCCGCGCCTTTTCCGATCGCGAGATGTGCTGGCTCAAGAAGGTGTTCGCGGCCGCCGCGCGGATGCGCGAAGGCTTTATGGGCGACTTCTATCCGCAAACGCCGCCCGCGTCGCTCGCGCGCGACGTATGGGTAGCCTATCAGCTCCATCGCCCCGATCGGAACGCCGGCTTCGCCATCGCCTTCCGTCGGCCCGCCTGCCGCGAGGCGACCTTCGCCTTTGCGCTTGAAGGCCTTCAGCCGACCGCCCGTTATCGGGTCACGCGCTACGACGGCGACACCACCACGCTCACCGGCGCCGAACTCGCGGCCTTGAAAGTCACCCTCGCCGACCCGCTCGCCTTCGCCCTCTTCTTCTACGAGATGCAGTAGGAAGTGGCACGATCAACTGCCTCACATCGGACCGGCCAAATCAACGAAAACCATTTCCCTTGCTTTCCAATTGGATAAATGCGATAATGGTCGCGTTTGATTCCTCTTGGCGTGTGGTGTGCCGGTGATGGGTTTCATGTCGGGCGGCATGGGCATCGACGCGGCGCCAGAGGAGGGTGCAATTTCCTCAATGTCAGAGAGGAGAGGTGCCATGGAGCCTTATGTATCGATCGACCGGCCGCCGCCGCGCGTACGCGTCGAAGTAGTGACAACAACGGGTGGGCAAACTGAAGCCCGCATCGTCTACCGATGGGGTAGTATTCCGCGATTTTTGCTGGGGCTGTTGTTGCTGGCGGCAAATTGCATTTGGCTTGGGTATGATAGAAGCGTCGCCACCATATTCTGTATAGGTGGATTCATCGTTGGCGCTGCCGTTTTCCTCTACGCGCTGTTCGGGAGACTTGTGGTGAAGCTCTGTCCGCCGAAAGGCGTTTATTCTTCTTGGTTTGAAAGGGCGGAATTCCCGCTTTCGCCTCGTACGCAAGTTCGGCGCATAAAGCACGTCAAGCGGAAGAACGGACAAGAAACACATTGGATTCTGGCGACTGACGATTCTTTGGGAAGCGTTCGATTCGGGAGGTCCTTTCCGGGGAGCGTGCAGGATTACATTTGCGCCTGTATTGCCCGCCTGTCGGCGGGCTTGCCGTTGGAGTCGGCGAGAGGATCCATTTGGAGGCCCAACCTTGCCCATCCGGTGTTGTTCACCTTTTTTGCGGTACTGACGGTCATGGCCCTCGTTTTTTCCACTTCGTGAGAAAGGCGAATTGTCGTGCGAAACGGAGTCGTGGAAATCGTCGATTCGAAGCTGTGGGGAAGGCGCATGTCGGTTGAGAAAATCCCTGTGAAGAACATTGACAAAGTGGAAATTTTGTGGGAGCGTTACGGTTGTAATGGAGAATTGGTCATTCGTGAGGTTCTTTCAAAACCTACCGCACCATTGGTAGGGTCGGCGCCCCGCGCCGGTCGCAACGGCCGCAGGGCGACCGCCCTGCCTGGTTTTTCGACTGCCGCCCGTGATGAGCTTGGCAAGTCTTTTTGGGTATGGACTTATTTTTCGGAAGCCGAAGGCTATCAGTTCAAGCGGAAATTGGAGTCGCTTTTACGTAGTTCGGGGGAACTCAACCCATGCCCTTTTAAGTACGGATGGATTGACTATTTGCCTTTGGCGATTTTCTTCCTTTGCGTTTTTTTGTTGGCATTTTCAGAAGAGTGGGGAGGGGAGCGCATTGACGGGGGAATGTTGAAAAATGAAAATTCGGAGGATCAATCGGAAAACGCGCAAGCGGGCATTGACGAAATCAAAGAACTGGAGACGGCCGGCGATGGTGCGGGGGCGGAGGCCACCGCAGATGAACCGTTCGTGGCGGAGCTGGACGATGTGCAGATGGAGCGGAGCTTCGGTACTCACAGGAGACAGTGCGTCGTCTGCGGCCGGGATTCGAACAGCCTTCGTCGTGCATTCTTTTCGTTCTGTCGGACAATCGGCGATACGGACGATGCGGAAGTATGGATCTTTCGAGGAGGATTCGGGGTTCACGTGTGCGACAAGTGTTGGCGACGGGCGAACGGCTGGTCGACATTCGCTTCGAAGGGGTGCTTCGTTTTGTGTCTCGCGCTGTTGGGGTTTGCATTTGCGAATCTGGAGAATTCCTCACGGTATTTTCTCTTGCTGGCATTGGCCTTCGGAATTCCTGCCATTGTGTATCTGGTCTATGGTGTGGTCATGGCGGCAGTATGGCGTGATAGGCTGCAAAGCTCAACCGATCAGAGGTTTTCGATCTTGCAGGCCCATGGGTATGAGCTTGATGTCGGGCGCTATTTACGCGAGGTCGAAGACCGAGGCGATGCGCAGGGGCTGTTTGGTTCCCGTCGAAGGGATGATACGGAAAGTTTTCGGGAAGATGTTAAACGGCGGAATCATGATGGGCGATGGGTTGAACATCAGGTCTATGAATGGCTGGGCGACTTCGATCAGGCAGATGATGCGGGGGATTTCTCGTTTGGATTGGAGGCGACGAAACGCCTGGCAAAGGAATCAGAACACACGAAGAATGCGATTGGCTGGAGGGAGACAAAGATCTAGGGGGACAGTCCCCGTGTGATTCGGGGTCTGTCCCTCCCCCTCGGGGTCTGTCCCCCTCAAAAACAGCTTGCCACACGAGGATACGATAGAGTACAATATTGGCTGTTCTAGCGGTTAATTTTTTTGAATGAAATCGGAGGAGACGATGAAAAGGATGTTTGGTGGAAATTGGAACCGTATCTGCTTTGCGGTGGCGGCCGCTGTGGTGGGTTGGACGGTGTTTGCCGCGCAGAATATTGTCGGTACGATGACGCTGGAGGCGGATGCCGACTGGCGGGCTGAAACGGTCACGTTCGAAGAGGGTGCGGTGCTTAACCTCGATGGGCACAAATTGTCGCTCGGCAGCTCGGGGTATGGGGGCGCTGCCACGATCAGCGATGAAGTCGGCACGGGCGAATTGCATATCGATATCCCAGAAGGGACGACCCAGGAGAGCTGGCTGTCCCTTGCCGGCGGCGTAAAACTCGTCAAGGAAGGCGCTGGCACGTATGTATTGAAGGCGGCCAGCCGTTCGACGGGCGAGGTCGTGGTGAAAGCCGGCCTGATGCAGACGGGCCTTGCGGGGGCCTTCCCTCAAGGTACGCTGGTCGTTGTCGAAAACGGCGGCGCCTTCGATGTCTGCGGCTTGCTCTCCGATCTCGCGTACCAGATCGAGGGCGCGGGGCCGGATGGCCAGGGAGCCTTGCGGAATTCCGGTGTCAACATCGGTGAAGGGAACGGACAGATGCAGGGGCTGACTTTGACAGGCGATGCCAAAGTGAACCTCCAAGGCGATTTCGGGTTGGTGTCGGCGGGGTTTGCGGCAAACGAACTCCGCCTGGGGGGACACACCCTGACGCTCGCGTGCAACAACGGCAAGGCCTTCTGGTTCTGTAACACGACCTGCCCAGACGCGGGTGTGATTCGCGCCGAGGGGTGCGCGCCGTTCTTCACCAAGGGCAACAGTTCGTTGCCCGATGTGGATTTCATTGTGACGGGAGCTACATTTTGGGTCCGGCCCGAGGTTGTGGTCAAGTCTCTCACGTTCAAGGGCGATGAGGAGACCCTCCGTATTGAAAGCGGGAATGCGAAACTTTGCCTGGAGGAACTGTCGATATTGGGATCCTTCCAGACTTGGGCGTCGATGAATTCTGTTTGCGCAAAAGGGACGGTGCTGGTGTCAAACGAGACGGCGGATGTGACGTTCAACTTGCCCGTAAGGGGGTGGGATGGTCAGCGGCCGTCACTTGTCAAGCAGGGGGCGGGAACATTGACGTTGGCGGAGGCCAACCAGTTTGGCGACGTGGACATCCAATCGGGCACGGTGGTGGCTGCCGGTAAAACGCCGAACCTTGCGCTCGCCAACTTCGCGATTCCGATGAACGTGGCCGCCGGCGCCAAGCTGGATCTTTCCGCCTGTATTTCGGGAACGATGGCGTTTTCGGATTTGAAGGTGGCGGCCGGCGGCGAAATCGTCGGCGCGGAGTCGACGGCGCTATTGCATCGGTGGAGCTTTGACGATCTGACCGATTCCATTGGCGGCAGCACGGCGGTGCTGACGGGCGAGGGGCCGGAACTGGTGGACGGGAAATTGGTGCTGAAGGGCGCGACCGGTTCTACGGGCTACGCTCTCTTGGGTACGGGGCTGTTGCCGGAAGAGGGGCCGTTCACCATCGAAATCTGGGCGCGCCAGGATGAAATCGTCAGCTGGTCGCGCTTGGTCGATATCGGCGTGGGCGGTGGCCAGAGCTTTGCGATGGCGTGGACGCGCGGGACGAACATCAACCAGGACCAGGTCGAGCATGGTTCGTATCTACAGGACACGATGGCCCCCTATACGCTGGGGACGATGTACCACATTGCCGTGACGTATGATGGCGCCGGCAACATCGCTTGGACGAAGCGGAACCTGGATACCGGCGTTGTGGAGAAGGGGTCGGGGTTCTCGAATACGCAAACCTACTGGCGGCAGCCGACCGCCCGCTTCCAGCTGGGGCATGACTTGTACGCGCTCGACAGCGGTTCGGTGGCCTCGGCGACCTACGATGAAGTGCGGGTGTGGAGAGGCGTGTTGTCGGATGTGCAGTTGACGGCGCATGCGCTCGCAGGGCCGGCGGATTGCAGCCAGGTTGAAATCAGGATGGCAAATCCGGAAGTGCCGCCCGAAGATCCTGAGCTGCTGCATCGGTGGAGCTTCAACGGCGACTTGGCGGACTCCGTGGGCGGGAGCACGGCGGTGCTGACGGGCGAGGGGGCACATGTCGCCGACAAGCAGTTGGTGCTCGAAGGAGGCCCTGGCTATGCGGTGCTGGGCACGGGGGTGTTGCCGGCGGCGGGCCCGTTCACGATTGAAGTCTGGGCGCGCCAGGATGCGGTCGCCAACTGGTCGCGCATCATCGACATCGGCACCACCGGCGGTAAAAGTTTCGCGGTGGCGTGGACGCGTGGCACGAATGTCAACCAGGACCAGGTCGAGAACGGCGGCAAATATCTACAGGATACGATGGCTCCCTATACGCTGGGGACGATGTACCATATTTCCGTCACCTGTGACGGATCGGGGTGGATTCGCTGGACGAAGCGGAACGCCGCCACGGGAGCGGTGGAGAAGAACATGTTCTTTGTAAACACGGGTACTGACTGGACGAGTTCGGCAGCGCGCTTCCATCTTGGAAGAGACATGTATGATCCCACGACCGGTTCGGTGGCTTCGGCGACCTACGATGAGGTGCGCGTCTGGCGTGGGGTCCTTTCGGAAGCGCAGTTGACGCAGAATGCGAAGGATGGCCCGGATGCCTGCTTGACTTTAGGGGAGAGGCCGTCGGGCGCGAGCCTGGTGCACCGCTGGAGTTTCACCTCGGATACGACCGACGCGGTCGGCGGCCGTACGGGGGTGTTGAATGGCCCCGGCGCGCGCGTCGAAGACGGCATGTTGCGCCTGACGGGCGGGCCGCAGGGATCGAGCTGGGCCGAACTGGGCGTGGGCCTGCTGCCTTCGACGGGGCCGTTCACCATTGAGCTGTGGGCCCGCAAGACGGCGGACCAGAGCAACGCCCGTTTTCTCGACATCGGCACCGGTCAGAAAACCTCTTTCGTGATGGCGTGGTACAGCAGTGCCAGCATCCCTGATTTTGTGGAATACAACGGTTCCCAGTATCAGCGGACGATGGCGCCTTATACGATGGACACTATGTACCACATCGCCGTGGTATACGATGGTGTTGGTACCTTCCGCTGGGAGCGCCGCGACTTGGCGACGGGGCGGCTGGAACGGAGCACGTCGGTCCAGGGGGCGCCGCTTCATTGTACCTTGCCGAATGCGCGCTTCTGGCTGGGACATTCGTGGTACAAGGATCTGGACTCGTCTTCCGACTATGATGAAGTGCGTATTTGGGATGGCGCGTTGACGAGCGCCGAACTTGCGCAAAACGTGTTGAACGGGCCGGATGCGCTCTTTGCGACCGCGCCGGTTCGTGCGGGCGGCATGGCGGTGACACGCCAGGCCGAACTCGCAGCCGGCTTCGCCTATTCGGGGGCACTGGATCTTGAAAACGCCTTGTCGATCGAGGTGGTGAATCCGCGGGATTTCGCGGCGCGTCCTTTGCTCGACGTCGCCGACGGTGCCGTGGAACATCTGCGGCAATTGTCCGTTGCGTTTGCTCGGCCGCCGATGCGAAGCGAATTCGTGTTGTGCGGTGCGGGCGAACTTTCGAACAACGACGTCAAGGCCATTGCGCTTGACGTGTCGGTTGGCGGTGTGCCGCAGACGGCCTGGAAACTCCGCCGCAGGGACGGCCAGGTGGTGTTGTTGAAGGAAGGCTTCGTGGTTTTCGTGAGATAGCCTCCCGGCCGGCAAAGGGGCAGGGGCCATTCTGCCGTTCGTTGTGGCACGATCAGGTCTGACCTTGTCGTGCCACACGTTTGGAACATGTTTTTTCCCTGTTTCATTGTTCGGGGCGGGGGAGTATGATATAATAGGAACATGACTAAAAAATATTTTCTTTCTTGTTTGGCGGTTGCGGCTGCCTTGGTTGGTGGAGCACAGGGCAAAGGGCCGACGGAACGGCCGGATGCGCGGGTGCGCTCGATCGTCCCGCCGGCGCGCCTTGTTGCCGTGTCGGAGGGGCTGAAGGGCGCCGAGGCGCTTTGCTCGCCGCGGTTCGGCCAGGTCTCCGAAGGCGCGTTCCTGAGGGGGTCGGGCCCGATCCTCAAGACGGGCGACTGGCTCATGATCGACTTCGGGCGCGAGCTCCACGGCTCGGTGCAGATCGGGAGCGGCGCCAAGACCGGGCGCCACGCGAAGGTGCGCATCCGGCTCGGCGAATCCGTGAGCGAGGCGATGAGCGAGCTTGGCGAGAAGGGCGCTTCGAACGACCACGCGATTCGCGACGACGAGATTGCGCTTCCGTGGTATGGCCGCCGCGAGTTCGGCGAATCGGGCTTCCGGTTCGTACGCCTCGACAACACGGGCGCAGAACCGGTGCAGATCGAATATCTGCGGGCCGTCTCGCTGATGCGCCCGATGAAGCAGCTTGGCTTCTTCCGTTCGTCCGACGCGCGGCTCAATGCCGTCTTCGATACGGCGGTTCGCACCGTGCACCTCTGCTGCCAGGACTATCTGTGGGACGGCATCAAGCGCGACCGGCTCGTGTGGATGGGCGATACGCACCCCGAGACGATGGCCATCCTCTCGGTTTTCGGCGCGGCGCAGATTCTCCCCGATTCCCTCGCCTACATGGCGGCCACCACGGCGCCGAACGCATGGATGGATACGATGCCCACCTATACGCTCTGGTGGATCCGCAATCTTGCCGAATGGTATCGCTACACGGGCGACCTCGCCGAGCTGAAAAGGTACGAGGCCTATCTCGTGGCCACGTTCGACCACGTGCGGAGCGGCTTGAAGAACGGCGCCTGGGTGAGCGGCAACTTCCTCGATTGGCCCACGAACCACAACAGGCCCGCGGCGGTGGCCGGCACGCAGGCGCTCGCCGTGATGTGCGCGCGCGAAACGGCGTTTCTCGCCGAAGCGCTCGGGAATGCGGCCCTCGCCGAGAAGGCGCGTGCGTTTGGCGCGGTGCTCGAGAAACAGCGGCCCGATCCGCACGGCGCGAAGAGCGCGGCGGCGCTCCTTGCGCTTGCGGATTTGCGCGCGCCGAAGGAGATGTTCGACCAGGTGCTCGGCGCGAGGGGCCATGCGGACGTTTCCACGTTCTACGGCTACTACATGATCGAGGCGATGAGCAAGGCCGGGGCGCATCAGCGCGCGCTTGATACGGTGCGCGACTACTGGGGCGGCATGATCGACATGGGCGCGACGAGTTTCTGGGAAGACTTCAACCTCGCCTGGACGAACAACGCCTTCCGCGTCGATGCGCTGCCTGTCGCGGGGAAGAAGGATATCCACGGCGACTATGGCGAGTTCTGCTACAAGGGCTTCCGCCATTCGCTCTGCCACGGGTGGAGCGCGGGGCCGGCGGCGTGGTGCATCGCCCATGTGCTCGGGATCCGTCCGCTTGGCGTTGGCTCGACCGCGTTCGAGGTGAAGCCCGAACTCGGCGATCTCGCGTGGGCCGAAGGCGCATACGCGCTCCCGGGCGGGCGCGCCCTCCGCGTGCGTGCCGAACGGCAGGCGGATGGAACGGTGAAAACGATTGTCGATGCGCCGCAGGGCGTGACGGTGAAGAAGTAAGCGAAAAAGGAAAACGAAAAATGAAGCAGTTGATGTTGTCGATGTGCGCCCTTGCGGCGCTTGGTGCGATGGCGAAGCCGAACCGGCATCCGTCGTATGAGCCGGATGGCCGGAGCGTGGCGGCGAATGCGGGAAACCTCTTCCTGAATGCGAAGGTTTCGGCAACGGGGCAGTACGCGAATTACGCGCCGGCCTTTGCGGTGGATGGGGCGCGGCAGTCTTCGGAATCCTACTGGGCGGCCGAGAATCTGCCGCAGGCGCTCATGGTGGACATGGGCGCCGTGAAGACGCTCGCGGAAATCCGGCTCGTGCCGTATTGGGCCGATCGGCGCGCCTACGGCTTCAAGATCGAAGGCTCGGCCGACGGGAAGACGTGGCAGACGCTCGTCGACCAGACGGCGAACACGCTCTGCAAGGGCGCAAAGGGATTTGTGTGCGGCTTCCCGGCGGCGCAGGTGCGCTATGTGCGTACAACGATGACGCGCAACTCGGCGAGTCAGAAGTCGGGCGCGCACATCGTGGAGATCGAAGGCTACGCAACGGCGCACGGTGACAAGAGCACATTCCTCGCGGGCGACATCTACACGCGCTACGACCGCGACGTGCCCGCGGATACGGCCGCGCTCGCGCCGGTGGTGAAGCTGACGGGCTGGCGCGGCGAGCGCGTGAACGGGATGCTCGTCGCGTCCTCGCCGGACGGTTTCGGCGAGCTGCGCCTTGAGGCGGCGAACGCGAAGGCGAAGCTCAACGTGATTCGCTATACGCTCGGCAATGGCACGCTCTACGGCGATATCCTCGACGGGACGGACGTGACGGCCTTCAAGGGCGTGACGCGCCCGGTGATCTACACCTACGACATTCCCGCGGATGCAACGGGCGTCATTCGCGATACGGTGACGGCGACGATCAACGGCGAGGTGCATCGCCTGCCGGTGGAGATCACGGTGGTGCCGCGCACGCTCCCGGCGGTGCGCGATTGGAAGTTCCATCTCGACTTCTGGCAGCACCCCGATCCAATCGCGCGCTGGCATGACGTGGCGATGTGGAGCCCCGAGCATCTCGCGCTCATGAAGCGCTACTACGGCCTGCTCGCGGAGATGGGGCAGAAGACGGTCACGGCCACGTTGATCGACGAGGCCTGGAATGGCCAGACCTACGACCGGTTCCGCTCCTGCATTTTCCCCACGAAGCATGCCGACGGGTCGTGGACCTATGACTACTCGGCGTTCGACAAGGTGGTGGAGACGGCGGCCGCCATCGGCCTCAACGGCCAGATCGACTGCTACTCGATGCTCCCCTGGTCGCTCGCTTTCCGCTACTTCGACGAGAAGACGCATCAGAGCGTGTGCCCGCGCATGGAGCCGGGCAGCGCCGCCTACGAGGAATTCTGGGGCCATCTCCTTGCCGACTTCTGCCGTCACCTGAAGGAGAAGGGGTGGTTCGAACGTACGAAGATCGCGTTGGACGAGCGCCCCGACCGGCTCATCAAGCCGGCGCTTGCGGTGCTCCGGAAATATGCGCCGGGCCTTGAGATGGTGATGGCGTGCAATACGCCCTCGAAGCTCAACGACGAGATGTTCGACGTCGCCTACAGCTATGGCCATTGCGAGGGCCTTGCGCAGTACGTGGCGGCCCGTCGCGCGAAGGGCCGGTTCACGACCTACTACATCTGCTGCGGGCCGGCGCGGCCGAACACCTTCATGGCGAGCGATCCTGCGGAAAGCGAATGGCTGGCGCCGTTCGCATCGGCGATGGGCTTCGACGGCTTGCTCCGCTGGGCCTGGTGCAGCTGGGTGGAGAATCCGCTCGTGAGCCAGGACTATACGGCGTGGCCCTCGGGCGATACGTCGCTCATCTATCCTGGCCCGCGGCTTTCGCTGCGCGCGCTTCTCATCCGCGACGGCATCGAAACCTACGAGAAGCTCCGTCTCATCGGCGGCGAGGTGCCGGCGCTCAAAACGTTCACCGTCAAGCGCGGTGGCCAGAAGGGCGTGCACGCCGCTGACGTGAAGGCGCTCAATGCGGCCGTCAACGCCGTGAAGTGAATCCGCGTCTCAATACGGGGAGGGGAAAGGGCGCTATGGGTCGCTTCCTGATCAAGGGACGGAAAGTCGTTTCGGGCACGCATCGCGTGCCCGGCAACAAGAATGCGGCGCTGCCGATGATTGCGGCGGCGCTTCTCACGGCCGAGCCGGTAACGCTCACGAACGTGCCGGCCATTTCGGATGTCGCGCGCATGCTCGATTGCGCGCGGAAGTTCGGCGCCGCGGTGACGCGCGATCTCGCCGCGCGTACGGTGACGATCGAAGCGAAGAAGCTGAAGACGGTGCGGCTTGATCCGTCGCTCGCGCGGATGATCCGTACGAGCGTTCTCTTTGCCGGCCCGCTTCTCGCGCGCCGGGGCGGCGTGTCGCTGCCGCCGCCCGGGGGGGACGGCATCGGGCACCGCCGGCTCGATACGCATTTCGCCGGCTTCGCGGCGCTCGGCGCGAAGGTGAAATGCGCTCGGCGCCTCCTTTCGGTCAAGGCGCCGAAGGGCCTCGTGGGCACGAAGCTTCTCCTCGACGAGGCGAGCGTCACGGCTACGGAAAACATTCTCATGGCCGCCGTTCTCGCGAAAGGTACGACGGAAATCTACAACGCCGCCTGCGAGCCGCACGTGCAGGATCTCTGCGCGATGCTCAATGCGATGGGCGCGAAGATCGGCGGCGTGGGAACGAATCGCCTGTTCATCGAGGGCGTTGAAGCGCTCCATGGCACGGCGGCACGCGTGGGGTGCGACTACATCGAAGGCGCGAGCTATTTGACGGCGGCGGCGATCACGGGCGGCGAGATGACGCTCACGGAGATCGATCCGCAGGTGTTCGGCGTTTTGGAGCGCGCCTTTGCGCGCTTTGGCGTGAAGTGGACGATCGACGAGGCGAAGGGCACGTTGCACATGCCGGCGAGAAAACGGCGCAAGATGGCGTACGATCTCGGCGATGCGATTCCGTCCGTTGCGGACGGCCCGTGGCCGATGTTCCCTTCCGATCTCGTTTCGATTCTGATCGTTCTTGCCACGCAAACGCGCGGCACGTGCCTCTTCTTCGAAAAGATGTTCGAAAGCCGCCTCTACTTCGTGGACCACCTGATCGGCATGGGCGCGAAGATCGTGCAATGCGATCCCCACCGCGTGGTGGTGACGGGCCCCACGCAGCTGGCCAGTTCCACCGTGACTTCGCCCGATATCCGCGCCGGCATCGCCCTCATTCTGGCGGCGCTCTGCGCGAAGGGCGAAACGGCGATTCTCAATGCGGAATCGGTCGATCGCGGCTACGAGGCCGTGGAAAGGGAGCTGGGGGCGCTCGGGGCCGAGGTGCGGCGGCAGGAGTGAGATTTCAGGGAAAGGAAGTTTTGAGATGATGCAGTTGAATATGAAGGTGGTTTTGTTCGCGCTTGCGTTCGCCCTGGGGGGCGGCGCGGTCGGAGCGGAGGTGGCGTTGCCGAGCGGGTTCAAGGCGCTCGACTGGATCCAGTCCTCGGGGCGGCAGCAGATCGATACGCGGTATTGTCCGCAGGCGGCAACGCCGTTCGTGGCGGAAATCCGCGGCGCCTTCACAACGCTTCCCCGGAAGACCTATCAGCTTTTCGGCGCGTTGCCGTTCGGCGATGGCCGGGTGCGCTACGATTTCGGCATCCATGAAAACGGTTGCTGGACGCTCGGTTTCATGGAATCGACGGCGCGCGTCGATACGGCCCCCCATACGTTGAAGGGCGACTTTTCGACGGGCGTCTTCACGGTGGACGGCAATCCTGTTCTCAAAGACACGCGGCAGGCGGCCGATTCGAAAGTGCCGTTCGCGCTCTTCGCCCGCACGGAACCGCGGAACAATCGCACGACGTGCCCGGCCTCGTTCCGCCTCTTCGCCTGCACGCTCACGCAAGGCGCAAAGCGCGTTCGCGATTTCGTGCCGTGCCGCAACGCGGCGGGAGAAGCGGGGTTGTGGGACAAGGTCGAGGGCGCATTCTACGGGAACGCGTCCGGCAACGGCGGATTCGCCGGCTCGGACAACGTCGACGCCGCCGGCCGCCTGCCGGCGCGTGCGTTCGCATCGCCCTTTGAGATGGAACTCGGCAACAGCCGCGTGAGGCGTACGGTCAACTGCGGCGACGGCCATGTGCTAACCGGTACCTATCGCCTCGTCAACGGTTTCAACTGCCTGCGGGCTGCCTCGCCCGAGTTCTCGCTTCGCGTGAACGGGAAGCTCTACACGGGCGCCGATACGTGGAAGGACGTGAAGTGGTCCGCCCAGGCGCATCCCGCCGGCGGCGAGGCGGCCACCGTCACCTGCACGGAACCGAGCGGAGCCTTTCGCGTGCAGCTCGACTATACGGTGTATCCCGATCTGCCGCTCGTGCGGAAAACGCTCAGCGTCGTCAACTGCGGCAAGGCCGATATCAAGGTGGAGGCCGTGAACGTCGAGGATGTCGCGCTCACCTTCGTGGGCCCGCACATGCAGACGATGCGCCAGTACGGGCGCTATCGCGTGCACGGCACCTACATCGGCGACTGGAACGATCCGCTCGTCGTTCTTCACGAAGTGACGGGCCGCCGCGGGCTTGCCGTGGGCAACGAAACCGTGGGCGTGGTGAAACGGACTGCCGTGCATGAGGACGGCCGTTCGCTCCGCGTGGGCGTGACGACGCCCAACCAGCCCTATCCGTTCCGCCGCTGGCTCAAGGCTGGCCAGCGCTGGACGAGCGCGGCCGTGTTCACCGCGCCCTACGAAAACGAGCGCAATCCCCAGGCGATCGTCGCCTCGGCCGTGCAAACCTACACGCGCAAGTACATGGATACGCGCGTTGAACAGATCGCGCACAAGCCGATGTTCGTCTATAACACGTGGCATCCGTTCTATACGCGCATCAACGAGAAGCTCATCTGCGAGGTGGCCGATGCGGCGGCGGAATGCGGCGTGGAGGAGTTCGTGATTGACGACGGCTGGCAGTGCAACATCTCCGATCTGAAGAAGAACCGTTCGGCGCCGTCGCGTGGCGACTGGGTGGTGGATCCGAAGAAGTTCCCGCGTGGTCTCAAGCCCGTTTTCGACCATATCAAGGCGAAAGGCATGAAGCCGGGCCTCTGGTTCTCGCTCGCCTATTCCGATATGACGAGCGACCCGTTCGTGAAGCACCCCGAGTGGATCGTGAAGGGCGCTGATGGCAAGAACACGAATCTCCACACGTATTCGAAGGGTCCCTCCACGATGTGCATGGGCACGGATTGGTATACGCACATCCGCGACGCGATCCTGCGCGGCGTGCGCGAGTACGGCCTTGCCTACGTGAAGCTCGACCTTGCGATTGCGACGAGCGCCTACGTGTATGAATACGATCATGCCGGCTGCTACGCGACGAACCATCCGCACCATCGCGACCATGCCGAGTCGTTCGACGTCATCTACGCGCGCTGCATGGATCTCTTCGACGAGCTCCATCGCGAGGCGCCGGATCTTTTCATCGACTGCACCTACGAGACGGCCGGCAAGGACCAGCTCATGGACTACGGCATCGCGAAGCACGCCGAAGGCAATTGGCTCTCCAACATCAGCGAACCGGCGCCGGACGGCAGCCTGCGCATGCGCAACTACGCCTGGGCGCGTTGCCCTGCACTTCCCGCGACGTCGCTCGTCATCGGCAATCTGAATATGAACGGCCCCTACCATCTTCTCTCCTTCAAGTCGCTTACGGGCGCCTTGCCGATCATGCTCGGCGATCCGCGGCGGCTCACGAAGGAAGAACGCGCGGAATATCGTGCCTGGTTTGGCTGGCTGAAGGGGCTTGAAGCGCGTCATGGCATCATGTCCTTCCGCCAGGATCTGCCGGGCTTCGGCGAGCCGATGGAAGGGTATTGGGATGGCTTCTGCCGTCTCAATACGGAAACGAAGTCGGGCGGGCTCGTGGGCGTTTTCCGCCAGGGTGCGGCCGAAACGACGCGCCGCGTGACCGTGGTCGATCTCGACCCCGCGGCACGCTACGTCGTTCAGCAGGCCCCTGCGGGAAAACCCGTCGTCACGATGACGGGCAAAGACCTCGCAACGATCGGCTTTGCCGTGACATTGAAAAACGCCTACGACGGCGAACTCTTCGAAATCCGAAAAGCCGATTGAAACGCTTTCGTGTTTGATGAAAGGAGAATGAAATGATGACTTCGAGAGAACGTGTGGCGGCGGGGCTTGCGCATCGCCAGCCCGACCGAACGCCGATCGACTTGGGCGGTGGCGGTGCCGTGTGCGGCATGCAGGTTTCAACCGTCTACAAACTGCGTCAGGCGCTTGGGCTCGACGCGCCGGGAACGCCCGTGAAGGTCATCGA
>JAZLJP010000197.1:0-53802 GCA_045617985.1 Kiritimatiellia bacterium
GAAGGTGCCGGAGAACCCGTGGGTGAAGGACGACGGGCTCGACATGCCCGGGCTGATGGCGGCGTTCCAGCAGTTCTGGCGCGAGAACGCGGACGCGCACACCGTGCCCTACGAGTACACGGAGGCGTATCCGCAGCTCGTTCTGCAGGCCTTCCTCCAGCGCGTCGTCAACGGCGGGGGCGTGATCCGCCGCGAGATGGCGCTCGGCAAGGGCGCGCTCGACCTGGGCGTGGAGTACCACGGTGCGGTGTATCCGGTCGAGGTGAAGAAGCGCGCCTACTACGACAAGTCGCATACGAAGGCCTACGAGCAGGTCGCGCGCTACATGGATCGCCTCGGCAAGACCGAGGGCTGGCTCGTCGTCGCCGACTCCGACCTGACGAAGCCGTGGGACGAGAAGATCGGCACGGAGAAGGTCGCGTTCGGCGGCAAGACGATCCACGTGGTGATGTGCTGAAAACTGTCCTTCGGCGAACATTGAAAAAACTGCCATCCCAGAGGCAAAATCGTTTGAGTCGCAGGTGGTGGCTGTAAAGTTTGGCGAAGGCGTTGTAGGCGCGACCTTCGCGGGCGCGCGGACGTGAACTGTCCTTCCGCCGTGCGATTCGGGCAGATGGCTGAAGAAGCGTTCTGCGGCGCTGCGGTCCTTGTAGACCTCCTGGATGGTGATTGGCGAAGGCGGCGGCTGGTCGGGGGCGATCCGCGCGAGACGGCGCTTCGCGTTCGCCGTGCGCGTCCTGACTTCCACGGGCGCGGAGTCGTAGCTCACGGTCTCGACGGGGGTGTCGCCGTGGTATTTGACGATCATCTCGGCGAACCACACGTCCGTGAATCCGCGTTCGGCGAACTCGCCGAACACGCGGCTGAAGCGCGACTGCGACGGGACGAGCCCCGGGCTGCTCCATCCGCAGAGTCTGCGCGACAGGGGTTCCGCCCGGAGCATCCGCACGAGCTCCTTCGTGTCCTTCACGTTCAGCACGGCCTTGAGGAGGAACGCCTTGAAGATCTTCAGGCGGCTGGCAGGCGGATGTCCGTTTCCCTTCCATTTCGCGTAGTCGAACTCGCCCGGCCTGATCACCGCCTCGCAGACGGCCATGAACAGTTTGTGCGCGGAGTCTAGTTCGCCGATGTTGTCGTCGATCCAGGGGAAGATGCCCTGGCTGAGTTCATCCCAGAGGCCGCGAACGGTGTTGGCTCTTCAAGCTTTCATGACCATATTGTACAACATAACTGCAAATAAGTCAAGAACAATGTGCAAGAATAGTAATTACCTCCCCCGAAAAAATTCGACATTCCGCTTGCGTTTCAGTTGGAAAAAATGCGATAATGTCTCCATATTGTTCTTTTGGCACGTGATGAGTCGGCGATGGGTTTCATGTCGGGCGGCATGGTTGCCGACTCTGTGTCAGAAGGTTTTTGCAATTCTCAGGAGTAATGGGTGATGAAAGGAATGCTTCTCTCTCGAAAACAGAAGGTATGGATGGTGTTTGTCGGCCTCGTGCTGGGAAGTTTTGCGGCTTTGGCGGAAATTTCGTTGCCGAGCAGCTACACCACGCTCGAATATGTACGCTCGACGGGGTCGCAGTATATTGATACGCGTTGTGCCCATGATGCGACTTACAAGGTTGAACTCGACGTGCAGTTTCTTGCGGCACCCGGTAATGGGAGCTGGGTGTCGGCCTTTGGTGCGCGTACAAGTTCTGCGGATGTCGATAGCTTCGGCCTGTGGATCCACAATGTGAACAACAAACTGGTCTTCTGGAAAGAGTATGGCGGCGCCCGCGGGGACACCTCGATCGCGGCTGCGCTTAATACGGACTACCATGTGCATCTCGAAAAGAACGGCACGAGCACGGTCAATGGCAGCACGCTGGGCACGGGTGCCGCCGCCACATCACCGCGCAACGACTTCCTCTTCGCGATGAACAACAACGGTTCGGCGGCTTGGCATTCGGCAGCGCGCATTTCGTCCTGTAAGATCAGCGCGGGATCAACGTTGCTTCGCGATTTCATCCCTTGTCGTAATGATCGGGGCGAAGCCGGGTTCTGGGATCGTGTGGAAGGGCGCTTCTATGGGAGTGCGACTTCGACGAAGCTCTACGGCAATGACGACGAAGCCGAGGGCGTAAGCTTGAACTTCCTGGAGTCCGTGGGGAATACCTGTGTCGATACGGAGGTTGCGCACACAGGCGATACGGTTGTCGATCTGAAAGTGCGTTTTCTCGGGGCGCCTGGCAACGGTGGCTGGGTCTCGGCCTTTGGTGCGCGGTCAGGGTCTCAAAATAATGACGCCTTTGGGCTTTGGGTTCATAACAAGAGCGGAACGTTACTGTTCTGGAAGGAGTTTGGCGGGTCAGGCAACGGCGACACATCTGTGGGCGCCACCGTGGGTGTCGACTATGTCGCCCACCTGGTGAAAAGCGGGACCTGCTCGGTGAACGGAACCACATTGGGAACTGGCGTGAACGGTACGTCGCCGCGTAACGACTATCTGTTCTGCATGAATGACAATGGTACGACCAAGTGGTATTCGTCGTCGCGACTCTATTATTGCCGTTTCAGTTCCGTTTCTACGGGTGTGGTGGCGGCCGATCTGAAGCCGCATCGGAAACAAGACGGTACAGTCTGCTTCTTTGATTCGATACGGAATAAATACCTCACGCCGAAACAGGGTGCGCTTCGTTACGGATATGCGTATTCGCTTGTGGGGGCGGCGTTGGGCGTGCGTGACGGCAAGTTGAGCGATGAGCTTTTCGGCGAGTATCCGGAAGTGCGGAAGATCTACAGTCGGTCGATCGACGCGACGGGCGTGTCGTCTTATCCGGCCGCGCTGACGTTGCAGGCGGGGCGCTTTGCGCTCACGAACGGTCAGGCACAAGCGGTGTCCGTGACGGGTGCGTTGACGCTTCACGGCGGGGTGCGCCTGGACATCGACGTTGGCGGCGCGGCCTGCGATCGGTTCACGGCGGGATCGCTCGTGTTCGATGCGTCCGCGACGGAGACGGATCCGGTCGTCATCTGTGTGACAGGGCTCGGCATCGATGCGCTGCCGGAAGGGGCGTCGTTGCCGTTCATCTCGGTTGACGGTCAGACGTTCACGGAAACAGATGCCCGGCGTTTCCGCGTGGATGGCATGACGGCGCGTGTCGTCGCACGCGACGGCGTGCTTGCACTGGAACCCATTCCTGCGGTAATGGATGCATATTGGACCGGTTCGGCCCCGGGGGATGAGTGGTCAAGTGTTGACAACTGGCGAAACCGGGAGATGCCGATGCGCGGCGCGACGGTGACGTTTGGCGAAGCGGCGGGTGGTCTGTCGCTTGACAATCTGGGCGTATTCGTTTTGGACAAGCTGATTTTCACTTCCACGAGCGGTGCCTATACGCTTGCCGGCGGCGATGTGCTCACGGTGGAGACGGGACTTTCGAATGCGTCCACGGCGGCTCAGACATTGACGGTGCCGATGGTGCTCGGGGTTGCGGAATCGCCCTTTTCGATTGAAACGGCGGGGACCTTGAGTTTGACGGATGGTGTCAAGACGTCTGCGGCCTCGGAAATCATCAAGGGTGGTGCGGGGACGCTCACGTTGAACGATGAAGTTCTCGCGGCGGCGAAGAAGATCACGGTCACGAATGGAACGCTCAAAGTCAATTCGACGGGACGCGTCACCGCGGCGGCGACTGCGGGCGAACTGCGCATCCGGAAGGGGGCGCGTCTTGACTTGAACATGAACTACGGGAACGCGGCAACCTTCGCCAAGTGCGAGCCGGTTCATGGCAAGGTCGTCTACATCGAGGGAACGGGGCCGGATGGAAATGGCGCGGTCATCAATTCCGATGTGGCCGCCGCGTGGGGTGCGACTTTTGGGCGCGTGGTTTTGACGGGCGACGCGATGCTGGGCGGTGCGGGACACTTCTCGTTCCGCACGCTCGATAATTCACGTGAGCCGAACGCGCGGGTCGAGGGTGCCCATACGCTGACGATCACGAACACGAGCACCTACGTGTCGGCGAGCAACTACACGTGGATTCCCAATTCCTACGCGACGACATTTGCGTTGGACCGCTTCGATCTTCATGGTGTGATCCAGTTTGAAATGGCGCAGGCAGGTGCGATCACGAACGGCCTTCACTGCTATGGTCTCACGATGCTTCGGTTCTGCAACACGGTGTCGTTTACTGCGGCAATGCCGGTGACGATTGAGACGGGGGCGACAATTTTGGAGCCGAATGGGACTGGGGCGCGGACGTTCAATGGCGCATTTACCGTGAAGGCCGACACGGTGGTCACAAACAACAACGCTCAGGTCACGTTCAACGGTGCAACTACGCTTGAGGGATCCTTCATTCAGGTCGGCACCACGGCGACGACCTTCGCGAACCAGCTCGCGGGCAACGGCAAGCTGGTGGGTGGCGCGGTTCGTTTCAGCGGGGCGAACACGAGCTGGGCGATGGCGGCGAACGATGACGGGTTCACTTCGAAGGTGGATGTCGATCAGGTGACCGATACGGCCTTTTTGACGGGGTTGAAGCGGATTGAGGTGAGCTATGCGGGTGACCCGCAGACGCACCATGTGTTCGATGTCGCGCCGAGCGGGACGCTTACGCAGAAGCAGGTTGCGAACGATCTCACCCTTGTCGTCAAAGACGCGGCGGACACGTCCGTGCCGAACTGCTGGCTTGAGGTGACAACGGAGGGCCGGCTCGTGCTGCACATTGCCGACGCGACGCTTGTTCGCACGGCTACTTGGCAGGGTGGGGCGACAGGTGCGCTCGATGAACCGGCGAATTGGATCTGCTCGAACGACGTGGCCGTGGTGACGGATCAGTTGCCCCGGACGATGACCGTGCTCGTGGTGCCGGATGGTGGCGTGTTCAACTGTCCGATTGGTTCCACGCTCGACTATGCGCGCATTGAGGGGCCGGCCCATTTAGGCGGCGACTGCGACTGGCGCGGTCTGCCGGATCCGACGATCAACTCGACCATCGATCTCAACGGATACAAGCTCTACCTTTCCGACCTCAAGGGGACGGGTGCGCTCATCGGTACCGAGTATGAAGAGGTGGAGTACATCGAGTCGCACGGGGCGGAATGGATTGATACGGGGTACAGCCATGACGGAACCACGGTGGTGGATATGAAAATCCAGTTCACGGGCTTGCCGAACAACAGCTGGTTCTGCTATTATGGCAGCCGGGCCGGCTATGACAATACGCAGTTCGGCGGATGGATCAACAACAATGGTCATTCCTCGGTGACCTACCATTATCGCGGTGTGCGGCAGAGCGAAGGCGATGTGACGGCCTTGGGGGTCGTGAAGACGGGTGTCGACTATGTGGTCCATCTTGCGAAGAACGGACTCTGCACGATCAACGGCGAGACGCTCGATACCGGCACGGGCGGGACGGCCAACCGCAATGATCTGTTGTTTGCGATGCGTGACGGCCCGAACAATAACGAGGTTCGTTTCGCCTCGCGGAACCGTCTCTACTTCTGCCAGATACGTTCGGGCGCGACGCTTGTACGCGACTTCGTGCCGGCCCGGCGGCTGGCGAACGGCGAGTATGGACTCGTGGACCGTGCCAATGGCAACACGTGGTATGGCAACTCTGGCGGCAGTGCCTTTACGGGGGGTGAGCCGTTGGTGGCGACGACTTACCCGATGGGCGAAGTGCATCTTGACGTGCCGGAAGGGAAAACGGTCACGAACACGTCGCTCTCGTTGCGCGGGAACGTCAAGCTTGTCAAGGAAGGTGCCGGCACCTTTGTCGCGAACAAGCCCAATCAGGGCTATTGCGCCACGTGGGTCAAGGCCGGTACGGCGACGATCCCCATGAGCGGCGAGCAGTTGGCCGACTACTCGTTCAAATATTATCCGTATGGTGCCCGTGGTACGAGCATTACGGTCGAAAAAGGGGCGGTCTTTGACACGAAGGGCAATTACGATCTCTTCCACTATCCAGTTGTGCTCAATGGCGGAAAATTGGCGAATACAGGTTGCAATCAGGCCAACTATGGTAGTTGGGGGTGCAACGGGAAGGTGCTCTTGACGGACGACTCGTTCTTCCAGGTCGACTACTATATGGCGCATTCGAGTGACTTCATCGATCTCGGCGGGAAGACGTTGAATGCGTCGATCGCCTCGGGCAAATACCTCTTCATGAACACGTTCATGACGAACGGCACATTGAAGACGTCTGGCGAGGGGACGATCCAGTTCCGCACGACGACCGCAAAGGACATGCGCACGGTCGACATCGTGCTTGGTACCGCGATCAGCGTGTGGGATGTTGACATCAGCGTGCACAACCTGACGACCGTCGATTACGCGGGTGCCCTTGGCAATGGTGAAAAAGGGGTGAAGATCTTCGGTGCCTACAAGCCCGTTAACGACTATGTGCACAATTTCACGCTGCAGGATAAATCGACGTTCGACCTCTCGGCGCGTACGGAACCGTTTGACCTGGTGGGCAAATCGCTGGCCTTCGCGACAGGTGCGGTGATTTATGTGGAGATGGGCGCACGACCGATTCGGAGTTGCGAACCGGTGATCGTGTGGCCGGAATCGTCCCAACCTGCCAATCTGTCGAACCTGTTTTTCAAGGCGCCCCCGCGTGCGCGCTATGCCGTGGTCAAAAGTGACGACGGCGTCTATGTGATGGGTGGACTGACGATTTTCTTCCGCTGATGCCGGGGAATTGATCCCGTGGGGACAGTCCCCCGGTGATCAAAGGAGAAGGTCATCCGCGAACGCGGCACGCAGGACACGATCCTTGCGCGTATTCCCGAGGCGCCGCGGGCGAAGGAAGACGGTCTCGACATGTCCGGGCTGATGGCGGCGTTCCAGGCGTTCTGGCAGGAGAACGCGAGCGGGAAGGCGTTCCTCTCGCAGCAGTGAGCGAAAACGAAAGCCGTCCATGCGAAAACAGGTCTGACCTGTTTTCGCATGGACGTCGGTGCCGATTGCGCCAGGCGCGGATGGATCGCGGCTTTTATGAGCATATTGTATGATATAATTGAAGAACAAGTGTAAAATATTTACAAAAACAGCAATCCCCCCCGAAAAAATCGACATTCCGCTTGTGTTTCAGTTGTAAAAATGCGATAATGCCTTCCTACTGCTTCTCATGGTATGTGAGGGGCCGGCGATAGGGTTCATGTCGGGAGGCGTGGTCGTCGGCTCTGTGTCAGAGTTTTTTGCAATTACCCCAAATGGAGAATGTAGAATGAACATGATAAAAGGTGGTGCTGCTGGCTTGTTTCGGCGAGTTGGTCTGCTGGTGGCGGCGGTGGCGTGCAGCTGTATGCTGCATGGCGAATCGATCGAACAGGTGCTGGCGCGTTATAAGCTTACACCGCTGATCTACGTGGATGCCTCCGTCGCCGAGAGCATGGAACTTGACGCGGGCGGTAAGGTGACGGCGTGGCGCGATCTGTCGGGCAATCTCCGCGACCTGACGGGGCACACGACGGCGAAAGGAACGCGCGTTCGCTACACGGGCGGACGCTATCCGGGCGCGTGGGTGTACGACATGGGGGCGGTGAACAGCGGCATCGACATGAAACTTGCCAGCGATCTCACGATTGGATCGTTCGTGATGGTGGTGGACATCGCCTGTGACATCGGCGCCTTTTTCCTGGGACGTCAGGACACGGGCTCGGGACAATACCTGTATCCGTTTCATCGCGGCGCGAATGGCGAGTATTCGCGCAATAGGGAGAACGACCCCTGGCGTCTGGCAACGGGCTGGGAGAACGGCGTTCAGATTTCGGACATGACGGTTGACAAACCCGAGACGGGGAACCTCTCGATCTACACGTTCAATTTGAAGGGTACGACGGCGTGGAACCGGCTTTCGCAGGATCGCACACAGCCCCGTAACGGCGGACGCAAACTCGCGCTTCTGATGTGCTTCAGCTCGCAGCTTTCGAATGAGGCGCGGCAAGACCTTGAGGCGGCAATCCGGGCGAAGCTGGCGAATCCGCAGCCCGAAGTGAAGGTGGCGCGGACGGGCTTTCAGCAGGACGGAACCTATGCGTTGAACCTGACGTTGGACCAGGCCGGTGCGGGCGCGACCACGACCGACCTCTACTTCGCGTTCGGCGAGAGCGTGAATGCGCTGGGCGCGGAGACGCAGGTCGGCGCGTCCGTTGCGCGGGATGCGCCCGTCGAGCATACGGTCACCGGACTCAACAAGGCGCGGACCTACTACTACCGCGTGCGCGCGGTGAACGACCAGAACGTTGAGTCCGTGGCGTTCGGCCGTCTCACGGATCCGGTCGAGGCGACGCTCGCCGAACTCGGCCTTGTGCCGCAGACGCACTTCGACGCGGCCAACGAATACTCTTTCGAGACGAACGCCACGGGTGAGGTGATTCGTTGGAACAGCGTAGAGAATCCGGCGATGGACTTTGCCCGCTGGACATCGACGACGGACGGCACAAACTTCGGTCGTCGGAGGTCCTACATCGACATGTGGCAGGTCTATGACATGGGCGCGACGGGGAGCGGAATCGATCTCATCCGCCGTTCGGGGGAACTCAAGAGCAAAGCCGTCGTGATGGCGGTTGACATCGCGCCGAAGATGGAGGCGTTCTTCCTGGGGCATAGCGGCACGACTTCCAGTGGACGAGATGCCTACAATTTCCATCGTGGCACGACGGACGCCCAGTATTCGGCCGGTGCCTCGACCGCCTGTGCGGGTTGGTTCAATGCCGCCGGATGGGAAAACGGCGAGCCGATTGCCGGTATGAGCACATCGAAGCCGAAGTCGGGCGAAATTTCGGTATATCTCTTCAACATGACGACTGTCGGTGGTTGGGACCGGTTTACGCAGGATCGCAACTGTGCGGGCCGCAACGGCGGGCGTCAGCTTGGCGAATTGATGACATTTGCGGAGAACCTGACGGAAGAGCAGCGCCTCGCGCTTCAGACGGTCCTTATGAAGAAGTGGCGTTCGCAGGAGGCGGTGACGGCCCTCTGGACGGGCGCGGCGGGCGATGGCAATCTCGCGAATGCGGGCAATTGGCGCTGCTCAAACGACCTTGGCGAGGTCTCGGGCGTGCTGCCGTCCAATCTCACGGCGGTGACGATTCCCGGCGAGAAGATCATGGACCTTCCAAGCGGCGCGGCGCTCGTCTGCAAAAGCATCGCGGTTGCGGGGCCGTTCGCGCGCGACTGCGACTGGAGCGGCGTGACGGCGGAGCTCGTGGGAGAGTTCGACCTCAACGGACACGCTCTGCACCTCGCGGCCGTCAACGGTCTGCCGCGTTTCCTCGGCGCGGCCTACACGAATGGCGTGGACGGCACGTGCATCACGTTGACGGCATGTCCCTCGACGGTTGACGACGCGACGGGCACGGTGACGATGGGCGGTACGTTCTCGATTGCCACGTCCGCCGGCACGGGCACGCTCGTCCTCGACGAACTGACGACGACGAGTGCGATTGCGGCGCTCGGTCTGCGGTCGTTCCTGGACTGCCACTACGATGCGTCCGACGCGGCGAATTTCGTCATTGACGACCAGGGCGGTGTGGCGACGTGGAACAACCTCTCGCAGTACTGGGACCGCAACCTGGTCAGCTATTCGCCGATGGCGAAACCCACGCGCCGCCTTTACCAGGGGCGTTGGGTGTGCGACTTCGGGGCCGTGGACAGCGGCGTGGATCTCCGGCTGAAGTCTGATGGCGCGTTCTCGTTCCAGTCCGCCGTGCTGGCGATGGATATTGCCTGTGAGGGCGACGCCTTCTTCTTCGGGCATACGACGACCCCTGATGCGACGGCTTATCCGTTCCATCGCAATCTCTACGGCCCGTATGCTCAACCGGGCACGGCCAGCGTCGGATGGAGCGATGCGGCGGGCTGGGAGAACGGCGTTCGCGTGTCGATGACGAACGATGTGCCGCACACGGGATCGCTGTCGATCTACACGTTCAACCTCACGGAGGCAGCTGCGTGGAATCGCGCTTCGAGAGACCGCGAAACCCAGCGGCGCAACGGCGGGCGCAAGATCGGCGAGATGATGCTGTTCACGCGGCCGCTTTCCGATGTCGAGCGTCAGGTGCTCGAAAAGGTCATGACGGTCAAGTGGCGGCCGCGCACACCCACGACGGCGACGTGGACGGGGGGCGGAAACGACAACAACCTGACGAATCCCCAGAACTGGGATTGCGCGAACGACGAGGGTCCGCTTCCCGGCGCAGTGCCGACGGAGACGACGAGCGTGACGGTGCCGGACGGCTGGTCGCTCGACATCCCCGCGAACACGGCCTTCGTGTGCAAGGACCTGACGCTCAACGGTTCGCTCACGCGCGACTGCGACTGGCGCGGTCTCACGGGCTACGTGCGCGGGCAGATCAACCTGAGGGGCCACAAGCTGCAGCTTTCCGAACTGAAAGGTGCGGCGACGATTTTCTCGGCGCAGACGGCCTACCGGCACTACAAGTTCGAGGTCTTTGCGAATCAGAGTGGAATCCTCTTCCAGATCTCGGAACTGAAGCTCTACAGCGGGTTCACGGATGTGACACCGCATGATAGGGGTCATATCGCCTGTTCGGGTAGCGGGAGTACCTTCGCGGACCAGACGTACGAATCTGCGCTTGATGACAATCTGACAACGAAGTGGTGCGTGCAGTCGTTTGACCCGAACAGACCGCCGACCATCGTGTTGTCGTATGATGCGCCCGTGCTCGTCACGCACTACGCTTGGTACACGGGCGGCGACACGACCACTTACACCGGTCGCAACCTGAAGAGCTGGCGGCTTTCGGGGTCGAACGACGGAACGACCTGGGTGACGCTCGACGATTGCGTCAGCGTGTCGCAGCTTCGGACGGCGAACAACGTCTGCGCATTCACGGGTTTCCCGTGTACGCCCGAAGAGGCGATGGGCGAAGTGTCGTTCGCCGTTCCCGCGCAGGAGACGACCTACAACTCGACGTTTGCCTTCGGCGGGGCAGTGAAGCTCGTCAAACAGGGTGGCGGCATCTTCTATGCGCAGCGGACTTTCCAGGGCTATGTGGGCGGCACCGATGTGACGGACGGCACCTGCGCGATGTACAATTATCCCGGAACCGCGCTTCCGTACGGAAAGCGTAACGCGCCGATCACGGTGTCGCCTTCGGCGACGTTCGACATCGGGGGGATGAACGACGAGCGCTGGTACAAGATGGTGCTGAACGGCGGCACGCTTGCCAATACGGGGGGCGACGTGCCGAATGTGAACGGCTGCGTGGGCGAGATCACGCTTGCGAAGAACGCATCGTTCAACGTGGCGGGGTCCTTCCCGCTGTGGGGAACGGTCGATCTGAACGAACAGGTGCTCTCGATTGCCATCGGTACCGGTAAGACCCTGTATCTTCAGCCGAACGGCGATAGCGTTGGCGGCATCTTCACGAATGGCACGGTGAACATCACGGCCGGCGGTTGGTTCTGTGCGGAGCAGGCGCCGGGCGGCTTGCGCGACATGCGGACGGTCGATTTTACGATCAAGGCGGCTCTCGATCTGCGAACCAATATCAACGTGCGCGATCTCACGATGATCTGGGATGCCAACGAGAAAAGCGGGAGCGGTACCGTCAACATCTACGGCACCTTCACGCCGAGCGCCCACAACTACCTCAACAACTTCGTGATGCAGGACGGTGCGACGCTGAATCTCGCCGCGTGGGACGGGGTTTACGACATCGCCGCGTCCGTGGCGACGGACCAAACGCTCGGCTTCGTCAATGACGGCACCAAGTCAATTAAAGTGGCACTCGGCGCGCGAAAGGTGAGATCGGGGGAAAAGATCATGGCATGGCCCGAGGATGGAAAGCCGAATGTGAAGTTCATTGCTGCGAATGGAGAACCCTACCGGTTCACTTCCGCTTCTGATGGCCTCTATGTGGCGAGAGGAATTCAGATTATCGTGCGATAAGGAATGGCTATACAATGTAAAAGTAATGGGCGGCGGAAGATGAAGAAGGAACTGATGATGGCGGCGGTTGCCGCAGTTGTCGCCGGCGGGGCGTCGGCGGATGTCGTGTGGCAGATCGGCACGAAGGACGGAACCGGCAACGAGTTCGCGCTCGCGCCGGGGGGCTACGCCGACTTCCTCAACAAGGACTTCGGCTGGGAGGACAAGTGGTTTCTCGTGGGGACGTCCGACCCGAAGGCGGACATCCCCTACGCGCTGCCGAGCATTCGTGACTATTGGGGTGGGTCGAGCCACGGTTCGGGCGACCGCACGCACCAGGTCAACATCCTCTTCGACCTGGCGGAAGCGCGGGCGGGCGACTGGACGCTCGTCATCGACTTCGCGTGCGTGCATTCGCGCGAGCCGCCGGTTCTGAAGGTGCGCGTGAACGGCACGTCGCGCAAGTTCAAGCTGGCGAAGGGCGTGGGTGGCGACGAGACGATCTTCAAGGGCGACTTCTCGAAGGCGAAGCCGGTCGAACTCCGGATCCCGCTTGCGGCGGGCGAAATCCGCACGGGCGCGAACGAGGTGATGCTCACGTCGATCGAAGGCAGCTGGGTGTTGTTCGACGACATCCGTCTGGAGGGGCCGTCCGGAACGAAGCTTGTGACCGGGCACAGGGGCGCGTACGTGCGTCGGGTCGAGGCGGGCGCGTATCTCGTCCAGGGAAGCCAGCCGCTGCTCGTCGACGTCGAACATCTCGCGGGCAAACCTGAGGTTCGCGTGGTGCTCGATGGCGAGACGATCCTCCGGCAGCGGGTCGAGAAGGGTGCGTATTCGCTGGAGGCACCGATGCCCGCCGTGCCGGCGGCGCGCGAAAGCGTGTACAAGGTGTTCGTGGACGACGCGCTCGCGCGTGCGGGGCGCGTCCATCGCACGCCGCAGCGTGAACGAGGTGTAGCGGGCTACGTCGATACGCGCATGGGCACGGGCCACAGCCGCTGGATGCTCGCGCCGGGGCCGTGGACGCCGTTCTCGATGGTGAAGCTCGCGCCCGACAACGAACGCGCGCGCTGGCAGGGCGGCTACGAGGTGACGCTTGAGAGCGTGGGCTGCTTCAGCCACATCCACGAATGGACGATGGCGGGCTTTGGCACAATGCCGGTGACGGGTCCGCTCAAGACCAAGGTGGGCGATCCGTCTGAGCGGCGGGGCCATGCGAACGGCTATCGCTCGTACGTCGACAAGGCGACGGAAGTGTGCGAGGCGGGCTACTACGCGGTGACGCTCACGGACTACGGCATCCGCGCCGAGCTCACGCAGACGGACCGTTGCGGATTCCAGCGCTACACCTATCCCGCCGGCGCGAAGCCGCGCGTGATGCTCGACTTCAAGATTCCGGCCGAATACGACTACACGCTCGGGGACTGCACGGTGGAGAAGGTGAGCGGATCGCGCATCGAGGGCAGCATCCGGCAGAACTCGAGGAAGGCGTGGGGCGGATGCGACCAGTGCTACACGGTTCATTTCGTGGTCGAGTTCGACCGCGAAATCGTCGCGTTCGGGGGCTGGGCGTCGAATCAGGCGTGGCAGGGCGAGAAGCAGCAGGTGCGCAAGCCGAAGAACTTCGGCTGCTGGGCCGAGTTCGCGCCGGACGCGAAGGGCACGGTGGTGCAGCTGCGCACGGCGATCTCCTACGTCGATCGCGCGGGCGCGGCGAACAATCTCGCGACCGAGGTGGTGAAACCCTTCGGATGGGACTTCGAGAAGGTGCGCGCGGCGAACGTCGCGACGTGGAACGATCTGCTCGGCCGCGTGAAGATCACCACGAACGACGCGCGCGAGAAGAGGCGCTTCTACACGAACCTCTACCGGTCGTTCTGCGAGCGCAACACGTTCAACGATGTGGACGGCCGCTGGATCGATCCGCTCGACCGGCCGGCGAAGCTGGACGATCCCGACGCGCGGACGATGGGCTGCGATGCGTTCTGGAACACGTTCTGGAACCTCAACCAGGTGTGGAACCTCGTGGGGCCGGAATGGAGCGCGCGCTGGACGAAGAGCCAGATGGCGATGTACAACGCCGCCGGGTGGCTCGCGAAGGGTCCTGCCGGCATGAAGTACATCTCCGTGATGGTGGCCGAGCACGAGATTCCGCTGATGGTCTCGACCTGGCAGATGGGCATCCGCGCGTACGATCCGCAGAAGCTCCTTGAGGCGTTCGTGAAAATGCAGACGACGCCGGCGCGGCGGGTGGGCGGGGGATATGCGGGCAACAGCAATCTCAGGCACTACCTGAAGCACCGCTACATGCCGAGCGACGTGAGGGGGTTCTCGAATTCGATGGAGTACAGCTTCGACGACTGGACGGTGGGGCAGTTCGCGCAGGCGATCGGCGCGGAGAAGGAGGCGAAGACGTTCGGCGAACGCGGGTACTGGTGGAAGAACGCGGTCAACCGCGAGAGCGGCTACTGCCATCTGCGCAACGCGAAGGGCGAGTGGGCGAAGAACCTCGATCCGTTCCTTGCGGGCGGCTGGGGCCAGTACACCGAGGGCAATGCCTGGCAGCTTACCTTCTTCGTGCCGCAGGACGTGCCGGCGCTCGTTGAGTGGATCGGCCGCGACCGCTTCCTCAAGCGGCTTGAGTGGGGATTCGAGCAGAGCTGTCCGCTGCGCTACAACGCGCCGAACGAGCGTTTCGAGCGCTATCCCGTGGGGCACGGCAACCAGCAGTCGATGCACTTCGCGTTCCTCTTCAACTGGGCGGGCGAGCCATGGAAGACGCAGAAGTGGTCGCGCTCGATCCTCGAGCGCTACTACGGCTACGGCAATGCGAACGCCTGGCTCGGCGACGAGGACCAGGGCCAGATGAGCGCGTGGCTCGTGATGGCCTCTCTCGGACTCTTCCAGACGGACGGTGGCTGCCGGGTGGAACCGATCTACGAGATCGCGAGCCCCCTCTACGAGGAGTCCGTGATCGACCTCGGAGGACGCTACGGGCGCGGCAAGACATTCACGATCAAGGCGCACGGCGCGTCGCGGCTCAACATGTACGTGCAGAAGGCCGTGCTCAACGGACGGGAGATCACGTCCTTCAAGTTTCCCGCGAAGGAGCTGCTGAAGGGCGGGGTGCTTGAACTCTGGATGGACGACAAGCCCAACATGTCCTGGGGCGTGCGGCAATGACGGAAACGGAAGAGGGCGATCGCCGGGGGGAGAATGACTTTCATGAAGATCAAGACTGTAGATTTTGCGTCCCGTTTGCTTCGGCGCGTCGGGATGTCGGTGATCGCGGGAATCGTTTCGCTCGGGGCCTTCGCTTCGGCGGCGCCGCAGCAGCGCTACACGCCGGTTCCGGGCGGATTCGAGATCCGAAACGGCAAGGCCGAGTTCTCCCGTCCGCTCTACGGCTGGCATGGCGACGACGACTACCGCCGTCCGCGCAAGACAATGCCCTTCACGGGGGACCGTCCGAAGGTTCGCGCGAACGTCTTCAAGGGCATTCGAAATACGAAGGAACCAGGTGTGCTCGTTTTCGGCGACGGCACGGAGGACGTCACGTTCCGCTACATTTGGGGACGCGCCGAGTACGACCTCGCCGGGATGGGCACGGTGAAGATGGTGCGCAGCGCCTCGTCCGACCGGCTGCTCGTGGAGACGACCGGCGACCTGCCGCCGAAGTTCGACGGCGTCTGGACGCTCGACGCGCAGGGCGAATCCGGCGGACGCCGCTACTACGCCTTCGGACGCAAGGGCATGAAAACGTCTCCCGTCATCGATCCCGTGCGTGACTTCACCGCCGCCACGGACCGCGTGGAGCGCATCGCCCGCACCATTGAAATCAAGACTCCCGATCCGCTCCTTGACTCGTTGCTCGCCTGCCAGCTCGTGGCGGCGGATGCGATGTTCGAGGGCCCGATCATCTGCCACGGCGTGACCACCTGGCGCGTTCCCTATGCGGGCTGGCGGTGCGCGTACGGGACGCTTGCCACGCGCTGGAACGAGGGCTTCAAGGCCCATGCGCGCCTCTTCTTCAGGGCACAGCACAAGGACGGTCGCATCCCCTCCAAGTGCACGGGCGACGAGGTGTACAACATGAACGAGGTGTTCGTCGATTCGGTGCTGCGCTACTGGCGTTGGAGCGGCGACGACGCCTTCATGCGCGAGATCGCCTACGAGGGCGTGAAACGCCATCTCGACTGGATGGAGCACAACCTGAAGGTGCCGGGTGCGGACATCTTCGAGAACTGGCTCAATGCCTGGAACACCGACAACAAGTGGTGCAACGGCGGCGGCGGAACCATTGCCTCGGCCTATGTCGCCTACGCCTATCGCACGATGGCGGAGGTCGCGCGCCGGCTTGGTCACGTCGAGGATGCGAAGCGGTTTGCCGTCCGCGCCGAGACCGTCGTCCGCGCCGTCACGGCGCAGTTGTGGGACGAAAAGGCCGGCGTGTGGGGTGAATACCGCGAGCGGTTCGGACTCGGCCGCCTGATGCTCAACCCCGATCTTTCCGCCGTCTACACGGCGATCGATTCCCTGCCGTTCGACCTTGTGCGCTTCCGCCGAGCGGTCGGCTGGATCGAGCGCAACACGCCCTCGCACATCACTGCGGACGGCGTGGCGTTCCTCTACTCGTCCAACAAGCTGCCGCAGTTCTACTCTTCGTGCGGACGTTACCAGCAGGAGAACTTCCATTGGGCGCTCGCCTGCTACCAGGCGGGCGAGGCCGAACTCGGCTGGCGCAACCTGCACCACGCGAGCGTGGTCTCCGCGCGCGGCACGCAGTGCGGCCCCGGAGCGGTCTTCTACGATCTCGACGACGACCTGATCGCGCGGTTCGGCACCGACTTCGCCGACACCGTGGGCATCTTCTTCCGCACGGTGGTGGAGGGCGTGTTCGGTATTTCCGATGGCCGGACGATCACGCCGTCGTTCCCGTCCTCCTGGGACCGCGCGGAAATCAAGTCGCCCTACATCTCCTACGTCTGGACGCGCAAGGACGGCGTGAAGATCACGGCGAAGCGAACCGATGTCCCCGTCGAGGTGAAGCCCGCAGTGCAGGCGACCTTCGTCGGTGACGCGGCAATCGCGGCGCATCGCAACTGGGGTGCGGCGAAGGGCGAGGGATGCGACTGCACCGTTCCCGCCGATGCGCAGGCGCGACCTGTCGATCTCGCCGGCGCGTTCAACCAGGAGTGGCGCCTGCTGCATGCGCGCACGTATTCGCCGCGCATCGGGAACTTCCGCTGGGCATCGGGAATTCCCCGCACGGTGATGGCGAACGGACGCGGCTGGTGGGAGCTGCACGAGACGTGCACCAATCGGCGGTGGGCGAGGAATTACGCTGTTCCCGCCCAGCTCGACTGGCCGCAGGACGGTGTTCTCCGCACGAAGTACGGTCCTGAATTCAAACTGGGTCCGGCGGCTGGCGCGAACGCGGTTTTCACGTCCTTCTTCGACCAGTTCCCGAAGGAGGTTTCGTTGCCGCTCAAGGGCCGGGCGCGGAAACTCGTGCTGCTGACGGCACTCTCGACCAATCCCAACGTCGCCTGGATGGAGGCGGCGCAGTTCACCGTCGAATATGCCGATGGCACCGCGAAAACGCTCGCGCTCGTGCCGCCGGACAACTGCGACGACTGGCTTGGCTACAGCTGGGGAAACTGGTCTCGCCCCAATCCCGCCACGGACAACACGCCTTACGCGGTGAAGGGCAATCCGGTGAAGTTCGCCGTGCGCGCACACGCCAACGTGCTGGCGATCGACCTTGATCCCCGTCGCGATCTCAAGTCCCTGCGCTTCACCTGCCGCGGCACCGAGACCCTTGCCGGCCTCCTTGCCGCCACGCTCTACTGAAGGTCATAATCCGATAGTCGTTATTTCACCGAGTCCGTGGTGACTGTTCCTCGTCATCCTCTTTGGTGGGTAATCCTGCGGCGCAAAAACACGGAGGGAACGAAGGCACGGAGACAGAGGGATTGAGGAGGCGCTTCGCGATTCCCAATCACCCCTCAAAATGCTTAAAAATGGGTTTGTTGGCAATCGCACGCGGGATTTGCTATAATATTGGGCATGGAAAAGATTGCGACAGACATTTACACGTTTGAAATCCTTCGGCGGGCTGGGTATTCCTATGTTGACAAGACGGCTATCCTGTGGCCGCTTTGCAACGATACGATCGGGAGGCAGTTCTTCATCGCGCGGCCGCGGCGGTTCGGGAAGTCGCTGCTCATCTCGACCTTGCGGGCGCTGTTCGAAGGCAAGCGTGAACTTTTCCAGGGACTTGCCATCGAGACGAAGTGGGATTGGTCGAAGACGTGGCCCGTCATCCATCTCGACCTCGGCAGCTGCCAGGCCGAGACGGTGGAGGGCCTGTGGGATAAGATCCACGGTATGCTCCAGCTGGAGGCGGAGCGTCACGGGGTAGCGCTTCGCGAGAAGACGTCTGTGGCAAATCAGCTCATGTTCCTCATCGGTGATGTCATCGCGGCGGCGGATCGCCGGGCGAAAGCGCTTGACCCCGCGGCGGCGGTCGAGCAGGTCGTGCTGCTCGTCGACGAGTACGACAAGCCGCTTCTGGGGCACCTCTCGCGGCCCGGCGTCACGGCGTTCCGCGACGCCCTGAAGGAGTTCTATTCCGTCATCAAGACGATGGAGTCCGCGCAGCGCTTCACATTCATCACCGGCATTTCGAAATTCTCGAAGGTTTCGGTGTTTTCGGACCTCAACAACCTCAAGGACCGCACGATGACGGCGAGCGAGGCGACGCTCCTCGGCTACACCCATGCGGAACTGAAGACGTATTTCCCGGGCCTTCTCGCGCACATCGGCGAGGCGAACGGCCAGGATGCCGCGTGGGCGTTCAACGAGGTCATCAAGTGGTATGACGGGTATTTGTTCCATCCCCGTGCCGAGAAGGTGATCAACCCCGTCTCCTTCGGACTCTGCGCCGAGGCGGGTGACTTCAGAAACTATTGGTCGCAGACGGCGATGACGACCTTCCTCATCGACGCGCTGAAGCTTCATCCGCTCGATTTTTCAACCGTGGGCGTCACCGACGACGAACTTGCCGCCTACGAGCCGGAGCATCCGCTGGTCACGACACTCCTCTATCAGACAGGTTATCTGACGATCAAGCGCGCCGCGCGGCTCGGGTGCATCACGACCTACGATCTCGCCTTCCCGAACCTTGAGGTCCAGAATTCCTTCCTCGGTTCCCTCGCGCCGATCTATGCGGGGCTCGAACCCGCACGTGCGACAAACTATCAGCTCGCGGCGGCGCGTGCGCTCGTGGCGGGCGATGTGGACGAATTCATCCACGCGCTAAAAGGTTTCCTCGCGAACATCCCCTACAATCTCACTGATCGCCAGAACGAGCAGATGTGGCAGACGATCGTCTATGTCGTTCTGAAGGCGATCGGGTTTGGCGTGGAAGCCGAGGTGTTGACGAACCGCGGTCGCATCGACATGACTTGCGAGACGCCGAGTGGCATCTACCTCGTCGAATTCAAACTCGACCGTTCGGCCGAAGAGGCCCTCGACCAGATCGACCGAAACGACTACTCCGCCAAATACGATTTCACCGGAAAGAAAGTCGTGAAAATCGGCATTTCCTTCTCAGCCGAGCAACGTACGATCACGGAAGTGAAGGTGCGAAGCTGAGGGGGATGAGGATGAACGCACCTGACGGGGTATGAAAATAGAAGAGGCCCAGGAAATGAATGACAGTGTTTTCACATTTTGAAAGCGTGGTTGAGCGTCTTTCCGAGTTGCGTGAAAAAGAGAAGAAGGTGTAATTTCGACACCTTTCGCCTTGTCCACATTCGGTTGATTTGCTATAATCGGCGGCATGGCAAGGTGGTTCAACATTGGCGGGCCGTGTATTGCTGCGAAACATTACATGCTTCCGGCGGCGGAACGGCTGCCGGAGGTGATGTCGCTCATCCGAAAAAGCAGTACTTCGTCGTACATGCGCAGCGGCAGTGCGGCAAGACGATCCACGTGGTGACGTGCTGAAAACGGTCCTTTAGGTGCTTGTCACGTCGGGCGAACAGGGGATTGAAAGGATCTGTCACATTACCTTTGTCCGTTTGCAACTTTCGTTTGATTTTGGCGAGACGATTTGCTAGAATTTTAACGTCTGGAGGTGAGTTTAGTTGTTTTCAGATGGTAAAGGCAGGTGGACAATGAACGTGAAAAAACATTCAGAGGCATTGAGCATGGGGCTCGCGACGGCTTTGGCTGTGGCGGGCATTTCGACTGTTCGGGGCGCGATTGCGCTGCAGACGGGCGATTGGGTGGGCAATGGCGCGAATACGCTTGCCTCCACGTCGGCCAACTGGTACGGGAATGCGGTGTCGACGGTCTGCATGCGTTTCTCTTCCGGTGCGTTTGGAAAGACGGTTACGTTTGATCGAGTATACCCCATCAGCGGGAGCGGGGCGCATGTTTGGACGGGTACGGATGTTGCGGGCGCAATGTACACGCCTTCGACCGGCGCAGTCGCACCCGTCATCTGGGAGGCGACCGACCCGTCCTACGGGATCAACCAGACGGCGGGCAATCTCATCGTGGCTGATAATGCCAGTCAGAATGCGGCCCTCGAAATCCGCGGCGGCACCTACAAGACGACGGGGAACTTCAATGTCGCCACCGCAGGTTCCGCCTGGTTGAACATCAAGAACGCGACGATTGCGGTGGGCGGGATTGCCTATTTCGGCAGCGGCGGCACGGCCGAGGTGAATTTCGAAGAGGGTTTGATCACCACGGTTGGCGATCTCGTCATGGCCAATGCTTCGGGAACCAAGGCGCGGTTGACGGTCGGCTCGGGCGATCCGGCGCGGGTGGCGAAGTTCATTGTGCCGATCAACAAGTGGGCGCAGATGTGCGGCAATGCCGCGGGCGACGGCGCGATGACGATCAAGGCCGGCGGCGAGTTCCATTGCGGTTACCTGTGTTCGCGCAATCCGAATGCCGTCCTCACGCTCGACGGTGGCGCGCTTGTGAAGGACGGCGACGTCACGGCCAATCAGAAGGGGTACCTCTACGGTGGAAACGCGGTGGGCAATGCCGATGTGATCGTGGAGGTGACGGCCAATGGCGGCGCGTTCGACGTGACCGACTATGAGACGACGTTCGACGGCACGATCCGCGCGGCGAGCGGTGTCGCGGAGCCGGTATTCACGAAGCGGGGCGCGCGCGAGCTCCATCTCGGGGCGCGGGCGAGCGCCTTTGCGGGAACGTTCCGCGCGGCGGAAGGTCTTTTGACGCTCGCGACGGCGGGAGCGAACACGAAGGCCGTGTTGGAGGGGGGCGACATGACGCTCGCGGCGGGCGCGCTTGCGCGGCTTGAAGTGGCGGGGGGCGTCCATACGGTTGCGGAATTGCCGGCGCATGCGGGCAAGGTGGTCGTTTCGGGCGGTACGCTCAAGGTGACGGCGGAAACGCTCGTGGAAGGGACGCCCCTGCGCACGGCGGTGAACGTGAACGACCAGTTCGAATTCACGGGCACGGCGACGGCGGCTACGGTGTTTGCGCCTTACATTGCGGGGAACTTCACGGTGACGCAGACGATCGACGACGATGGATATGTCGTCCTGACGGCGACGCCCTACACGCTGCCGGCGGGCTATACGGCGCTTGAATACATCGCAACGTCGGGCGCGCAGTACATCGACCTCGACTACATCCACACGGGTGCGACGACGATTGATTGCGAAGTGAACGTCGCACGGTATCAGAACACCAACTATCCAGGCCTCTTCGGCGCGCTCCCGAACGACGGCTACGGGAATGCGGGCGCGTGGGTGTTCTTCGCGTATTTCGGGGCGAACACGGCGGTCGAGGGCACGAGGTGCGCCATTTCCCGCAAGGGTAGCGAGGTGGCGAATACGGGTTTCCCTTACGGGGAGCGCGTGCGCTTCACCTGTGGCGTGCAGACGGCGACGTGGTACCCGGTGGAGAATCCCGCTGCGGCAGTGTCGTTCAGCAATACGACGTGTACGACCGACGGGGGTAAGGCCTCGCTCTTCTTCTTCGGCTACAATACGGGCACGACGGCGGAGGCGAAGACGATCCGCACGACCGACAACGGCCGTTGCTGCCGGGCGAGACTCCATGCGCTTCGCATCTGCGAGGGCTCGAAGGTCGTTCGCGACTTTGTGCCGGTACGGAATGCCGACGGCGAGGCGGGCCTCTACGAACGCTTGAACGGCCGGTTCTACGGGGCGGGACCGCTCAGCTCGGGCTGGATCGCGGGCTCGGACGAACCGGGCCTGAATCTCACCTACGTGGAATCGACGGGTGAACAGTATGTCGACACCGGCTACCTCCACACGGGGGCGACGAAGGTCGTCTGCGAGGCGAGTGTCAACGCCTCTCAGAACAACAGCTGGCCGGGACTCTTTGGAACGCTTCCGAACGACTCTTTCAACAATGCCGGCTCGTGGGTGTTTTTCCCGCTCTTCCAGGCGTCCGTGGGAACCTCCAGCTCCAAATGCGCGCTCTCGCGCACGAAGTATGAACAACAGGGTTCTGGCTTTTTCTATGGTGAACGGGTGCATCTCGAATGCGAGGGCTACAACGCCAGCTGGTATCCGGTGGCGGCGCCGGAAAACGTTTGTTCGATCGCCAATGCGAACTGCGTGGTCGACAACGGCGTGAGCACGCTCTTCATCTTCACCTTCAACACGGGGACGAGTGCAACGGCGAAGAGCATCACCACCAAAGAAGGAGCGCGCCGTTGCCAGGCGAAGCTTTATTCGTTCCAGATTTTCGACTACTCGAACCCCGTGTGCAATTTCATGCCGTACCGCCAGGACGGTCAGGTGGGACTGCTCGATACGCTTGCCGATGCGGTGACGGCATTCCACGGCAGCACGGGTTCGAATGTGCCGCTGAAGTACGGCTACGCCTATGCGATCGACGGCAACGCGCTGCAGATCTACGACGGTACCTTGGCGGCGGGGGAGACGTTTTTCGCGAGGGCCGCCGTCGAGAAGACGGGCTACCATACGCTTGCGGCGGGCGCGTGCCTTTCCTATCCGGCGCTTACGCTCACGTCCGGCCTCTTCGACCTCGCGGATGGTGCGGCGCAGACCTACGCGGTGGGCGGTACGCTGGCGTTCCGCAGCGGTGCGAAGCTGGCGCTCGACCTCACGGCCGAGGGGTGCGACAATTTCACGGCGACGACGGTGGACCTCTCGCAGGCGAGCGCGGCGAACCCCGTGAAGGTACACGTCCAGGTGGGCGAAGGCGTGGACTTCTCGCGCAATCGGGCGGTGATTCCCGCAGGTTGCGTGGACGGTGACGAGGCGAAGTTCGTGACGGACGTGCCGACGCTCGCGTTCTTCGTGGAAGACGGCGCGCTCATGCTCGGCTACAACGATCCCACCGTGCCGGTGCGCGCGACTTGGTTGGGTACGGGTGTCGATGCTCTCAATATGGCCGATCCGGCGAACTGGGACTGCCGTAACGGACGCGGCGCGGCGATCGGGGGCGCATTGCCCACGGCAGAGACGACGGTCGTGCTGCCCGATGGCTGCACGTTCGTCTGCACGAACGGCGCACCGTTCGTGTGCAAGGAACTTGTCCTGCCCGCCACCCTCGGCGGCGACAGCGACTTCAGCGGAGTGGTCGCGCCGCTCATCGGCCGCATCGATCTCGCGGGGCACCGCCTCACGATGACACGGTTTGTGGGCGATGCGGAAATCACCGGGGGCGAGACCGACTACGCGCGGCTCGAATATATCCAGTCCACGGGCACGCAGTATCTCGACACGCGCTATGTGCACAAATCCAACACGCGCCTCGTCTTCGATCTCGACGTGGCCGCTGTCGCCGAACAGGTGTCGTACATTCCCACGCTCTTTGGGTCGATGCCGGGGAACAGTTCCAAAAACGCCGGCAACTGGTCGTTCTTCACCCACTTCAAGGTCTCGGGCGCGATTTCGCCGACGAGCGTGCTTTCGCGCACGGGGAATGAAGTCAAGGGAACGGGTTTCCCCTACGGCGAGCGGGCGATTCTCGAGTGCGCGGGCAACCGTGTGGACTGGCATCCCGTGGCGAATCCGGACAATGTCCATTCGATCGTCAACGCCAGCGTGGCGACGGATGCGGGGGTGAGTTCGATGGCCCTCTTTACGTTGAACGTCGGTGCGTCGGCGGGCATCGTCGATCCTTTTATGGACGACAGTACGCGTTTCTGCGTGGCGAAGCTCTATGGCGTCAAGATCTATGAAGGCGAGACGCTGGTGCGCGACTTTGTGCCGGTGCGGCGCGGATTCGACGGCGCGGTGGGTTTGCTCGAGCTGGTGACGGGAACCTTCCATGGCAATCTCGGGCGCGGAGAATTCGTGGCCGGCGAAGTGGTGGAGGCGGCGGCGACCACGACGACGGCGATGGGCGAGCTGCATGTCGTGGCGGCGGCGGGCGAGACGGTGGAGAACCAGACAATCGCCATCAGCGGCGCGGTGAAGGTGGTGAAAGACGGCGAGGGCGTGTTCCGCCCGGCGCGTGCGAACCAGACCTATGTGGGCGGCACGGACGTCACGGCCGGCACGCTCGTGAGCACCGGATTTGGCGGCAACGGGCAGTATGGCCTTGGCGGCGCGGTGACGGTGCGCGCAGGGGCCGTCCTGGACTTCGACGGCTGGGGTGACCAGGCCTCGGTGCCGTTCGTCCTTGACGGCGGCACGATCCGCAATACGACGAGCCGCGGACACGAGGGGAAGAGCTGGCTCGGAACCGTCACGCTCACGGCGGATTCGTTCCTTCAGGGCGACGGTTTCGGTTTTGTGGGCAGCGGTTCGGCGTATGCGGTCTGGGGCGAGAGCCGGTTGACCCTGAACAACCACACGCTCACAATCGACGTCACGGTGGGCAAGCAGTTCTACGCGGGGTATCTCACGGTGACGGATGCGGGCACGATCATCGCGCGTTCGGGCGGGTGGTTCGACCTGGGCGGCAATGCATCGCTCTCCGGCAAGCCCGTGACGGCGCCGCAGGCGACATTCAAGGTTGGCGGGTGCGCGTTGGACGTTCGCGCCGGCGCCGCGGTGACCTTCGGCTCGTATGTGACCGGCGCGCAGACCTACGGCAAGAATACCGGGTCGATCCGCGTAGCGACGCGCTTCACGCCGGAGGCGCAGTGGAACAACACGACGCTCCTTGCGGGTGCGGTGCTTGACCTCACGGCGAAGACAGGCGCCTGGAACGGACGCTGCCACTACGCGGTGAGCAATGTGGACGGCGTACTCGCCTTCGAGGAGGGTGCCACCAACACGGTCGACCTCGCAGGGCGTACCGACCTCGCGCCGGGACTCCGCGTGATCGATTTCACGAACTTCGTCGTACCGGAGAGCGTGACCTTCGTGACGGATGCGACGACGGCGGCAAGCGGCTATTCCCTCGTACGTTATGCGGACGGGTTCTACCTCGTGGACGAACCGCTCCCGGTGACGGCGCTTTGGACGGGCGCGGTGGACGGCGACCTCGCAAAGGCGGGCAATTGGATCTGCCACGACCAATTCGGCGCAGTGATGCCCGACGCGCTGCCGCGCGAGATGACGGTGGTGACCTATAGCGGGAACGCCGTGCCGGCGGTGGCGCTCCTTGATTGCGCGTCGCTCCATCTCGACGACGTGGAACTCACAGGCGATTGCGACTGGCGCGGCATCAACATGCCGGTGACGGGCCGCGTGCGGCTGAACGGACACCGCCTCTCGCTCAACGACCTCTCGCGCATCGAGGCGATCACCGACATCCGCGAGGGCTACCAGGTGCTCGAATCCATCCAGGCGACGGGTACGCAGCACATCGACACGGGATACATTCACACGCCCGACACGCGCCTCGTCTTCGACGTGATGGTGAACGCCACGCAGAACAACAACTACAGCGGTCTCTTCGGCACGATGCCGAACAACAGCTATGGCAACGCGGGCAACTGGACGTTCTTCCCGATGTTCGCCGCGCGTGCCGATGCGCCGACGGTGACGTGCGCGTTTTCGCGCTACGGCAGCGAGGTGAAGGGGCCGCACTTCCCCTACGGCGTGAAGGTGCATGCCACCTTCGCGGGCCGCAACGCCACCTGGTACCCGGTGGACGATCCGACGGCGACGGCGTCGTTCGCGAACAATACCTGCAACATCGACGGCGGCAAGAGTACGCTCTACCTCTTCAATTTCAACACGGGTACCTCTGCCGGCGCGAAGAGCATCTACACGAGCGACAGCGGGCGCTACTGCCAGGCGACGCTCTACGCGTTCCAGATCTTTGAAGGCCAGACGCTCGTGCGCGATTTCGTGCCGGCGCGGCGCGTGACCGACGGCGCGGCGGGCCTGTGGGAGCGGACGCAGAACACGTTCCATCCGAATATCGGCTCGGGGGCCCTCGTGGCGGGTCCGGCGGTGGCGGCGGCCACCTGCACGTTCGGCGAGCTGCATATCGACGTGCCGGAAGGGAAGACGCTCGCGAACACGACGACGCGCATCGAGGGTGCGGTGAAGATGGTGAAGGAGGGTGCGGGCACATTCTCCTCCTCCACGGTCTCGCCGTTCGCGGGCGGCCTGCGCATCGAGGCGGGCACGGTGAAGGGCGTCGTCGAAGGCGACGCGGTGCGGGCCTACGGCGCGCAGGACGGCGACATCTTCGTTTCGACGAACGCGGTCTTCGATGTGAACGGAACTTCGGCGGCGGGTTACAACTTCAAGCTCGCGCGCGGTACGATCGCGAATGCCGGCGCGGCCGTCGCGAACACGAAGACCCAGCTCGCGCACGTGTGGCTCCTTGACGATGCGGCGTTCGCGTTCCAGAGCGACTACGGCCTTGTGGCGGCGGGAGCGGGGGCGACGGCGCTCGACCTCGGCGGCCACGCGCTCACGGTGACGGTTGCGGGCGCGGGCCATTTCTTCCTCGCGAATGCCGCCGTGACGGGGGCGGGGCTTCTCCACGTGACGGGCGCGGGCACGTTCAACCCGTGCCTTGCGGCGTCGTCGATTCCGGAGGCGACGCTTGTGACGGACGGCCAGGTACGGGCGGATGCGGATGTGACGGTGGGCACTTACGAAACGGCGCTCACGGGCGCCGACCTTGCCGGTACGGGTACGATCATCGTAGAGGGCCGCTTCAAGCCGACGGGCGCCTTTGCGAACGTGCGCCTGCTCGGCGGCGCGACGATCGATCTTTCGGCGCGGACGACCCCGCTTGCGCTCACAACGTTCGGTACGCTCGCCTTTGCGGACGGTGCGACCGTTCGCCTCGCCCTCGGTGCGCCGCGCGGCCGTGCGTGGGCGATCACCTGGACGGAGGCCGATAAGCCGGCGAATCTCTCGTTGCTGACCTTCAAGCCGCAGTCGGGGGCGCGTTTCTCGCTCTCGGTGGTGCCGGAAGAGGGCGTGCGCCTCTACACGGGCTTCATCGTCACCATTCGGTGAGAATGGAAAATGAGGTAATTGCAAAACCCCGAACGCGCTTGGAGCACGTCCGCGTTCACGGGGTTTTGCAGCTGCAATTTCTTCATTTATCCTCTTGCGCGGACGCGGTGGAAATTGTATAATAATCAACTCTTTTCGCGGAGTAGCGCGAAAGAAACCTTTTACGGAGAGCAGAATGAACACCGAATATCTTAAGAAAGCCCATGAACGCGTCCCGTCGATTCCGGTTCTTGTGAACCTGATTTCCAAGCGGGAAAAGCAGCTCATTGCGGGCGAAAAGCCGCTTGTGAAGCCGCTCTCCTCGGATGAAGACAAGGTGGATACGGCGTTGCGCGAAGTGGCGGAAGGCCGGCTCATCAGCGAAATCGACTTCGACGCGATTGCGAAGGCGGAAGAGGCGAAGACGCGCTGGCAGAAGCATGCCGCGACGAAGTCGATCTTCGCGCTGTAAGCGGCGGAGGGTCGAGGCCGGAGGATTTGCGTGGCCGACAAGAAAAAGAAAACTGCGCCGGGAGACTTTGCCGTCAATCGCCGTGCGTTTCACGACTATGCCGTGCTCGAGAAGCTCGAGTGCGGCATTGAGTTGCGTGGTACCGAAGTGAAGGTGGTGCGGCACGGGGAGGCGTCGCTCGCGGGCGCGTACGGCGCGGTACTCGGGGGGCAGCTCTACGTGGTGGCGATGAACATCCCGGTATATGCCTTCGGGAATCGCTTCAACCATTCGCCGCAGGGGAACAGGCGGCTGCTCGTCCACAAGAAGCAGATCGAGGAGCTTCGCCTCAAAACCGAGGCGAAAGGCCTTACGCTCATCCCGCTGCGGCTTTACCTGAAAAACGGCCGTGTGAAGCTCGAACTCGGCGTGTGCCGCGGCAAGGCGCTCCACGACAAGCGCGAGACGCTCAAGGAGAAGGCGCTGAAGCGCGATTTCGAGCGGGGGAACGTCTAGGAGGTGTCTGGTTCTTGGTGCGCCGGAACGATTGGCACCAGGCACCAGGCACCAATTTTCTCCATTTTTCCATTTCGTTTTCTTCCGAATTTTTGCTATAATACTCACTAACCTTTATGGCGGAGTGTACACTTTTGCCATGACCGTGATGTTTTAAACGGGGAAAATGAAGATGAAAAAGAGCATTTTGACGTTGGTTGCAGCAGCGTTGGCGCTTGGCGCCTGCGCGGAGGCGGTGTCGCGTGAAATGGCGATCACCGCCGCGAACGCCTGGGTTTTGCGCAACGAGAAGTTCGGTGCCGGCCGTGTGGCGACGGGCAACGTGATTACGGTGTGCGATACCAACAAGGCGGCGACGGTATTGTGGCATCAGGTGTCGATGACGGGCGACGGGTGCGTGATCGTGGCGCCGGTGACGGAGATCGAGCCGGTTGTCGTGGCGCTTGACAACGATCCGGGCGAGCTGCCGCAGGCGCATCCGCTCAGGGGCATTCTTACGGGCGACATGCGCCAGCGCCTCCGTTTCCTCAGCCTCTATCAGGAGGATCCCGTGGCGCGCTTGCAGGGTGTGGCGCCGAAGCCGGCCGTGAATGAAGAGGAGAAGGCGGTGGCGGCCGAATGGGCGGCGCAGCAGGAGGCGAAATGGGCGCGGCTAGGCATTGGCGCGCCGGCGATGCTGCAGGCGAGCATAACGAAGGGCCTCACCTCGGTGGAAACGGAAGTGCGCGTGGTCGACGGCTTTGAAAAGAACGGGCGCTATACGCACTGGAATCAGGGTTCGGGCGGTGGCGGCTATTGCTACAACTACTACACGCCGAATCACGCGGTGTGCGGGTGCGTGGCGACGGCGACGGCGGCTCTGGTGCAGTTCTTCGCGGCGACGAACGGCGTGAAGGGCAAGGCGAACGCCGCATGCTCCTACAATGGCCGGCCGTGCAGCAGCTACGAGATCTTCCAGTACAAGGATGCGATGACGAAGGGCGGCGAGTACGACTGGTCGCTCGTGGAGAATTGCAAGAAGGGGAGCGACTACGGCAAGTTGTCGGATGAACAGCGCGAGCTCCTCGGCCGTGTGGCGTATGACGCCGCCGTGGGCGTGGGCATGATGTGGACCGACGATTCATCGGGCGCCCTTGAGCCGAACATCGTGGATGCCCTGAAGGGCGTGTTCGGTTTCCGCAATGCGCGCTATGTGGACATCAACAACCCCGAACACCCGAATGAGGACCATCTTCGCAAGCTCATCTACGGCCAGTGCGCCGCAGGGGCGCCGGTGGGCATCAGCATTGAAAGCCACTCGGTGGTCGTGGTGGGCTACGGCATTGACGACGAGAACGTGGAGCGTGTGCGCGTGTTCATGGGCTGGGGCGGTTCGGGCGATGGCTGGTATGCGCTTCCCTACATCGATACGAAGGCGACGATGGGCGGCGGCAACTATCTCTCGAAGGTGGTGGACGGCGTCGTGACGATGATCTCCTACAAGGACGACGATATCGTGCCGGTGGTCGGCCAGGTGTCGGCGGGCGGCTTCAGCGTGTCGTTTACGGACGTGATCGATCCCGTCGATACAACGGCGACGGACGAGGAGACGGGCGAAGAGGTGACGGTGCGCAAGTATCTGCCGCGTGTGGTGCCGACCTCGGACGAGGGCTGGTTCGCGACGCGCGTTCCGCCGGTGGCGGGCGTGTTCACCTTCACCTGCGCGGGCAAGACGGGCGAATACGAAGTGGGCGGCGACTGCTATCACTCGGAGAACGCGGCGAAGCTTGCCGCCGCGACGCCGGAATGGTTCCTGCCGTTCCCGCTCTTGAACTCGACGGTGTGCTTCAGCTTCCCCACGGCGCTCAAGATGGCGCTTGCGGAGCACAAGGCGATCTTGCGCGTGAGCGGGGCGAGCACCGAAACGAACACGCAGTGCGTGCTCAACTACATCTACAAGCTCGATGAAGGGAACGTCGACGATTTCACGAACAAGTTCGTGTATCTTTTCACCACCTATTCGACGACGAACGGCGACGTGCGGCCGTCCTATTCCGTGTACCTTCCCGAGGCGTCGAAGACGGAAGAGCGCTGGTACTACACGAACGGGCGCCTCTCCTACGGTTATGGGCGGCTCGTTGCGACCACGAACGTCTATACGATTACGAACATCGAAGAGAATGTATCGCTTTTCGACGAAAAGGTCGATCCCGATGCGCCGCCGATGGTGACGAACATCTTCGATGCCGTGGGCACGAACGTGCTCGTTTCCACGTATGCGCCCACGGGAGCGGAGGCGGTCTACGAGGTCACGCCGTTCTGGCCGACCTATGAGGATACGACGTGCGAGGCGCTTGAACGCAGTATCGCGGCGGTGATCGATGTGGGCTGGGAGGCGTTCGCCAGAAAGGCCTCCGGCATTTCCGTGACGGTGCTTTCGACGGGCGGCACGGCGGGCGAACCGGTGCCGACGTGGGGCACGACGACGGGTGCCTACACGAACGGTCAGGAAATCGTTGCGACGGCCGCTGCTGAAATGACGAACGTAGTGGACGGCGTCGTGATGGGCTGTAGCGGCTATACGCTCGAGTGTTCGAATACGGTGTCGCACGTGGTGAGACGCGAAGAGGGGAAGGGCACGGAAGTGACCTTCACGGCCGAGACGGGAGACGCGTTCACGCTCACCTGGAACGTGACGACGAACTTCGTGCGCATCACGGTGGAAACGCCCCTGCCGAAGGCTTCGGCGGGTACAACCGAGCCGGGCACGGGCTGGTACAAGTATGGCGAGCCTGTTCTCTTCACGGCGTATCCGGCGGAGCGTTGGACGGTGGAGCGCTGGAACGGCGCGGGCGCGGCGGGTCTGCCGGAGGGTTCGTACGCGGGTGGCCCCTGCGTGTTGGTGACGCCCAAGACGCCGCTTTCGCTCAACGTGAAGTTCCGCCAGCAGACGACGGCGGAGTTGAAGGCGGAGGGAACGAACTACCTCTTCACTGCGGTTTCCTATCTGCTGGAGGTCGAGGACGGCCAGATCGTGGATCTCTCCGAAGTGTCGAATCAGGCGTCGATGCCGAAGCTCGTGATTCATGGCGGAAACGCCGAGATCGAAGGTACGGCAATTACGCAGGGGGAAGAGGCGACGCTCACGAACGTCCTGCAGGCGCTCGTCTTGGAGCCGCTCACGTATACGGATCGCCGGGGGAAGAAGTGGCGGTGTGCCTACTGGAACTTCTACGACTACGAAGCGGATGAAACGGTGGCGCATGAGGCGGGCGTGATTTCCGCCGCCGCCGTTCAGGAAGGCTACGCGATCCGGGCCGGCGAGGGGCCGATCGTGGGCTTCACGCCGTCGCAGGATGTGAAGCTCGTCCTCTACTGGATGCCGGCGGAAGACGAGGACGAGCCCGACGAACCCGATGATCCTGTCGTTGAGGTGGATCTGCCGATCGCCTGGAATGACGATTTGAACAATCTCCATTCCGGCGATGTGGTGTTGATGCCGGCCGAGCAGGCGAAAAAGCTGCCGGAGGGAGCGAAGATCAATCTCGGCGAGCCGCCGCTCGGGTGGAAGCTCAAGGGTGGCCTGCAGAAGGCAAAGGACGGCAGCTTGCTGGCGACGCTCGAACTGAATGAAGAGGTGCTCGTACCGATGGGGGTTGGCGGTGTGCCGCCGATTACGATTCAGCCGGGAGAGGGCGGCATGCTCATTGTGAAGGCGGAGATCGTCAATGGCGTGCGGGGCTTCTGGTATTCGCTCTATACGGCGGACGACCTGTCGGGCCCGTGGAATGTGGTGACGACGGGTTATGAATCGGGCATGCCCGTCAAACAGGCCGCGTTGAAGGAATCGATGGGAACGTTCCTGCTTTCGATCGTGGTCGATCCGAAGGAAACGAAGCGGTTCTACAAGCTTGTTGTCACGGAGAAGAAACCCTCCGCAGAATGAGGTCGGTCAAAGGACTGGCCCCAGACCCGCCCGGGCGGTAGCGTCCGGGCGTTTTCTTTTGACGGTGAACGATTTCGGAAAGGGAGGCAGGAATGAAAAAATGGTTGGCTTTAACGGCTCTCATGGCGACGGGCCTCGTGTCGGTTTCGCAGGCCGTGGTGATTGACCTGAAAAATCTTCCGGTCCAGGGCGATGCCGTGGTGAGCGTTGATATCATCCAAACGCTCAACGGGCTCACCAGTACCAATACGGTGACGCCTGCGGATGGGCCGTACTACGATACGCCTTTGGCGGATTCCCTTGTTCTGGCGGCGCATCTGAAGCCGGGTTATACGAATGCGCGTTTCGCCTATCGAACCGAGGCGTATGGCGCCCTGCCGGCCACAACGGGTGTTTTTACGAGCGGGAGCCAGGTTCCGGTGCATACTGTACCGGGCGAATCCATCTCGGTGGCGACGTATGTTGAGGATCTCCTCTACGAGGCGGTGACGGCGAATCTTTCGTTCAACGCGCGGGGCGGCCGGGTGGAACCCTCCTCGAAAACGATCACCTACGACCAGCCCTATGGCACGTTGCCCGTGCCGACGTTTGAAGGGTTCCTCTTCGGCGGCTGGAGCGGCGAAGGGCGCCTTTGGGCGGCGGATGACACGGTGAAGACGCTGACGAACCAAACCTTTACGGCGGAGTGGACGCCGATTGCCTACACGGTGCGATTCCTCCCCGGCGAAGACGGCACGGGCTCAATGACCGACCAGGCGTTTACATACGAAGAAAAACAGAATCTGGCGCCCTGTGCGTTCACGCGTGAAAACTACCTGTTTTCGTGCTGGTCGAACACGGTGACGGGAGTCACGTTCAAGGATGAGGCGGAGGTCAAGAACCTCGCAAGCGAACAGGGGGCCGTTGTTTCGCTGACGGCCGTGTGGGCCGCAAAACGCTATTCGGTAGAATACTATCGCAACTATTCGGCAGGTGACGATACCTGCACGGCCCAGACGATTACCTATGGCGAGACGACGACCCTTTCAGATGAAATCGGCCGCGCGGGCTACACCTTCAGCGGTTGGGCGACGGAGCCGGGGGCGACGATTGCGGCCTTCGGCGCGCATTCGATGGTCTCCACGCGCGATTTCGCCTTTGATGAAAACGGCATTTTCCGCCTTTATGCCGTCTGGCGGGCCTATGCCTATTCGGTGCAGTTCTTTGCCAATGGCGGCGCGGGGGCGATGGCCGAGCTTGAACGCACCTTCGATGATGCCCAGGCCCTGCCGCCTTGTGCCTTCGCGCGCGCAGGCTACCTGTTCGCCGGTTGGGCGAAAACGGCGAGCGGCGGCGTGGAATGGACGGATGAATCGCCGGCGAACCTCGCCAATAGCGACAACGAGCAGGTGAAACTCTATGCCGTGTGGCAGCCGATTCCCTACACGGTTTTCTTCGATGCGAACGATGAAAAGGCGACGGGCGAAATGGCTGCGCTGCCGTTCACCTACGGGGTGCCGCAAAAACTGCCCGTCTGCGCCTTCGTGAAGGACGGCTATCTTTTCAACGGTTGGGCATTTGCGGCCGATGACGAACCGTTCTCGGCCGATCAGGCGACGGTGAGCAATCTCACGGTGGTCGCGGGGACGGCGGTGACGCTGTATGCGCGCTGGAAGGCCGAGCCCTACACGGTGACGCTCGATGCGAACGGCGGCGTGTTTGGCACGCAGCCGAACGGCCCTGCGACGTCGAACATCACGGTGACTGTGGACGAACCCTACGGCGCGTTTCCCGTAGTGACGAATTTCACGCCGAAACTCGTGTTCGGCGATTGGCGTACGCCTGCGGGCGAAGTGGTGGCGACCACCGATACCGTGCCGCCGCCTTCCGCCGGCATGACGAATCTTGTGGCGCATTGGGTGAAGGACGATCCGCTTGCCCGCGCGACCGATGCCGAAGAGCTCGATTTCAATTGGACGGCCTATCAGGCCGGGCGTTGGCACGCGGCGCCGGAGGCTTCCGCCGTTGGCGGCACCGCGGCCGAGGCGTCGGTTTCCGGAGGAATGGACGACGTGCTCACGCTCACGACGCAGGTCGTGGGCCCCGGGCAGCTGACCTTCAAGTGGAAGGTTCTCTCGGTTTCCAAGCCGTGGAATTCGACGGCGATTGCGACGATTTGGGAGAAGACGGCGGAGCGGCTTTATTTCGAGGTGGGCGGAAACCTCCTTTGGGGCCTCATGGGGTCTTCGGCTCTCTTCTACCGCGTGGCCGATTTCGACGGGTTGAATCCGACCACCTTCGAAAAGCAAACGACGAACCCCGGGTGGGTTGAAGAAACCTTGCGCATCGAGGCGCAGCCGGGCGAAACGAATACGCTCGCCTGGACGTTCTACTATTTCCCCGACGACCCCACGCCGGGTCACGCCTGGGTGGACAACGTGCGCTGGGTGCCTGACGAAGTGGTGGTCACGAATGTGACCGTGACGGTGCCGGGCGTCGAGAACTACACGGCGACGGTCGAAGCCGATGGTGCGACCTACGCGGTGACGAATGGCGTTTGCGAAGTGCCGCAGGGTTCGACGGTGAAGGTGGTCTACACGGCCGCGCCCGGCTACGAGCCCGCGGCGAAGGAAATCGACCTCGGCGTCGTTTCAGAGGATGTGGCCGTTCCAGCAGGCGAGGTGCCCGCCGTGCCGACTTTGACGACGTTTACGCTCACGGTGCCGGCCGTGGCGCAGACGACGCCTCTCGTGGTGGCCAATGGCGTTACGAATGTCCTTGAAAACGGCACCTGCACGTTGCCGTATGGTACGGAGGTGACGCTCCTCTTCCTGGCGGACGAAGGGTATGAGCCGGAGATGCAGGAGGTGGCGCTTGGCACGCTCACGGCGGAGGTTGCGCTCGCGGCGGACGATCTTCCTGCCGCGCCCACGCGCAAGCAGCTCACGCTCACGATTCCCGCCGTGGCGCATGGAACGCTGTTCGCTGCGGTGGACGGCGTTACGAACGTGGTGACGACGGGGGCGTGCACGGTGCCGTACGGCGCCGCGGTGACGCTGGTCTTCGTGGCGGAGGAAGGCTACGAACCGGCGTTGCAGGAAGTGGAACTCGGAGCGGTCAAAGCCGAGGCGACGCTGGGCGCCGACCAGCTCCCGGCCGAACCGACCTTGCGCATGCTCGCGCTTACGGTTCCCGAAGTGCCGAACTACACGGCGGTCGTGGTGGCCAACGGCGTCACGAATGCGGTGGAGGCGGGTTCGTGTGCGGTACCGTACGGTGCCGATGTCACGGTGGTCTATCAGGCCGCGCCCGGGTTTGAACCGGCGCAGAAGGTCGTACCGCTCGGCACGGTGACGGCAAACGCGGAAGTGCCGGCCGCCGAGGTGCCGGAAGAGCCGGCGCGCGTTTCGGTGACCGTGACGGTGCCGACGGTTGCGGGCGCGACGGCGATTGTGGTGGTGAACGGTACGACGAATGCCGTGACGAACGGATCCGTGCAGGTGCCGTACGGCGCCGAAGGGGCGCGCGTCATCTACCTGCCGGCCCAAGGTGTCACCTTGGCGGGCGAGACGGAGATTGCGCTTGCAAGCCCCCTCACGGGCAATGCGGCGGTGGCGGCGGAAGCGCTGCCTGCGCTTGAGGCCGTCACGTTCCAGATCGTCGTTGACAATCAGGCGAAAGATTTCGGCGCGGAAGATCCAGCCTTCACGTGGCACGTGGTGAACGCGCCCGAGGGCGTGACGCTTCCGGAAGGCGCGTGCGTGCGCGCGCCGGGCGAGGCGCCGGGCGAGTACGCGATCGACTTTGCGGTGCGTTCGCTTCCGGCGGGCTTTGAGGCGACGGTCAACGTGACGAAGGGCGTCCTGACGATTGCGACGCTCGAGCGGTTCGTCGCCACAGGCACGGTGACGCCGCCGAAGACGGTGACGGCCGGGAAGAGCGCGACCTGGAAGGCCGTACCGGCAAACGGCAGCGTGTTCGTCTCCTGGGTGGGGGCGGACGAGGCCGGAAGCGCAGCTCTCGCGGCGCTCGATCCCGCAAAGCTTGTGAAGCCCTCGATCTCGGTGAAGGCCGTCGCGGGCATGACGCGGGAGAGCGTGAGGGCGACGTGGCGGCTCCTCGATGAGGAGGTGCCCGCCGGGAAGGCCGCGGTGATGACGTGGTGCGACGAGGCGCAGGGATCCGTTTCGAAGAGCGTGCTCGTGGCGCTCGGGAAGAAGACGAGCGTGAAGGCGACGCCCGCGAAGGGCTACGTGTTTGCAGGCTGGTATGCCGACCCGACGCTCCTTACGCCGTTCGCGTTTGCGGACGGGAAGGACTTCCGCGAGGCGGGCCATTCGATTACGGTGACGGCGAATACCTACCTCTACGCGCGTTTCGTGGAGAAGTCCCTTTCGGCCGATCCGGTGACGGGGGCGACCTATGTGGGCACGGCGCGTACGGACGCGGCCTCTTCGGCCGATACGTGGTTCGTGGGCGTTGCGGTCACGAATCTCGGCGTGTCCTTCGCTTCGGCCTCGAAGCCCGCGGTGAGCGTGAAGGGCCTCCCGACGGGCGTCAAGTGGAACGCGAAGGCGGCGCAGATTGTCGGCACGCCCACGAAGGCGGGCGTTTTCTCGCCCACGATCACGATCAAGAACGCTTCGGGCGCGACGGTGCAGGTGGCGCCCACGATCACCGTGGTGGCGCTCCCCGACTGGGCGCAGGGTACGTACAACGGCGCCTGCGTCGTTTCGAACGCGCTCGGCCAGAGCTCGCTCGCGATTTCGAAGGCGGGCAAGATTTCGGGTAAACTCCTCGTGGGCGCTGCGAGCTACACGCTTGCGGCAGATGCCTATACGCGTGTGGAAGTCGAAGAGGGCGTTACGAACTACGTGGCCGATGTCGCGGTGAAGAACGGCAAGGCGCTCCTCGGCACGTATCGGCTCGCTTTCCGCGCGTCTCCGAAAGCTCTCCCGCTCGGCATCGGCGAGCTGTTGGGGGGCGCGGCGGGCGATGCGGTCGCGGAACTCACCGCCGTACAGAACGCCTGGAAGCGTACGGATCTCGTGAAGGCGGGCAAGGTTGCGGCGATCAAGAAGACGATCAAGATTACGGGCGACGCGCTCGGCGAGGCGCAGCTTACGCTCTCGTTCAAGGCCAGCGGCGTTGTTTCCGCCGCCGGCAAGTGGTCGGGCGCCTCGGCCTCCGGCACGGCGCAGCTTCTCACGGCCGATCTCGAAGGAGACGGCGAAAAGGAAGCGGAATTCGTCCTCTTCTTCAAGCCCTCGAAGACCTTCCCGGGTCATGCCCGGATCGTTCCGGTGAAACTCGTCGTCACGAGCGGCCAAGTGACGGCAATCGAAATCGTGCATGAGTAGCCGCTTGCTCACTGCGTAAATTTTTGCTACAATAGGAGACGCCATGAAACTTAAGAAAACTCAAGAACCTGAAACTGTCGCTCCGGCGCCTGCCGTTGGGCGCGCTGCGATTGCCGATCGTTTCAAACTCGACGTTGAACCGACGAAGGATCCGAACGGCGTTGGAAAGACGGCGGCGACGATTGCGCTCGTCGGCTGCCTGCTCGCGATTGCCATCATGGGCGTCGTGACCTGGCTGCTGTGGCAGAATTGGGAACTGATCCGGAACGTCTAAGGCGATCGGATCAGGTGATGACGGACGTCATGAAGTCGGCGCGCGCACGCGCGGCCGTGCTGTTGGCGCTGGATGAAGACCTCGGGTCTGCATCCAGCGTTCGTTTTGCCCGTCGCTGCGACGCGACGAGCGAAGCGCTTGTCGATCCCCGGGCGAAGGCGACGGGCGAAATCTATTCGCGCGTTCCCTGCGTGGTGGCGGGCGCGACGGTGGCGGCGGCTGTTCTGAAAGCCGTCGATAGGTCGATCAAGGTCGAAATCCTCAAGCCCGATGGCTCGCTCGTGAAGCCGCAGGAGACGATCCTCCAGTTCCGCGGCAAGGCGCGGAGCATTCTCGCGGCGGAGCGCACGGCGCTCAACTTCATGCAGCGCATGAGCGCCACGGCCACGTTGACGCGGAAGTTCGTGGATGCGACGAAGAAATGGGGCACGCTCATTCTCGATACGCGCAAGACGACGCCGGGCCTACGCGTGTTCGAGAAGTACGCCGTCGCCTGCGGCGGCGGCACGAACCACCGCATGGGCATGTACGACCGGATTCTGATGAAGGACAACCATCGCCGGCTGTGGAAGGGCGGAAATCCTGACGAATTGGACCAAGCCGTTCTCGCGGCGCGCAAGGCGTTTCCGAAGCTCGAGGTGGAAATCGAGGTGGAGTCGCTGCGCGAATGCGAAAGCGCGCTCAAGGCGAAGCCCGAATGGATCATGCTCGACAACATGTCCACGGCGGATATGAAGGCGTGCGTGAAGCTCTGCAAGGGCGTTTCGAAGACGGAAGCCTCGGGCGGGATTACGCTCGATCGGGCGAAGGAAGTGGCCGCGACGGGCGTCACGGCGATTTCGCTCGGGTGCCTCACCCATAGCCAGGGTTCCATCGATTTGACGCTCGAATGGAAAGCCGTTTGAAAATCGCCCTCTTCGGAGGGAGCTTCAACCCGATCCACGCCGGCCATGTGGGCATCGCCGAGAAGGCGATTGCCGAATGGGCCCTGGATCGGGTCCTCTTTATTCCCGCAAAGGTGAATCCGTTTCGCGTGGGCGAACAGGTGGCGGGGGGCTTCACGGATGCCGAGCGATGGGATTTCGTTGTACGCGTGTGCGCCGCGAATCCGAAGTTCGAGGCGTGGGATGTCGATTTGAAACGTGCGGAGGGGCCGTCGTATGCGATCGACACCGTGCGTGCGGCGAGGGCACGCTTCCCCGGGGCGTCGTTCTTCTGGATCATCGGCGAAGACAACGTCGCGGGGCTCCCCAAGTGGAAGGACTGGGAGACATTGCAAACGCTCTGCCGCTTCATCGCCTATCCGCGTACGCGAGAATCCTCCACGGAAATCCGCCGCCGGCTCCGGGCCGGAGAATCCGTAGCCGAATTCCTGCCGAACAGCATAGCCGATCGAATTGAAAATGCGAAATGATTGGGATTGATTTCGTTCGTCTGATTTGATATACTGTTTACCTGTTTTCCGAGCGCGGAAGGGCCGAGTGGCCGTTGCCGCGCGGAAGCGAACGACGGGATCGGTTCGTCCAAACCGGCTCGCCAAAGCGGATTAACCCGGGAAAACTCTCTGCCAAGGTGGTGGAGGGCTTTCCTCATTTACGGACAAAGAAAGGTTACAAAAATGGATATGCCGACCTCGCAGGCCACGGGCCTGACGCTGAAGGACCTCTTTGATGCGGGTCTTCATTTCGGTCATCAGACGAAGCGCTGGAACCCCAAGATGAAACCCTACATCTTCGACAAGCGCAATGGCATTCACATCATCGACCTCACGCAGACGGTTACGTACATCGACGAAGCGGCCGAATTCCTCCGCCGGACGATCCTCGAAGGCAAGAAGGTGCTGTTCGTCGCCACGAAGAAGCAGGCGCAGGAGCTCGTGAAGCAGGCGGCTGAGGAGTGCGGCCAGTTCTACATGACCGAGCGTTGGCTCGGCGGCACGCTCACGAATGCGCAGACGATCCGCGGCAGCGTGAAGCGCATGAAGTTCCTCCAGGCGCAGGGCGCGAAGAACGGGGGCGTTCTTTCCGTGCACAAGCAGGAGAATTCGATGCTCCGCCGCGAACTCGCGAAGCTCGAGCGTAACCTCACGGGCATCGCCGAAATGGAACAGAAGCCGGGCGCCATCTTCATCGTGGACGCGGTGCGCGAGCTCAACGCCGTCAAGGAAGCGGCCCGCCTCGAAATCCCGATCGTCGCCATCACCGATACGAACGCCGATCCGGATCCGATCGACTATGTGATTCCGGGCAATGACGACTCCGTGCGCGGCATCGAGCTCGTCGTCAACGGCCTCGTGAAGGTTGTGAAGGCGGCGAACGACGAATATTCCGCCCGTGCGGCGGAAGAGGCGCAGAAGCGCGCCAACGAGCGCCAGCAGCGCGAAGAGCAGGAGAAGGCCGAACGGGCCGCCCGCCGCGCCGCCGCCGCGCCGAAGAAGGACGCCGCGAAGGGTGACGATGGCAAGGGCGCCAGGAAGGCCCCGAAGGCCGCCGTGGCGAACGCCGTCAAGCAGGCCGCCCGCGTCGCGAAGGAAGCCGCCGAGGCCAAGGCCAAGGAAGCGCTCGCCGCGAAGCGTCAGGAAAAGGTTGCCGAGGCTCAGGCTGCGGTTGCCGCCGCCGCTGAAGCGCCGGCTGCCGAATAAGGTTTTGACAACAGCGAGAGACAAAGGGAGATAACAACATGGCTACCCCCACCATTGCTCAGATCAAGGAACTCCGTGAAGCCACGGCCGCCGGCATGGGCGCGTGCAAGGAAGCGCTCATTGCGAGCGACTGCGACATGCAGGCCGCGGTGAAGTACCTTCGCGAGAAGGGCCTTGCCGTTGCCGCCAAGCGCGTGGATAAGGAATCGAAGCAGGGCATCGTGGCCCTCGCCGAAGCCGCCGACAAGAAGACGATGGCGCTCGCCGAGGTCAACTGCGAGACCGACTTCGTGGCGAATACCGACGCCTACAAGAAGTTCTGCGCCGACGCGGCCCAGGTCGCGCTCGAAGGCAAGAGCATCGAAGAGACGCTGGCGGACGTCTACAAGATGCTCCTTACGAAGGCGGGCGAAAACGTGAAGATCCGCCGCAGCGAGCGTGATCAGCTCGAGGGCGCGGGCGTACTGAGCGGCTACATCCACATGGGCGGCAAGATCGGCGTTCTCGTCGAGCTCGCGTGCGAGAAGGCGGATGCGCCGGAACTCGTTGAAGCGGCGCACATGGTGTGCCTCCAGGTTGCGGCGAACAGCCCGAAGTACATCAAGCCCGAGGACGTGCCGCAGGCCGAAATCGACGCCGAGCTCGAAATCAAGCTCAATGCGCTCAAGGAGCAGAAGGGCAAGCTTCCGCCCGAACAGGCGCTCGTGGGCATCAAGAAGGGCATGGCCGCCAAGTTCTGCACGCAGATCTGCCTCATCAAGCAGGACTACGTGGCGGACGGCGAAATCTCCGTTGAGAAGTATCTCGACGGCGTTGCCAAGACGGTGGGCGCCCCGATCACGGTGAAGCGCTTCGCGCGTCTCCAGCTCGGCGCCTAAGCCGGAAAACCGAACGCGCTTGTCGCGTCGCTCGGTAGGAGAATCGCGTCGGGGAATTTCCCCCGACGCGATTTTTATGCTATACTATTGGCGTGATGAAAGAAATAGACAATCTGCTGAAGGAACGCGCGGTGCTGAAAGACGCCCGTCGCGTCGTCGTGAAGGTGGGCACGCATTCGATTGCGAAGAAGACGGGCCGGCCCGATCATGCGGCTCTTCGCCGTGTTGTGGATGGTGTGTGCGAACTGCGCGCGCTTGGCCTTGAGGTGCTGTTTGTTTCGTCCGGCGCCGTGGCGGCGGGCGTGGAGGCGCTTGGCCTCAAGGCGCGCCCCACCGACGTCGCCGACGTGCAGATGTGCGCCGCCGTGGGGCAGGCGCGTTTCATTTCCGAATACGAAAAGCTGTTCGCGACGCGTGACGTGCAGATCGGGCAGGTGCTCCTCACCCATGCCGATTTCGCGGACCGTCGGCGCGTGGCGAACCTGCGCCGCTCCCTGGATCATCTCGTGCGCGCGGGCATTGTGCCCGTCATCAACGAGAACGACATCGTGGCCGATGAAGAAGTGAAGGGCCTGACGTTCGGCGATAACGACTGGCTCTCCTCGCTCATCGTGAAACTCGTCCATGCCGATGCGCTTGTGTTGCTCACCACGGTGGATGGCCTTCTTGACGAAGCGGGCCGGCGCGTGTCGGCGCTCGGCCGTGCGCGCGACGCGCTGAAGTTCGTGAAACCCAGCGAGAAGGGCACGCTTTCGAGAGGCGGCATGGATTCGAAGTTGAAGGCCGTCGATAACGCGGCGAAGAGCGGCGCGAACGTGGTGATTGCGAATGCCGCCCGTGCCCATGTTCTCGCCGGCATCTTCGCCGGCCGCGACGTGGGCACCTTCGTGCCGGGCCGCGCCCTCTAACGCCCCGTTGAGGCAACGCCATGCGCTACGCGATCATCTCCGACATCCACGCCAACGAGGCTGCGCTCCGTGCGGTCCTCACGGATGCCGCCGATGCCCGCGCGGAGAAAGTCGTCTGCCTCGGCGATGTGCTTGGGTACGGGCCCGATCCCGTGGCGGCGCTCGAGCTCGTGTACAGGCGCGTGCACGTGTGCCTCGCCGGCAATCACGACGACGCCGTGTCGCGGCGGTTCCCGCTCACGGATTTCACGCCCTTTGCGGCGGCGGCCGTCGAGCGCCACCGCGCCGCGCTCACGCGCGAGGCGATCGACTGGCTTCGGCGCCTGCCGCACGTGTGCGAGTTCCCGGCGATCTACGACGGTGCCGACGGTGCGTTCGCCTGTGCACACGGCGACTTCGCCGACCCGAAGAATTTCAACTACGTGCTTGAGCCGGCGGATGCCGTGCCCTCCTGGTGCGAGCGTACGGAACAACTGCTTTTCGTGGGCCATTCCCACAAGCCCGGTATCTTCGTTTTGGGCTCGAGCGGTACACCCCACGCCCTCGAGCCGGCCGATTTCGTTCTCGAGCCCGGCAAGCGCTACCTCGTGAATGTGGGTAGCGTGGGCTACCCGCGCAATGGCGTGTGCCGCAGTTTCTATTGCATCTACGACGATTGTTCGCGCGCGGTGTTCTTCCGCTCGCTGCCGTTCGACCTCGAGGAGTACCGCCGGAAGATGAACGGCCAGGGCCTCGATGAGGCGCCGTGGATGGTGAAGCGCGCGAAAGAGCGCAAAGGCGGCGTCGTGCGCGGCGAGGCGCATTTCGGCAAGGAAGCCGATTCGGCATCGGCGGCGAAGGTCATCGTGCTTAAGCCGCTTGTGAAGAAGGTCGAGAGCGCGAAAGGCGCGGCGATGAGGAAGAACAAGAACGTGCCGCCGCCGGAGGCGCCTCGGCCGGCTTTGACGACAGCGAAGTTGCGTGCGCCGATCGCCCTCCAGCCGGAGGTCCCCTTGGTCGAACCGAAGGTCAAACCGCCGAACGGCAATTTGATTCCGGCCCTCATCGTGTGCGGCCTCGTTGTCGCCTTCGCCGGCATTTGGTGCACGTATACGCTTGTCCGAACGATTGTCGAACGGCGAGGAACCGCTTCGGCCGTGGAGGTGAAGAGCGCGCCCGTGGAGAAGGCGCTGCTGCCGGACGAACGGTTTTCGCACCTGCAGCGTCTGCCTGAAGAGTGGACGGCCACATTTGAAAGGCCCCAACAGCAGCGGGTCGATATCGAGGCGAATCTCCGGCGCGCGGCAACGGCGTTCCGCCTGACTTCGAACGGGCCTGGAACGATTCGGATTTCAAAGACGATTTCGCTCGTCGAGAAGCCGCCGAAGCTCTACTGGACCGTGGCGCTCCTCTCGACTTCGGCGCCGGGGCAGGCGATGGCGTTTTCGTTCAATGTTCGCATTTCGTTCTATGACGAACGGGGGGATTTCATCGGTGAATCGCTCGGTTCGGGCAAGCGCTCGGCCACGAACAAGTCCGCCCCCGTGCCGTCTGGCGCGGTGCGGGCGATCATGGAGGTGGATTGTCTGTGCGAGGGAACATACGACCTCGCGATTCCCTATTTGAAGACGAGTCCAGACGAGAGGAGAATGAGATGACGGTGGAAGAGGAAATTCGCGCGCTCGGCAAGAAGGCCCGTGCGGCGGCCCATGCGCTGCGCACGCTCGAGACGCGCGCGAAGAATGCGGCGCTTCTCGCGATTGCCGAGGCGCTTGAAGGCGACAGGGCCGCGATCGACGCGGCGAACGCCGAAGACGTGGCCGCGGCGAAGGCCGCCTGTCTTGCGCCGGCGATGGTGGACCGTCTCACGCTCACGCCCGCGCGCTTTGCCGCGATGGTGGCGGGCGTGCGCACCGTGGCGGAACTTCCCGATCCCGTGGGCGAAACGCTCCTCGAGCGCGACCGCCCGAGCGGCATCCACATTACGAAGGTGCGCGAGCCGCTCGGTGTTGTCGCGGTCGTCTTCGAGTCGCGCCCGAACGTGTTCATCGATACGGCGGCGCTCTGCTTCAAGACGTCGAACGCGATCATCCTGCGCGGCGGCAAGGAGGCGCTCAGGTCGAATCAGGCGCTTGCGAAGGCCGTGCAGAAGGGCCTCGCGCGGTGGTGCGGCACGGAGAAGCCGCTCGCGCTTTTGAATGCGATCCAGCTCGTGGAGACGACGGACCACGAGGGCGTGCGCGCGCTCGTGAGAATGCCGGAGTATGTGGATGTGGCGATTCCGCGCGGCGGCGAACGCCTCATCCGCGCGATGTGCGAAGCGGCGCTCGTACCCGTCTTGAAACACTACAAGGGCGTGTGCCACGTCTATGTGGACGAAGGGGCCGACCTCGATATGGCCCTCAAGATCCTCGATAACGCGAAGACCCAGCGCCCGGGCGTGTGCAACGCGGCAGAATGCCTTCTCGTGAACGCCCGCGAAGCGGCGGCCTTCATGCCGCGCGTGGAGGCGTGGGCTCGGGAGAAGGGCGTGATGCTCCATGAAAAGGACGTCGACTGGGGCCGCGAGTTCCTCTCGCTCGATTTGAACGTGGGCCTTGTGATGGACGTCGAGGAGGCGATCGCCCACATCAACGCCTATGGCTCGCATCACTCCGATGCGATCGTCACGCGCGACGGCGCGCGCGCCGAGAAGTTCCTGCGGCTCGTCGATTCCGCCGCCGTCTACCACAACGCCTCCACGCGCTTCACCGACGGCGGCGAATTCGGCATGGGCGCTGAAATCGGCATCTCCACCGATAAGCTCCATGCGCGCGGCCCAATGGCCCTCGAAGAACTGACCACCTATAAATACCGCATCACCGGTAACGGTACGATCCGCTAAGGCCCGGTACCTGGTGTTGGCCCCCCCCCGATCCGTCTTCAATGCAACAATCTAAGGAAATAACGATGTTCGAAAGAAGCCATTCTTTACGCCAGGTTGTTCCGTCTATCGGTACGAATGTCATCATGGCTATCGTCGGCCTCGCCTTGGGATTGACGATGGGGGTTTCGGCTGCGGCGCCGGGGAAGGTGCTCTCGAGCGACTATCAGATGAGCGTGGATGGCACGGGCGTTGAAGTCATCAACGTTCCGAAGCCGGAGTCGGGCATTTGGGATGTACGCGAACGCCAGTCGTATTCCTACGCGCCGTTTACGGCGACGGAGACCGTGGAGGTGTGCGTGCGGAGCCGCGTGTTCGACCTTTCGAAAACGGTCATTCTGCCGCAGGCGAAGGGCGTCGTCGCCTCCTCGCAGGCCGCCGACGCGGTCGTCTTCAAATTGTCGCCGCCGATGACGGTCGTCCTCGAGCCGCAGGGGCGCCACCACGCGCTCGTGGTGAGCGCAAGCCGTCCCGAAGCGAACGCGCCGCGCAAGGACGATCCGAAGGTGAAGTGGTTCGGCCCCGGTTTCCATCAGGCGAACCGCATTTCGCTCAGTGACGGGGAGACGCTCTATCTCGCGCCGGGTGCCTGGGTCGAGGGTTACCTTCAGGCCTGCGGGCGCGACATCACGGTGTGCGGCGCGGGCGTTCTCTCGGGCGCGTGCTGGGACTGGCGAAAGGGTCCGCCCGATTCCCGGAAATACAACATGTCGGGAACGCTCACATCGCTTTCCGGCGAGAACATCGTCGTGCGGGATGCGACGTTCTTCTCCTCGTGGGGATGGACGCTCGTCTTCAACTGCGCGACGAACGTGCTCGTCGACAACGTGAAGGTCGTCTGCGGGCGCGTCATCAACGACGACGGCATCGACATCTGCCGCGCGAAGAACGTGGTGCTGCGCAACTCGTTCGTCCGCTGCCAGGGCGACTGCATCACGCCGAAATACTGGTGTGAGAATCTCGTCTGCACGAACATGACGCTGTGGACGGACGCCGCGAACGCGTTCCGCACGGGCTACGAGTGTGAGCCGGGCAAGCGCGGGCTCGTCTACCGGAATCTCCTTTTCAAGGATATCGACGTAGTGCACCTTTCGCTCAACAAATCGGCGGCCGCGAACTACTGGGCCAACTGCGGAATCTACATCCAGCCGGCGAACGACCAGCCGATGTACAACACGGTCTACGACGACATCCGCTTCTACGAGGCGGGTCCGAAGGACGTCTTCCTCAACGTGAAGACGATGCCGATTACGGAAGGCTCGACCTTCTGCCGCACGACCGAGGCGGGGATGCTCCACGGATTGACGCTGCGCAACATCCATCTTCCCGATTCGCAGGGCGGCATGTGCGTGAACCTGTCGGCCCACGACGAGCGGCATCCGATTGCGGGTGTGCGGTTTGAAAACGTGACAGGCTACGGGCCCGTGACGAAGACCGGGAAGGTCGATTTCCAGACCATGTGGCGCCCGCGCAAGCGCCTGTGCGGCTTCAATCTCCTGGGCATGTTCTGCATGACGAAGATGGCCGCAGGCGATCCGCGGATCATGGGGTATTTCCCCGAAGACCGTTTCCGCTGGATTCATGAATGGGGTTTCAATTACGCCCGCCTGCCGCTCGACTACCGGTTCTTCATCAAGAACGGCGACTGGATGCAGCTCGACGAAGCGCAGCTGCATAAACTCGATGCGGCCGTAGCGCTCGGCCGCAAGTACGGCATCCACGTAAACATCAACTTCCACCGTGCGCCGGGCTATTGCTGCAACGAGCCCGTGGAGCCGAAATCGCTTTTCACGGCCCTCGAGCCGCAGGTCGCCTTCACGAACCTGTGGGCCACGCTCGCGCGTCGCTATCGCGGCATTCCGAACGACGAGCTCACCTTCGATCTCGTGAACGAACCCGCGCCGCTCTATGGCTGCACGAGGGCGCGGTATGCGGCGGTTGCGAAGAAGGCGATTGCGGCGATTCGTGCCGTCGACTCCGAGCGGTTCGTCATGTCCGACGGATGGCAGTGGGGCCGGAAGCCGGTTGACGAACTTCACCCGATGGCGCGGAACGTGGGCGAGTCGATCCACACCTACGACCCGCACACCGTCACGCACTACGGCGTGCACGTGCCGAAGAACGGACGGCTGGGGCCATGCCCCCCGTGGCCGCCGAAGGGATCTGCGAACGGACGCGACTGGCTGCGCAAGAACTTCTATCCGGCCTGGGCGAAGGCGGAGAAGGAGGGATGTTTCCTGCACGTGGGCGAGTTCGGCACCTACTACCAGTGCCCTCATGCAACCGCGCTTGCGTGGATGGAAGACGTGCTTGCCGTTGCGAAGGAGAAGAACCTCGGATGGGCGCTCTGGAACCTCGACGGCAAGTTCGGCCTGATGGACAACGGCCGTACGGATTGCAAGCTCGAAGATTTCGAGGGCCATAAACTCGACCGTGCAATGCTCACCCTCCTCCAGCGCTACGCGCAATAAAAATGGAAAATGGAAAACGGAAAATGTAAAATGGGTTGTGCCTGAGTTTTTTTACCACCGAACACTCGGAAACCCGCTTTGCGGGACACGGAAAGCTGTTTGAAAGATCACCTTTCGGGCCCGGGCACTGGCGAACCCGCCCTCGTCAAAGGAAAGAGAAGTCGGGCACAGGGCCGATGGATGTGCGAAGCGAAAATTTCCAATCGCCTTCCGCGTCCGGCCGCAGCCGGTTTTCGAGCGTTCCGTGGTGAACTCCCCACCACCGCGCGCCAAGGTGCTGCCGCTGGCACGTTGAGGATTTTTTTGGTATAATAAACACTATGAAGCCCATCAACACCAGCATCTTCGATTTTCCCGAGCTTGTTACAGGCGGGTTTACCTATGTCGACAAGACGGCGCAGCTCTATGGGCTTGCACGTCCGGATGCCGACCGCATCTACTACCTGCCGCGTCCGCGGCGGTTCGGCAAGTCGCTGATGATCTCGACCTTGAAGGCGCTTTTCCAAGGGCGGCGTGAACTCTTCAAGGGGCTCGTGATCGAACAGACCGATTGGAACTGGGAGAAGGAGGTCTATCCGGTACTCCACCTCGACATGTCGCAGACTTCGGCGGGATCGGCTGCGGACTTCCGATCCAATCTGCTCGATTTCATTGAGGGCCATTGCCGGGAGTTCGACCTTCCCTTCGATCCGCAGAAGACGCCCGAGGCGAATTTCAAGAATCTCCTCACGGCACTGGCGAAGACGTCGACGAACGGCAAGTACGTTGTGCTGATCGACGAATACGATGCGCCGATTGCGGGGCTCCTCGACACGGACGAAAGCCGCCGAGAGCTGCCCGCCGTGCGGAAGATGCTCCACGACTTCTACGTGCAGGCGAAGGCGCAGTGCGGCAACATGCGCTTTTTGATGGTAACGGGCGTCTCGAAGTTCGCGAAAACCTCGATCTTTTCGGCGTTCAACAACCCGAAGGACCTCACGCTCGACGTGCGTGCGGCCGACCTCCTCGGCTACACGCACGAAGAGATGGAGACCTATTTCCACGAGCACATCCAGGCCTTCGCCGACGCGAACGACTTCACCTATGATGCGGCCTTCGGGGAACTGCTGCGGTGGTACGACGGCTACCAGTTTTCGCCGAAACGTCTCATCAAGGTCGTCAACCCCGTTTCGCTCGGAAACGCGCTTGCGAATGAGTCGCTCGGCAACTACTGGGAGGCGACGGCGGGCTCGACGCTCATTTTCGACGCGCTCAAGGCGAGGAACGCCGCGCCGGTCGACTTCGCGAAGAAGTTCAAGACGATCTCACTTGACGCGCCCGACGCCCTCACGGCCCCGACGGTGGCACTGCTCTACCAGGGGGGCTACCTCACGATCGACCGGCGCATCAACGGCGAGACCGTGCAGCTGCGGATTCCGAACAACGAGGTGCGCTCGTCGCTCTACCGCGGCTATGTCTCGCAGCTGTTCGGACGGGACTTCGAGTTGGACGATTTTTCGTTGACGGCAGAAGAGACGGCGCAGGAACTCGCCGCGGACGAGCTGGGCGCAAAGTTCGAAGCGTTACTGAAGACCGCCTTCGCGAAGATACCGCACGAGTGGCTCGACAAGGACGAGAAGGAGATCAAGCGCTACTTCCTTGCGTTCATGGTCTTCGCCCGCGCGGAGGTCGTCTCGGAGGAGCAGCATTCGCTCGGACGCCCCGATTCAGTTGTGAAGACCGAGAAGGCAATCTACGTCATCGAGTTCAAATACAACCAGTCGGCCGAGCAGGCGCTCGCACAGTGCCGCGAGAGGCGTTATGCCGATGCCTACGCGGCCGACCCGCGCCGTGTCGTCTACGTGGGCGTGAACTACGACCCCGCCGCCCGCACGATCGGCGCCGTCAAAACCGAACAAGCATGAAAAAGAAGGAAAACCCAAAATGAAGCAGAAATTGATGATGCTGGTGGCCGTCCTGGTGGCGGTTGCCTTTTGGTGTGGCGGCGTCGTCCAGGCGGCGGAACGCGCCGATGGCGACGCCATTCTGATCCACAATGGCTGGATCGGCACAACGAAGACGCTGATCTGGCGAAACGTGCAGCTCGCCGATCTCGAGAACTTCTCCTGCCTCATGTGGGGTGGATCGACTTTTACTGCTGAAACAACCAAGTCCGGCAATACCACGCTGACCGTGAAAATGCCTCATGGAGAGGCCACGGGATTCGTGATGTCGAGCGATGGCACGACGGTGGTGGTGCAATTCCGTCATTTTGCGGGAGGTACGATTTGGGGCGTGAAAGTGACGTTCACGCAGGAAGGCGAGGACGTCTACGCACAAGCCAATTGGGCGCGCTACCATCAGGGCCAAGCCAGTATCAACGTCGACCTGGAAAAGTCCAGCAAGGGAACTGCCACCGTGGCGACCTCTTCGACGGAAGGTGGCTATGGCGCCTATCAGGTGACGGCACGCTGCCGGACGCGGCCGATGCCGCCTGGGCCGATCGTGTGCCCGGCCGCCCATGGGTACATCCCCTATGCGGCGCCGGTGCTGCTCTGGAAAAATGCGCATCTATCCGACCTGTCGGGCCTAGATGCGTGGTTGTGCGGCGGAAGCATGGCCCCGCGCGACTCAACGGCCTTTGTGATGTCGAATGACGGTCAAACGGCACGGGTGCAGTTCCGCTCAAGGAATGCCGATGGAACAATCTGGTGCGTGCTGGTGAAGTTCTTCCAGAACGGCGACTGCATCTACGCGCAGTCCGGGTATGGGAAATATGCTCAGAAAACGACGAGTATCGACTATGATTTCGATACGAATGGTAATTATAACGGATACCCCGCGACGGGTTTTTCGGTTGGCGGGTATGGCACCTACGAGGTTTCGGCCACGTTCAACGGGGCTGCGCATTCGCCGTTCTTCACGGGCGTGTGCGGCGCGTGGCTCACGAAGGAAGACCGCCTCATTTGGCGCAATGTGCCGCTGGTGCGGGTGCGGAACGTTCGTGGCGTGGGCGGGGGTACTTCGTCGAACTTTTCGCCGGTCTGCGAACAGCACCGCATTTTCACGCCCGGCACGGACGACACGCCCGATACGCTCGCCTTGCAGATGACCTATTCGGATGCGGGTGGAAACATCCGCTGCCTGAAGGTTCTGCTGACCCAGGACGGAACGGATGTCAAGGGGCACCTCGTGTGGGCGAAATACGCTTTGGGCGAACCGGTTTCGTATGATTTCGACGCTGGCGGAAAAAACGGAAGCATCTCACAAGACTATAGCCAGGGAGGCTATGCGCTTTCGCGTCTGCAGGCCGACATCGTGCCGGCGGATGGCGAAACAACGCAGCAAACGGATGCGGCGGGCAATCTCGCCGTGCTGGCGACCGGGACGGATGCGGCGGTGACGGATCTCGAACTCGCGGGGACGCTCTCCGTGAACGGGACGGGTCCGTTCGCGTTGAACGGCTCGAACAACATCGGCGTCCTGGCCGTGGGCGGCATCGGGGCCGTGCAGCAGCCCTCGTCGAGCTACTGGTTCCTGACGGCGAACAAGAGCCACGTCAACGAGTTCGCGGTGGGCGGCACGGGCGTGAACACGATCGGCCAGCTCGCCTGGCGCGATGTGACGCAGCTTGAGAAGAAGGAGCCGGTGGGCCCGCAGATCGGATTTTCGCTTTCGGGCGACAACACGATTGCATCGCCGTTCGTGCCGCCGAGCTTCACCTATTTCCGCATCGCCGCCGGACGCACCTCGCTGCCGTTCCTCGCGCCGTCGACGACGGAACTCGGCAATGGGGTGCGGTTCGTGGTGGACGAAGGCGCGACGCTCGCGATGGGCGGCTACGACCATCAGGCGGATTATCCGATCGAGTTTGCCGTCAAGGGCACGCTCGAGGTGGCGGGCACGCTCGCGCTCGATGGGGCTTCGACGATCACCGGCACGGGCACGGTGACGGCGAAGACGCTTGCTTCGGCGGGGGCTGCGACATTGAGCGGCGTCGCATTCCGCGCACCGGCGGCGGGGGGCACGTTCTCGGGCACGAGCAAGGTGGCGGGCGGGGTGACGATCGGCGAAGGCCGTACGGAACTCGCCGCCGGTGCGGGGCTCATCGGGGATGCCGTTACGGTGACGGGTACGCTTGCCGTACCGAAGGCGGCGACGATTTCCGCGCTTGCGGCGCCGAATGGTACGCTTGAAATCGGCGAGGAGACGATGCTCGTCGTTTCGAACGCGGTGGCGACGGCGGGTATTGGCACGCTGAAGGTCGTTTCGGAAGATCCGACGTATGAGGCCTGGCGCACGCCCCGTCCGTTCATGACGGGCCCGGGCCTCACGCGGGAGATGGTGAAGAAGTTCGCCTACACGTCGCCGAAGGGACTGGGCTGGATCGTCAAGACGGAGGTCGACGAGGAGTCGGGCCTGACCGTCGCGACGCTCAAGTGCTATCCGAATCAGTTTTTGATCATCGTCCGCTGACCGGCGATGGAGGGAGCGATGCGGCTAGCGGAAGTGAAATAAGCGGTTCAAAACAACAATAGAAAGAAAGTTGACTCATGCCTAGTTTAGCGGATATGAAGGGGAAGGCCAAGGAAGCCGGCCTCATGAAACTCGACAAGCTCATCGCCACGCGCCAGCGGATTCCGGACTGCGCGATTCCGATTCCGATCGAGGAACTTTGCCAGCGATATGAAAAGCTCTACACGGGCTGCATCAACGACGTGATGCGCGAGCTTACGCTCCTGAATCAGAATCTGCCGAGCGATATCATGCCGCTCAGGGACGAGATGGTGGTGTGCGGCGAGGCGTTCTGCGTGAAGTCGGCCCCGAACGTGATGATCGAGGGCGAGATGACTTTCCGCGCGCAGATGCTGGACGATTTCAAGCCGAACGGCGTGGTCGTTTGGGATACGAGCGAAGATACCGAGGCCAGTCTCTGGGGCGGCGTGATGACGGCGACCGCGAAGACGAAGGGCATCCGCGGCGCGGTGATCGCGGGCGGCATCCGCGACACGAAGCAGATTCTCGAACAGAATTTCCCGATCTTCTACAAGTACCGCACGTCGAACGGTTCGCTTGGCCGCTGCATGATCACGCACTACCAGGTGCCGGTACGCATCGGCAAGGTGACGGTGCGCCCGGGCGACATCATCTTCGGCGACATCGACGGCGTTCTGTGCATCCCGCGCGAAATCGCGTACGACGTTCTCCTGCGCGCCGAGGGCATCGAGCGTAACGAGATCGACATCTTCAGCTGGGTCCATCAGGGCGACACGATCAGCGAAATCATCGAAAAGGGCGGGTACTTCTGATGAACGTCAACAAGGTCAACCCCGCCACGCTCAAGATTACGGACATGCGCTTCGCCGACATCGACGGGGCGCCGAAGCGCTGCACGCTCGTGAAGCTCTTCACGAACCAGGGGCTTGTGGGCTACGGCGAGGTGCGCGACGCCTCGAGCCGTACGTACGCGGCGATGTTGAAGTCGCGCATTCTCGGCGAGAACCCCTGCAACGTGGAGAAGATCTTCCGCCGCATCAAGCAGTTCGGCGGCGATTCGCGCCAGGCGGGGGGCGTGTGCGCGGTCGAGCTCGCGTGCTGGGACCTCTGCGGCAAGGCGTGGGGCGTCCCGGTGTGGCAGCTTCTGGGCGGCAAGTGGCGGGATGAGATCCGCTGCTACTGCGATACCGACTCGGGGGGCGGTGGACGCGACATGGGCCAGGCCCTGAAGGCGCGTATGAAGATGGGCTTCACGTTCCTCAAGATGGACCTCGGCATCGAGCTCATCCGCGAGATCCCGGGTGCGCTCATCGCGCCGCTCGGGTATCTCGACTACATGAAGAAGATGAAGCACGTCGTCAACACGCCGCACGGGTCGATCGACCCGAAGTGCATGCGCGGCGAGGCATACGACCTCTTCAACACGGCGCATGGCTTCACGGGGATCCATATCACCGAGAGGGGCCTCGACTACCTCGAGAAGTACATGGCGGACGTCCGCAAGGTGATCGGCTGGGAGGTGCCGATCGCGATTGACCACCTGGGGCACATCCCCTACGAGGATTGCGTCAATCTTCTCCGTCGGCTTGAGAAGTACCATCTCTCCTGGGCGGAGGACGTCCTGCCGTGGCGCAACGTTGAGCAGTGGAAACAGCTTCACGCGGCAACGACGACCCCGCTCGGGACGGGCGAGGACATCTATCTCAAGGAG
>JAZLJP010000198.1:0-27904 GCA_045617985.1 Kiritimatiellia bacterium
CCTTGCCATGCATCAACAAGGTTCTCAACACGTTTGGGAGATCGTTTTCAAGTCCATAAAAACCACGTTGACTTTCCCGCCCCCAATCCTGTCCGCCGCCGTCGAAGAACTGCGGAATCAAACTGTTCTCCCCGCCAAAGATCTCCTTCGAACTCTCTCCTTCCCCGATTCGGTCAAAACAATCCTTGAGCGTCAATATATGTCCAAGTTCATGAGCCAGCGCCCTACCCTTGGCTCGTTTCCCCAAGACTACGCCAAAATCGCACTTGAATCCAACCACGTCAGAGTCTTCAATCGCCCCGGTAAAAATGACGTCAACGGCATCATCGCTGTGATTGGCGGAGAACAGGCGGCGCGTCTGGGCAGAAACGACCTTGTTGGTCCGCCCATTGCCATCCACCTCTATTTCGCGATCGCGAACGACCCAGTCGGTGGTCATGGCAACGGCCTGTCCAACAGACAACAAATTGAACTTTATGCCAGCCTGGGCGAATATCTCGTTCGCCACGGAAACCCGATTAGTGACATCCTCGGCGTCCCAACCCAAATCATCCCTGCCTTCAGGAGGGTCAACCAAGTACGCACGTATGTTCACCGTCTTCGGCATCACGATGGGCAATACGAACCGAGGCTGAATTTCGTCTTCGTTGAACCGCGCCTCGATCTCAACTTCCCCGTTGGCGGCGGTTGGCGTCACCACCGCATACCAGCCGTTCGATTGAATAGTACACGGACCGGAAATCCACTTCCACTTCACCTCCCCGGGGCCAAAACCAGCGCCTGTTCCGTACCCGGTGCGAACATCGACCTTGAGGATGGCATTCGCCTGGTCGTCGCCAATCGCCGCGCTCTCAAATGCAACGATGAGACCGTCTACATCATTCGTTACGCACCAAGCACGACTTGCCGCGAGATTGTAGCGCAACCAGTTCGCTGCGGGGCAAAGCGCGAGGCGATCACTTAAGAGACGGATCTCGTTCGCACGGCTGTTGAAGCGAGAACGGAAATAGCCTTCGACCCAGGCAAAGCCGTTCGTCCACCCGACATCGCCAAACGAGAATTGCCAACCGCCAAGCGGAATCTTCCAGCTTCCCCAGCCCGCGCCAAAGTCACGCGCATCCTCCCAGACCGTCGCGTGTACCGGCATCGTGAATGTCGAAGACGCCAAGTTACAATTCCAGTTTTTCAAGGATGGCGAAGCCGCGCTTGTCGGGCCAGCTTGTCACGTTTCTCAAGATGATGACGATGGTACGGGTGGCGGGGTCGAAGCCGACGAAGGAGGCTCCGCCCCAGATCATCCCCGAGCGATAGAGAACGCGGCGGCCGGAGGGTTGCACATGAACGCGCAGAAGCCCGTAGACATCTCCCTCTTCACACGCAGCGAGCGACCGCGCTCGCATTTCCGCTTCTATGGTGGGCCAGGCGGCGGCAAAGACTTTCGCGCAATCGCGCGCCGAGGAGAAAAGCCCGCCCGCCGCCCGCAGGGCCGGCCCCAGCCGATGGTCGGGCACATTCCTCCCGCGCCGCACGAGCCACGGCGTATGGCCCGCGCAGGCCCGCGTCACCCGCCCCGTACATGCACCGCAAGGCGCGTAGGTCGTCTCCTCAAGCCCAAGCGGTTTCACGAGCTCCTTCGCGACGAGCGCCTCCAAATCCTCGCCAAGCGTATCTTCCACCGCCATTCCCAAGAGCCCGAAACCCACATTCGAATAGTCCTCGTGCCTGTGGCGCAGGTGCCACCGCCACCATGGCCGCCGCGCACACCGCGCGAACGACTCCCGTTCCTCGAAATCCTTGTAGATGTCGCTTCCCGTCAAGCAGCACCAGAGGAACCAAAACGTATCGACCGGCTCGCCCGGAATCATGAACTCGCGCGGAAGCCCGCTTCGATTCAAGAGCAGATCGCGGAGCGTCACCTGTTCGTATTCGCGCGGCAGATCGAGTTTCGTACTGGCCCTCACGGATCGATCGAGATCGAGCCGCCCCTCGGCCGCCAACCGATCAAGAACCGGATGAAGGAAGAGTTTCGAGAGCGAGGCGATCCGAAAGAGCGAACGCTCGTTCGCCGAACCGGCCGACGCAAACACCGTGCCCTTCGGCGAGACAATCGCAACGGCGCAACTTTCGTCCGCCGCATCGATCACGTAGAAATCAGCCGCGGCCTGCGCGATCGCCTGCGGCGTGGACGCCCCTTGAAGACGAGGCTCGATCGTCGCGCAACCGGCGAGGGCGAGAAGGAGAACGAGGAAGAGACCTTTCACCTACGTAACGCCCTTTTCGCCCCTCACATCCGCCGGAAGACGAGGCTCGTATTCACGCCGCCGAACGCGAAGTTGTTGGTCATCGCGTATTCCGTGTCGATCTGCCGCCCCTCGCCCTGCAGATAGTCGAGCTCCGCACACGCGGGATCGGGCGTCGTGAGATTGAGCGTGGCCGGATACCAGCCCGAGGCGAGCGACTTGATGAGCATCGCCGCTTCGAGAGCCCCGCACGCGCCGAGCGTATGGCCCGTGTAGCTCTTGAGCGAGGAAATCGCCACCGCCCGGGCGAACGCCGTGCGCGTCGCCTGCGTTTCCGCAATGTCGCCCGCCTTCGTGGCCGTACCATGGCCGCTCACGTAGCCGATCGCCGCCCCGTCAAGCCCCGCATCCGCGAGCGCCCCCGTGAGCGCCACGCTCATCGTCTCGGCGTTCGGATTCGTGACGTGCGTACCATCCGTCGTTTCGCAGAAACCGACGAGTTCCGCGAGGATCGCCGCCCCGCGCGCCTTCGCGTGTTCGTATTCTTCGAGAACGAGCGTGGCCGCGCCATCGCCGATGACGAGGCCGTCGCGATTCACATCGTAGGGCGCCGGCGTCGTGTGCGGCGCGTCGTTCCGGAGGGACGTCGCGTAGAGCGTATCGAAGATCGCCACCTGCGTTGCGCTGAACTCTTCCGCGCCGCCCGCGATCATCACGTCCTGCACGCCCCAGCGGATGAGTTCCGCCGCCGCGCCGAGCGCAAGCGAGCCGCTCGTGCAGGCCGTTCCCGTGGGAACGAGCCGCCCGTGCGTGCGGAAATGAACGGAGAGGTTGCACGCCGTCGTCTGCGGCATGAGCTTGATGTAGGTGCCGCTCGTAATGCCCGAAACTTCCTTCGTCTTGAGCATCGAATAGAAGTCGAGAAGCGCCGGTATCGAACCGGAGCAGGACCCATAGGCAACGCCCGTACGCCCCCCCGTGAGGAGCGCCTCGTCGAGCCCCGCCTGCGCAACGGCCTGTTCCGTCGCCGCAAGCGCGTACTGCGACACATCGCCCATCGTGCGCGTCGTCTTGCGGTTCCAATGGGCGGGCCGCTCAAACGCCGTGCGGCACCCGAGATGCGTGTTGAGCCCCTTGTATTCGCCCAAGTCCGCCACCGCCTCCACGCAGTTGACGGGCGTTTTCAATCGTTCGAACGCCGCATCCACCGTGTTGCCGAGCGGGCTCACCGCTCCCATGCCTGTTACAACGACTCGCCTTTTCACATGCCCTCTCTCATTTTTCAGTGATGTCGCCTTCGACTGCCGACCTCTCGGCTCAGTCGTCGTTCAACCCGCCCAGGAGCCCGCTCGCGGGCGCGGGCGCCGCCGCGGCCTTCGGAAGCGTGCGGCCCTTGTTGAGGTGAACGAGATCGGCAAGGATGTTGAGCCCTTCGTCAAGAACGACGTCCTTTTCCCGCTTCGCCGGATCGAAGCCTTCGTCCTCCAGCCGTTCGATTTCGTCTTCCACGGCCTCCTTGCGGTCCAGCTCGAGCTTACGCGCCTTCTTGTTGAGCGGCATCACCTTGGCATCCGTGAAGGACTTCGCGTCGTTCACGATCTTGAGGTGCTTCGCCCAGGCCGCGCTCTTCGCAAGCCGCGCCGCGCTCGCCGCGCGCAACTCGGGGATGAAACGGTTGAGGTCCCAGCTCGGCTTGAACGCACTCGGGGCGATTTCGTCCCACGGAAGCGGGTAGTCAAGCCCCCGCTCGCCCTTCGAGAACGTATCTTCGCACGGTGTGGGCACGATGATATCCGACTCGACGCCCTTGAACTGCGTCGAGCCGCCCGTCACGCGATAGAAGCGGCCGTCCGTAATCACGAGCGCACCCGCGTTCTTGCCGCCGATTGCCCGCACCGTCTGCGCCGTACCTTTGCCGAACGTGTGGTCGTCGCCCACCACCACCGCGCGCGAGAGATCCTGCAGCGTCGCCGGCACGAGTTCGCCCGCGCTCGCCGAACCGCGGCTCGTCATCACCACCACCGGCACCTCGCAGATCGCCGAATCGCTCGGCACGGGGAGCGTGGTATCGCCGCCCGACGTGCGCATGCGCACCGCCGGGCCCGACCGCACGAAGAGCCCGATCACCTTCACGGCATCGTCGAGCGAACCGCCGTTGTTGTTGCGCAGATCGAAAAGGACGCCGCACACGTTCGCCTTGTTGAGCTTTTCGAGTTCCTTCCGCAGGTCGTCCGAACACGTCCGCTTCGTCTTGCCCCTGGCGGCCGTCGACGAATAGAACGACGGCAGGCGCAGATAGCCGGCCTTCCGCTTCACGCCCCCCACGTCGATTTCCACGACCTTCGAAGAGGCTGCCTCGTCCTCCATCGGCACTTCGCCGCGCACGAGCGTATACTGCTTGCGCGTGCCATCGGCATGCCGCACGTCGAGCGTGAGCTTCGCCCCCTTCTTGCCGCGGAACAGGGAAACGACCTCCTCTTCGGATTTCCCCGAAAGCGGCACGATCTTGCCCGTCCCCTTCGGCGCAACGCCCACGATCACGTCGCCGGCCTTCACATGGCCGTCCTTCGCAAGCGGGCCGCCCGGCATCACGCGCTTCACCTTCGCCTGGCCGTCCTTCAAATTCCATTCCGCGCCGATGCCGCACAGTTCCAAATCCATCTGCGATTTGAAGACGTCGTAGTGCGAGCGCGTGAGATAGAGCGTGTGCGCATCGTAGGCGGAGACGACCGCCAGGATGAAGGCGTCGCAAATGGCGGAGGGCTTCCGCCGCAGCGCCGTCGCGAGCCCGTCCGTATACGACTTGCGCACGACCCCGATCGCCTTCTTCACGCCGCCCGTTTCGCAGTCGAGCCACGCATCGAGCACTTCGGCATTCACGCGCGCCGTCCAAAGCGCGTCGCGCGAGGCGCCTTCCGCCGGCCAGGGCGCACCCTCGCGCGCAAACGTATAGGTGTTCGTGCCGTTGAAGTCGAACGTACCCTTCGCCAGCAGATTCGTCACGAACGTCGTGCGTTCGGCCAGCCGCTCGCGGAAGAGCTCCTGTACGCGGAAGGCGAACGAGAAATCTCCCACCCGAAGCGCATCGTCGAGCACGTTGCGCGAGAGCTCGAACATTTCGATATCCGAGGCGAGAAACACCATGTGGTCGCTGTCGCACGCCTCAAGAAGATTCGTCCAGGCCCGCTGCGAAATGAGATCGTTCGGGCCCTTCCGCGAAAGATGATTCTGGGCCATCACGCCCGCCGTAAACCGCGCCCACGGGCGCGCGCGCGCAATCGCCTGCTCCTTCGGCGAAAGCTTCGCCGCCTTCCCCGCCTTCGCGGCCTTCGCAGCCGGTTTGGCGGGGCGCTTCGCCTTTTCCGCCGGCGCGGCGAGGCACACCCCCACGCCGAAGGCGCACACCCCCACCAGGCCCAAAATCAGTTTCTTCATTTTTCAGTCCTCGTCGTCTCCGCCCATCTGCGCCATCGCGTTGAACGCCTTGCCCAGATCCTGCAACGGGAGGCGCAGGAGCGAGCGGTAGGCCTCGCCGTCACGCCAGCCGAAGAGCCACGCCGCGAGAAAGACGGCCTTATCCTTATCCGCGCCCAGGCCAACCTGATACCGCCCCGCAAAGAGCGGTGCCTTGGTCTGCGGGAATTCGGGAATCGCCTTCTTGAAGGCCTCGCCCACCACGCCCGCCTTGCCGGCCGTGAAGCCCTTCTCTTCGCCCACAAGCTCGAAAACGCCGCCCCCGTTGCGGAGGCTTGCAACCATCGGCACGGGTTCATCCTCCTTCTTCGCCTTCCCCTTCGCCGGCTTCTTCGGCTGAACCGCAGGAACGGCCGGCACGGCTTCGGTGAACGGAATCGCCGCCGAAACGCCATCGGCGCGGAAGGAGATGCGCTTCTGGTTCTTGCTATTTTCAGCAAGCGCGATCGTGGCCCAGGCGCAGGTGGCCGGCGCATCGACAAAGGCCCGAATCCCCTTCGCGAAATACCCGAGCGTGCGCGTGAAGCTCAGCACCTCGACGTTATCCGCGAGCTTCTTCGACTTCGCGTTCTTTTCAAAATGCGTACAAAGCGAATCGAAAAGCCCGGTCACAAATCCCTTCCAGGCCTTCCCGAGCTCGCCCGACGGCGCAATCGGCGCGCTGACGAACGAGAAGACCGCACTCTCCGGAACACCCGGGAACGCGAGCGCCGCCGCCGGCAGCGCGCGCGACGCGCCCGCGAGCGCGCCGTCCGCACACGGCGTCAGCTTCGAGCGGAGATCGAGGCCGTTCCCGGAAATGCCCAGCACCACGCGCAGGCTTTCGACCTCTTTCGCAAAAGCGCTCACGAGCGGTGCGCCGCCCTTCCCCGGAAAGTCGTCCGGCAAAAGCTCGATGCCGTCCTCTTCGCCCTTCTTACCCTTTCCCATCACCGAACTCGTAACCAGAATCTTCGACTTCGGCGCATCGGGATCCCTCGCCGCGCTCTGTTCGACCACTTCCTTCGCAAGCACCTGGAAGAACGCCTTCTGCGCCACGAAAGACGCCAAGCCCTTCTTGAGCGGCTGCGCGAACGGCGCGCCCTTCGCCGCAGCCGCCTTCGCGAGATCGCGGTTTTCAGAGAAGGAAACCCACTTGCCGTCCGCGCTGAAGGCGGCATAGAACGTCGCCTTCTCGCCGTCCTCCTTCTTCACCTTGTAGGTGGCAACGCCATCGACGATCTTCTTCTTCGGATGCGCCTTCTGCCACGCCGCGACGCCCGGCACCTTGAGCGGCCAGGCATACACTTCCACAAGTTCATCCTTGACGAGATAGAATTCGGCGCCCCAATCTTCCTCTTCGCTCAGCGCCCCGAACTTCTTCGCGAGCTCGCTCTCGCCGATCGCCGCGGGGAGGAGCATCGGCAGAAGCGGGAAATTCGCCTTCGCCGCAAGTTCATTCACCTGCGGCGTGAGGGACTTCATGGCCGCGATCTGCAACGCGCCCACAGGCTCGGCGGCAGTCGCGAAGAGGGCGCACGCGCCCACGAGAACGAGCGCGAGCGCCTTGCGGGCAAGCCGCGCGCCGCCCACGGCGGCGGAGTCCGCCACCTCGAGCGTTTCGACGGTCGCCTTGAAGATGTTCGCAATCACGCTGCGGATGCCGCGCGAACGCGACGCGCCGCCCGTCACGAAAATCTTCTCGAAGTCGCCGATCCAGCGCGTGCGCTCGCGCATGTTCGCAACCTGGCCTTCCACGATCGCGCGAATCTTCGTTTCGTTCGATACGGCCGCCCAGTCGAAATTCGCCTCGATGCCCGTTGCATCGTGCTTCGGCGTGATCTCCGTTTCGAAATACGGGAACGCGCGCCGGCCGTTGTTGCCGGCCGGGGTGAGGTCAAACGCCGTTTCGTCGAAGAACGTCCAGTCAACGCCGCAGTCCTTCTTCACGCGCTCGCGCGCAAGCGACCCGTTCTTGATGCAGGAAAGCGACATGAAGCCGCCCATCGGGTTGCCGAACACGTGGCCGAAGCCGTCCGGATCCGTGCGGAAGTCGCGCATCGCCGCAAAGAACGTATCGCTCGTTCCAAGCGAGATGACCGCCGAGCCGGGCTCTTCGGCCCCGCAGCCGACGAGCGAGGCCGGGTTGTCGCCCGTGAACGGCACCACGGGAATGCCGGGCTTGAGCCCGAACGCCGCAAAGCGCGGCGCAAGCGCGAGCGCCTGCTGGCCCGGAAGATGCACGGCGGGCATCTTGCCGATAAGGTCCGGCGCCACGAAGGCGCAGACCTCCCGATCCCACGTGAGCGACGCGAGATTGAGGAGGTTCATCCCCGCGCCATCGCCCGTCTCGATCGGCGCATCCGCGCCCGCGAGATAGGAGGTGAGGAACGAGCTCAAAAGATGGACGCGCGCCGTCTTGGCCCAGGCGGCCGGCTCTTCCGCGCGGAACTTCATCACCTGTGACGCGGCGAAGCGCTCGATTGCGGGCGAGCCCGTGCGCGTTTGCAGGGCCGCGCCGAACTGCGCATCCAAGGCCGCCACTTCCGCGCCCGTGGAGCTATCCATCCAGATGGGGCTTTCCGCACGCGCGAAGAACGAGGCCTCCACGCCGCCGAGCGCGCAGGTCTTGAGCCGTTCCACGCCCTCCGCCGTGAGGTACACGGTGGCGTGCTGCTGCGCGTCGCCGCCGATTGCGGCGATCTCGCCCATCGGCGCGCCCGCATCGGCGAGGCGCGCGAGAACGAGGTCGAGCCCCTTCACCCACATGCGCGGATCGGCCCGCCGCACGCGCCGATCCGCGTTCGGCAGGAACCCGTCGGGCGAATTGAATTCCGGCAAGTCGCGCCCGTAGTTCACGGCGGCGCTCGCCACCACGCACTTCTTCACGTCGTCATAGACGACGGCTTTCGTACCTTGCGTTGACGAATCGATTCCGAGAGTCAGCATGTCTAGTCTCCTTTCTGGCTCGAACGCTCCTTGAGCCAGGGTGCAATGTAGATGTTCTTGGCGTTCATTTGATTGAAATAGCCTTCGAAGTCGAACGCGAGGCGCCGCCATGCGACGGTGTGCCGCCGCGAATCGTAGAGCACATACACGCTCTCGCTTTCGCAGCGCGGATAGCCGACGGATCCGACATTCACGATGTACTGGGCGCCGTCGCGCAAGAGAAGCGCGTTCGACCGATCGGCGGACATCAATCCCTTCTCGTTCCGGGCACACCACATCGAAGCGTGCGTATGGCCCACGAAAAGAAGGCGAGATGCCCCCATCGCTTCGAACGCGGCCCAGGCCTCGTTCGCCCGGAAGATGTAGCCGAACGTTTCCGGATGGTCGATCGTGCCGTGAACGGCAACGAAAGTGCGCGAGCGATGCACATAGGGCCGCTTCTTGAGCCACTTGAGCGCCTCGCCTGAAAGCTCGCGGCCATGCCGCTCCACGCCCTCGCGCGCCTCCGGGCGGAAGTTCCACGAGGAAATCGCCCCCACGGTGGCCGCATCGTGGTTGCCCATCAAAACGACGTCGCACGCGCCTTGCGCGAGCTCCACCGCGCGAACGGCGTCGGGGCCATACCCCACCACGTCGCCGAGGCAGATCACCTTCTCCGCGCCGTTCGCGCGCGCATCCGCAAGCGCCTTCTCAAGCGCCGCGGGATTGCCATGGATATCGGATAGAATCGCGTAAACCATCGCAGACGTCCCTATCCTTGCTGGAGCTCCTCGAGCTCCGTCGTGGCCGTTTCCCAGTCGGCGGTGTAGCGGTCGATTTCAAATTGCAACGTGCGCACCTTGCGGTTCGTCTCGGCGAAGTCGGTGGTGGGCTTCGGATTGAAGAGTTCGGCCGAGGCTTCGTCGAGGGCGGCCTGCAGCTCGTCGATCTTCTTCTCGCAGAGATCGATCTTCTTCTTGAGCTCCTTCACCTGCGGCGCGATTTTCGCGCGTTCCGCCGCGCGCTGCTGGCGCAGTTCCTTCGAGGAGGCCTTCGGCGCGGCGCCATCCGGCGTCGCCGCAGGCGCGGCTGCGCGAGGCGCTTCGCCGCCTGCGGCACACAGGCGCTCGGCCTTCTTTTCGCAGTAGTAGTCGTAGCCGCCCGGGTACTGGCGGATGCCCTCGCGCGTGATTTCAAGCACCGAGGTCGCAACCGCCCGCACGAATTCGATGTCGTGCGAAACGAGGAGAATCGTGCCCTTGTACTGCTGCAGCGCCTCCTGCAGAAGACGGCGGCCGTCGAGATCGAGGTGCGTCGTGGGCTCGTCCAGAAGGAGGAAATTCGGCGTTTGCAGGAAGAGGCGCAAAAACGCGAGGCGGATCTTCTCGCCGCCCGAAAGAACGCCCGCCTGCTTTTCGACGTCGTTCTCGTCGAAGCCGAACGCGCCGAGCTGGTTGCGGAAATTCTTTTCGCCCGTGAGGTTCGTCGCCCCCTGCCACGCCGTCTTCGCAACGCGGTACACCGTAAGGTCGGGCGGAATCGTTTCGGCGAGTTCCTGCGAGAGGTAGCCCGGCTCGACGTTGTGCCCGAGAATCGCCTTGCCCGCAGTGGGCTTGCGCGTTCCGGCAATGAGGCGGATGAGCGTTGACTTGCCGAGGCCGTTGTAGCCGATAAGCGCCACCTTGTCGCCGCGCGTCACGTTGAAGGTCACGTCGTGGAGCACGTTCTTCACGCCGTCGTAGCTGAAGAAGAGATTTTCGCAGCGGAACATCTCGATGCCCGAAGGCGGCGGCTCCGCAAGGCGCAACCGGCCCGACTGCGTGTAGCGCTTCGGCAGCACGATGCGCTCTTCGTCGATCTTATCGATGAGCTTCTGGCGGCTCTGCGCCTGTGCGGCCTTCGTCGCCTGGGCGCGGAAGCGATCCACGAACCGCTGCAGCTGCTCGCGATGATGGTCTTGGTTTTCCTTCGCCGCGAGCAGATGCTGGTAGCGCACCTCGCGTTCCTTGAGATACCAGTCGAGGTTGCCCTCGTAGCGCGTGCAGGTGCCCGCATCCACTTCCACGATGATATCCGTGAGCGTGCGGAGAAGAAAGCGGTCGTGCGAAATCAAGAGGAGCGTGCCGCGATACTGCTTGAGGAACTTCTGCAGCCATTCGACGGCGGGAAGATCGAGATAGTTCGACGGTTCGTCGAGGAGGAGGAGATCCGGCTCCGAGGCCAGAACGCGGCTCAACTCCGCGCGCATCCGCCAACCGCCCGAAAAACTCGCGAACGGCTTCGCAAAATCGTCCGTGGAAAACCCGAGGCCGCCGAGCGCCACCTTCACGCGCGTTTCGAGATCGTAGCCGCCGAGATGCTCGAATTCCGTCTGCACCTCGCCATACTCGCGCAGCACGTTGCGGTCGCCCGAATCGAGCTTCTCCTCAAGTTCGCGCATGCGCACTTCAAGCTCGTGGAACCCCGGGATGCCGCGCATCGAATACTCGAGCAGCGTCTCCTCGGGCGTATCCGGCTCGGGGTGCTGGCGCGTGGAGCCGATGCGGGGCTTTTCCTCGATGATGAGCTCGCCGTGGTCGACGGACATCTCGCCGAGGATGATCTTGAAGAGCGTCGATTTGCCCGACCCGTTCGGCCCCACGACGCCAACCCGTTCGAATTTGTTCACGCGAAAGCTGACGCCCGCGAGGACGTCCTGCAACCCGTAGTGGACCGAAATGTTTCTGAAATCGAGCACGATCTTCCGTCTCTTCCGTCACGTTCCCCAAACCAGTTCCTCAACGCGCGAGCAGCTCCTCGCGAACGGCACGCGGCACGAGCGCGAAGTCGCTCGGCTCCATCGCGTAGGAGGCGCGCCCCTTCGTGAGCGAGCGAACGGCCGTTGAATAGCCGAACATCTGCGCCATCGGCACGCGGGCGTGGACAATCTGCATGTCGCCGCGCTGTTCCATATCAAGTACCGTGCCGCGGCGGCCGTTGAGGTCGCCCAGCACTTCGCCCACGCTTTCCGGGGGCGTGGTGATCTCAAGTTTCATGATCGGCTCGAGGAACTCGGGCTTCGCCGCTTCCGCCACTTCGCGGAAGCCCATCACCGCCGCGCTGCGGAAGGCGATTTCGTCCGAGACTTCAGGATCGACGATCGTGCAGCGAACCGCCGTCACCGCAAGGTCCGTCATCGGGAAGCGCGCCAAAACGCCCGTCGCCACGCCGTCCTTCAGGCCCTGCACCACCACGTCGCCGAGCTTCGGATCGGGAAGCGCGTTCGTGAAGTCGCGCGCCACATCCACCTGCACGCCCTTGCCGCGTTCAAGCGGCTTGATCTCGATCGCGAGCGTCACCGCGTGGCGCTTGCCGCCGAGTTCGCGGTCGAAGGTGAATTCCCTGAGCGCCGGGGCCGTCACCGTTTCGAGGTAGCTCACCATGGGCTTACCGACGTTCGCCGCACACTTGAATTCGCGTTTGAGACGGTCCACGAGGATTTCGAGATGGAGCTCGCCCATGCCGGAGAGGATCGTCTGGCCGGTCTCGTCGTCTTGGCGCACCTGGCAGGTGGGGTCTTCGGCCGCGAGCTGTTCCATCGAGGCAACGAGCTTATCCTTGTCGGCCCCGCTCTTCGGTTCGATCGCGAGGAACATCACAGGCTGCGGCGCCGTGATGCGTTCGAGGTAGAGCGGCTTCATTTCCGCGCAGAGCGTATCGCCCGTCGTGCAGGCCTTGAGGCCCACGATCGCGCCGATGTCGCCGGCGGAGAGCTGCTCCACTTCGATCTGCTGGTCGGCAAAAAGGCGCACGATTTTCATGATGCGCTCGCGCTTCTTCGTGCGCGGGTTGAAGGCGTTCGCGCCCTTCTTGAGAACGCCCGCATACACGCGCACGAACGCGAGGCGCCCCACGTAGGGATCGGTGGCGATCTTGAAGACGAGCGAGGTGAGGGGTTCTGCGGCGTCGTGCGCGCGCGTGACGGGCGCGCCGCTCTTCAGATCCGTTGCCGCAACGGGCGGGCGGTCCGTGGGCGCGGGCAGATAGAGGCCCACGGCATCGAGGAGCGGCTGGATGCCCTTGTCCTTGAAGGCCGTGCCGCAGAGAACGGGCACGAACTCGCCCGCCACCACGAGGCGGCGGATGGCGCCGCGCAGTTCGTCCGCCGTGAGGTCGCCGTTTTCAAGATAGGCTTCCATCACGCCTTCGTCGAGATCGGCCACCTTCTCGCAGAGTTCGGCGCGCGCGAGCTCGGCGTCGTCCTTCATCTCGGCGGGAATCTCGCCCACCGTGAAGGTCTTGCCTTCGCTCGCCTCGTCGTAGATGATCCCCTTCATTTCGAGAAGGTCGATCACGCCCTTGAAATTCTCTTCCTTGCCGATGGGCAGTTCGATCGGCGCGGCGTTCGCCTTAAGCTTCTCGCGCAACTCCGACACCACGCGATTGAAATCGGCGCCCATGCGGTCCATCTTGTTCACGAACGCGAGGCGCGGCACCTGGTAGCGGTTCGCCTGGCGCCACACCGTTTCGCTCTGCGGCTGCACGCCGCCCACGGCGCAGAACACGCACACCGCGCCATCGAGAACGCGCAGGGAGCGCTCCACTTCCATCGTGAAGTCCACATGGCCGGGCGTATCGATGATGTTGATCGCCCAATCCTTCCACGTGCAGGAGATGGCGGCGGACTGGATGGTGATGCCGCGTTCCTTCTCCTGGATCATGAAGTCGGTCGTCGTATCGCCTTCGTGCACTTCGCCGGTCTTGTGGATCTTGCCGGTGTAGAAGAGGATGCGCTCGGTGGTCGTCGTTTTACCCGCGTCGATGTGGGCGACGATGCCGATGTTGCGAACGTGTGCGAGGGAACTGCTGTCTGACATTGTTGGAAATCCTAGGGGGGGAATTAGACCTTGCTGACGTCAAAACTGCGCGCGATGGCCCCGCGGGCTTCGGCGAGATCGGCGAACTCGCCGCCGGCGATGAACTGGACGACGAGATTGCCGATCGCCGTGCCTTCGGTGGGCCCGGCGAACACCTCGAGGCCCGTCGCCGCGGCGGTGAGCGCGTTGAGGTAGCCGTCCTTCGAGCCGCCGCCCACGATGTTGATCGAGGTGTAGGTTTTGCCCGTCAAGGCGGCGAGATGCGAAATCATCTTCGCGTAGCAGGCGGCGAGCGAGGCGTAGACGCACTGCATGAGCTCGCCCACGGTGGCGGGTTTCACATCCGCCGCCGCAAGAACCTCGGCGATCATCGAATCAGGCGAAAGGAAGCGCGCGTCGTTCACGTCCACACGGCCCGCGAAAGACGCCGCGGCCTTCGCCGCCGTCTCGAGGTCGTTAAACGAATAGGTACGGCCCCGCTCGTAGTCGGCAAGCGTCCAAGAGGCCGCCGTGCCCTTTCCTTCCACGTAGGCGACGCCGTTCAGTTCGCGGCGGATCGACTGGATCATCCAAAGGCCCATGATATTCTTGAGGAAGCGGAAACGATACCACGCACCGCCTTCGTTCGTGAAGTTGGCGGCCATCGCCTCGGGCGTGGTGATCGGCTCGGCGTTCTCGACGCCGAGGAGGCTCCACGTGCCGCTCGAGATGTACACGGCCTGGTCGTCACGCGCCGGCACGGCGAGGAAGGCCGAGCCCGTATCATGCGTTGCCGGAAGAACGACCTGCGCATTGAAGCCCACTTCCCGCTGCACGGCCGGGGCGAGATCGCCGAGGACGGTACCCGGCATTTCGAGTTTTCCGAAAATCCGCCGCGGAAGGCCGAGCGCATCGATCACGGACCAGTCCCAGTCCTTCTCGCGCGCGTTCACGAGGTTGCCCGTCGTCGCGTTCGTGTATTCGTTTGCCTGCCTGCCCGTGAGAACGAAGTTGAGATAATCGGGCACCATGAGGAGGCGTGCCGCCCGATCGAGCTCGTCGGGATGCTCCTTCTTGAGCGCCGCGAGCTGATAGATCGAGTTGAAGAGCATCTTCTGGATGCCGCAGCGCGCGTAGAGGGCCGCCCGCGAAACGAGCGGCTCAACGAGCGCATCGGCGCCTTCCGTGCGCTTGTCGCGGTAGGCCACCATGTCGGAACAGGGCCGGCCGGCGGCGTCCACAAGGATGAAATCGACGCCCCAGGTGTCGATGCCGATCGTGGAGGGGATCTTGCCGAGCGCCTTGCAGGCGGCGATGCCCGCCACCACGCTCTTCGCGAGAGAGGCGTAATCCCAGCAATCATGGCCATCCTTGCGCACTTGCGAATTGTCAAAACGGTACACCTCCTCCAGGACGATCTTTCCGTCCTCAAGGTGACCGAGGATATGACGCCCCGAAGAGGCGCCGATATCAATGGCAAGATGGTAGTTCATACTCTCCTCCGATAGTGGCAATTGGAAAATAGAGTGATATTATATCAAAAATTCACCCTGTTTGAAAGAGGGAGGGGAGGATTTTCATGAGAAACCGACACCGGGAGCGGCGAGCGCCGTCTCTCTCCCGCTCGTCAGCGATCTGTCATTTCGAGGGCGAGCGTTTTGCCGGCGAGGACGTCTTCGTGTTTGAGCACGGTTCCGTCGAGGGGTTCGCCGCCGATGGTCCCGCGCGTCCAATACTTTGCATCGGCGGAGGCCTTCGGGGCGGAAACGATGAAATCCTTTCCGTTTTCCTGATGGATGACGACCCGGCGGAAGACGGGCGAGCCGATCTGGTATTCGGGAAGGCCCGGCGTCACGGGATAGAAGCCCATCATCGAGAAGACCACGTAGCTCGTCATGCCGCCGCCGTCTTCGTCGCCGCACATGCCCATCTTGTCGTTCCGAAACCACGCCTTGAGCGTCTTGCGAACGAACTTCTGCGTTTTGCGCGGGCACCCCGCATAGTTGTAGAGGTAGGGGATGTGGAAGGACGGCTCATTCGCCATCGTGAAGTTGCCCATCATGCCCGTCGAGCCGTCCGGCATGTCGGCAACGTAGTGGTAGCGGTTCCCCACGCCCGTGTTGAGCATCTCGTCGAGCCGCTTCGCCATCCCCGCAGGGCCGCCCAGCAGTTCGCGCAGGCGGGGCAGATCGTGCTGCACGTCCCAGATGTACGTCCAGGCGTTGTTCTCCGTGTAGTAGTTGCGCGCGCCGTAGCCGCCGCAGCGGATCGGATCGAACGGCTCGATGAATTTCCCGTCCGCATCGCGCGGGCGGAAGAAACGCGTCTTCGGGTCCCAGAGCTTCTCGAAGTTCCGCGACCGATTCGTGTAGTAGGCCTCGTTCTCCTTGTCGCCGAGAATCCGCGCGATGCGCGCGAGCGCCCAGGCGTCGTAGCTCGACCCCTGCGTGACCGACACCACCTGACGGCGCTCCCAGGCCGTATTGACGCCCGGGCACGTCTCCTGCTCGCCGGGGCGGAGGCCGGGGAAGTACCCCTTTTCGAGGTGGAACCGGTCGAGCACGGTGAGCGGCCCGCGATACCAGGGGATGAGCGACTCCGTGCGTTCGGTGTAGTCCATCGCCTTGAACGCCGAGGCGAGGTCGAAGTTCCGCACGCCCTTGACCCAGGCGTCGTAGAAGGAGATGGCGATGTGGCGATTGACCATGCAGTGATGGTCGTGGCCGAGCTCGGGGAAGGACGGCATCCACTTTTCCTTGTTCTGCCGGGCCATGCGGATGTAGCTCGTGAGCTTCGCGGCTTCGGCCGTGGGCTCGAGGAGCACCATCAGCGGATGATGGGCGCGGTACGTATCCCAGATCCAGTCGTCCACATAGTAATCGACACCGTCCGTCTGATGGATCCGGTGGTCCCAGCCGTAGTAGCGGCCGTCTTCCGTCACGTTCACCATGCGCTCGTAGGTACGCCAGAGCGACGAGTAGAAAACCGTCCGCTCGTCTTCGGTGCCGCCTTCAACCTCGATCTTGCCGAGCTTCTCGTTCCAGGCCCGCCGGCCTGCGGCGGCCACTTTGGCGAAATCCCACGTCTTGAGTTCCTGCGCGAGATTCTTCCACGCCTGCTCCGCATCGATGTAGGAAACCGCATAGCGCAAGCGCACCTGCGCCTGATCGCCGGCGAAGATGAACGCCGTCTTGTCCTTCCGGCGCACCACGCGAACGGGCGAGGAATCGAATTCGCAGGCAAACCACACCGGCACCTCCTCGAAGCGGCCGCGAAGCGTCGCCCGGCGCCCTTCCACGCGGATATCCTCTTCCATGAGGACGATCGCATGCACCGCATCCTTCCGCCGGAAGTCGAAGGTCGTCAGCGCGGCCTTCCGCGCCGGGGCGATGGCAAAGCGCACGTTCGGCTCGTCGAAAACGACATCGTACGCATAGGGCGTTCCATGCTCCTGATCCCAGGAAGACCGCCAATTCGCGAGTACGCCCTCCGCCGCGCCCGAATACGGATAGAGCCGCGCAACGCCGCCATTGCGGTGGCCAGGATACTGTAGATGCATCGGCCCCACGCGATCATCCGTGTACGTATGGTACGGCGGAATGAAGCGCAGCATGCCGTTCGGCAGCTGGACCGTTTGGAAACACGGCACGAGCAAGTGGCTGATCGTGCCGATTTCCGTATTCACATAGTCAACCGGTTCGCGCACCGCCGCAACGGCACAAGACGCCACAAGCGCGCCCACGCCAAGCAGAGCCGCATACCACACGCCTTTTCCACAAGCCAATTCTGGTGCCAAAGCCATTTTTCATCCTTCCTTGACAGATAACACGAAGTCAAACACGGCGCCATTATACCCAATTCACCCCCGTATTGTCAACGAACAGTTGAGGGGGGCGCATCTGAGTAATTCACCGCAGTCTCCTCCTGTTCGAGCTACGGTCTCGCAGGACCCGCGGCAGCATCTTGGCGCACAGTGGTGTGGGAGTTCACCACGGAAAACACTCAAAACCGGCTCCGCCGGACGCGGAAGGCGATTTGAAATCTACGCTTCGCACACCCATCGGCCTTGTGCCCGACCTCCTCTTTTCTTTGGCGAGGGTGAGTTGCCAGTGTCGGGCCCGAAGGGTGATTTTTCAAACTGCCTTCCGTGTCCCGCGAAGCGGGTTTTGAGCGTGTTCGGTGGTGAAAAACTCAGATGCGCCCGGCGAACCTTTAACGTTTCATCCGCCTACCGCAGAATCACGATGAGGCCGGATTCAACGTAGACGCCGTCTTCGTCCTTACGCACGCGGTAGCGGGCGCCGAGCGGGGCCTTGAAGGTGAGGGTGCTCCAGTTCGCGGGCTTTTGGTCGCCCCAGAAAATCACCGGTTCGGCGTTGCTCGCCGGGCGCTTCCCGATCGCGACTTCCATCACCGCATTATCGGCAAAGGCGAGCGACTCGCCCTTGATGCTCAGCGGCGTCGTGCGCGAGGAGAGGTCGAAGGACGACCCGTTCTGCATCACGAAGTTGAAGATGTAGTCCACTTCCGGCCGATAGGCGCCGTAGATGAAGATCGCGCCCGTACCGGTTCTGTAGGTCGTATTCCCGTAACGCTGGGTGTAGTTGTGAACATGGTTCGTGCTCGCTTCCAGATGCAACGCGGCGCCCATCTCCACATCCACCGTGCGCATATCCATGTTGTTGAAATACGGATGGAACCAGCCGCCGCTCGTAATCTTAAGGGTACCATTCGTGAACGTGCTGCCCCCTTGGAAGTACAGGTGCTTCCCATTGCCGATCGGTACCGTGAGCGTTTTCCCGCCGAGATTGATGATGCCGCCCTGACTGAAGCGCGTGGTGTAGGCCGGATTGAGCGTTGAATCATCCATGAGCGTAATGCTGCCGTTCATGCCCCAATCGGCCTTGTTCATATCGCAGCCCGTATTGGCGAGCGTACCGCCCGCGAGAACGAAGGGATGGAGATAGAAGTCGTAGTTGCCGAGCGTATCGAAGGTCGCGTTCGTCATCACCGTGATCGACGAGCCGCCAAGGCCCCAGTAATACTTGTTCGCAGCGTAGGTGCTCGACTCCGAACCGCTCAGTGTTGCATAGGCGCGGCCTTCCGCCACCACCGTGCCGCCCGAATAGGACTGGTTGGCAAGCGTGGTCGTAAACGCGCCCGCTCCCTCCTTCACGAGCTTCACCGTGCCCGCGAGCTGAAGGGACGAATTCGTGAACGTCTTGCCGGCCGCGACGTCGATGTGCACCTCGCCGCCGCCGACATCCGTAAGCGCCGTACCGGCCACGAACGCAGGCGACCCCTGATTCGCGTACCACTTCTTCTCCACGCGATCGTACAGGCCCACCGCCTTATCCGAAACACGGATCGCCGGCGCGAAGTCGCGTATCAACGTGCCGTTCTCGTCCCACACGCGGCACCCGTAGCACGTCACGTTCTCGCTCTTGAATCGACAGGACGCACTCCCGCTATGGTTCGCAAAAAGGTACATCGTATACTTGCAGTTGAAATCAACGTACGTCTTCGAATCCGTACGGCAAGGTGCTGCTGCGCCACGTTCGATGGCCGTAAAGACATTCCGATTCAGTTCCACCTGGCCACGCCATCCAATCGGCAAGGGCATCGAATTCGGCGTCGATCCCGAATTACCGCCATGGCCGATATAGAGGTGATTGTTGTTGCCGTCGTTCGCAAGAGCGTAAGCCGAATCCTTCCACCAGCTGCTTCCATCGCCGGAGGCACCGAACCAGTTTTCCGTTAGGCTTCCCACCTGGAGATCCATCACCACGCGCGTCTTCGAATTCGGGATGTACCCCGTATCGATGAACCCGCCCTTCTGCGCGCGAATCGACTCGATGAACTGGTACTCGCCATCCGTAATCGTGCCGTTCCCCGCGAACTTCGAGAGGTAGAGCTTGTGGCCCTGGAGATTGAGCGTGTTCGTAATCGAAAGAACAGGTACGCCGCGCCAATCGCAGTCGCCGCCGATCGCCTTCGGGGCAATGAGATCGAGGCACGTGAACGCCGCCCCGTTCGTACAGTTGAACACGCACCCGTCGGGCAGGAAAACGCGTGTGGCAGACATCGGAATCGCCCCCTCCACAACGCCCGTATCGTTGCTGCAGGCCCAGTTGGCCGGCTCGTCGATCACCGAAGCCCCATTTCCAAGCCACACCGCCGTGCGCACGAGCACCGTATCGCAGATATGGAGCATGAGGCCTCCATCCGCCGCAAGGCCGAGCCAGCAGTTCTCCAGAACGTCGCCGGCGCCGTTTTTCACCGTCAGCGCGATCGCATCCACCTGCGCCCCCGTGAGCGGACAATTCGGGCACACGGCAAAGGCAACGCCCGTCGCCGTGCCCGTGTAGGTGACGTTCATGCGCGCGAGCCCCGCAAGAAACGCCGTATCAGTTACGCCGGAAACATCCACCTTCGAGGTGAAGCCCGCATCGTTCGCTTCAAGTTCCCAGCACGACTTGGCCCCGCTGAAGCGCACGTTGTTGCCCGCGATGGCACCCTTGCCGCTGAGCGTGCCGCCCAGATACGCGACGCCGCCGCCGGACGCCTTCCGCAGCACACCCTCCACCGTCATCTTGCCGTTGAAGGTCAGATTCGCCGTGTTTTCCAAACTCAGAATCGCATCCGGGCGCACGGTCACGTCGCTGTTGTCCGTGGATGCGTTGCCGCATGTGAACGTTACCGTGCCCACTTCCACAACAAAATCGGCGCAATTCGTCGGAATGGTCGTCTTCCACAGGCTCATCTGCGAACCATCGTAGAAATGGATGCCATTCGTGATCGTACCCGCCTGCACCTCTTCAAAAGTGAAACACCCTGTCACGTTGATCCGATCGAGCGCAAAGGTCGCAGCGGTAAAATCAAAGGTCCGCCACGGCAGCGTCGAATCATGGATGCTCGTTTTCAGCGTCAGCGTGTAGGCCCCTTCGACCGTCGCCCCGGGGATGCGCGAACCCGAAAGCGCCTGCACGCGTTGCAACGTGCCGCCGATGGAGGCATCGCCCGTCAAAACGAGCTTGCCGATCGTCGAGCCCCAATTGGCCGACGGATAGGAATTGTAAAGCGCCCCGCGGCCGTCGCCGTCGCCCGCGATGCGGAGGGTCTTCCCGTGGTAGGCTTCCACACGAGGGATGGATTCCGTATTGCCATGGTCGCGGTTGATATCGAGCATGCCGCCCGCTTCGATCGTGATCGCGCCATCCTGCGGCGTCTGGGTGGTCACCTCGCCCGTGTAGGTCGTCGTGAAGAAACCGGCCTTCACCACCATGTCGGGCGCGCTCCAGAGCGTCTTATCCGCAAGCGTGAGCGCGTGCGTGCCCGTCTTCACGAGGGCCGAGCCCGCAACGAGGCTCTTCGTATTTTCAAAGGCGAGGTCGCCCGCCTCGCAGGCGAACGTGAACGGCTGGCCCACGATACCGAACGAGAAAGGCGCCGCGAGCGACTGGGCCGTGGCCGAAAGGTTCGTGACCGCTTCCACAAGGCCGATCGTCTCCTGGCCGTCAATCGTGAAAGCACCCGCCGTCTCGCCGAAAACAAGCGCCTTGAAGGTGCGGCCGCCGGCGATGTCGAACGTCGTCTCGCCGCCCGCCGGCAAATCGAACTTCACGCTCACGCCGTCTTCCGGCACCGTGTTGCCGCGCCAGTTGCCGGCGTTCGACCACTTGCCGTCGCCCGCCGAACCCGTCCACACGGCCACGCCCACGTCCTTGCGCACGAGATAGAGCTGCCCCGCCTCAACCGAGAACTGCACGGGCATCCCGCTCACCGTGAACTTCGCCGCATCCTCGGCCGCGAACGTCGCACCCGGAAAGATCGCGATCTTGTCGTCCGCGCCGAGTTCCGCCACGCCCACCGCGTTCACCTTCACGTCCACGGGTTTTTCCGCCGTGGCCGAAAGAACGAGCGTGGGGGCGACGAACGTATCGCACCCGTCCGCCGTCACGTCGAGCGCAAGCTTCGCGCCCGCGCCAAGCGTGAGCGTACCGGCAACGACGTGGCGCCGCGCCACGTTGTCCTTCACCGAGAAGGTTCCCCCGAGGAGCGCGAGCGCGCCCGGATAGTTCGTGACGGCCGTCGCGTCGACCGCCGTCCAGTCAAGCTTCTCGACATCGGTATAGCCCGCAAGATCCGCCGCCGTGAACACGCCTTCATGTACGCGGAACGCGGTGCCGTTCACCGAGTAGGCGAGTCCATCCCACGTCATCCGATAGGCATAATTCGCGCCGAAACCCGCGTTCGGGTAGATCGTTCCCGTGAGCAGATCCTCAAGGCCCATCGTACCATCCGCCTTCCTCGCCGGCACGAAGTCGCGCACGAGCGTGCCGTTGTCCCACACCTTGCAACCATAGCAGGTGATGCGCTGATCCATCGAATTGACGCCGAACGTTCCATTGCGGTTTTGCCCGAAGATGAAGAGCTGGAAACTCGAACTAAACGAAACGGTGGGCGCGGTCATCTTCGTTACGCCATCAACCTTCACCACGCCCTTGTCGAGTTCCATGATGTGCCGCGCGCCATCCACCACCGAGGGCGGCGCCTTCGGCGACGAGCCCGAGTTGTAACCGCCGCCAAAGCCCACGAACATGCAATTGCCCTGCGTATCGTTGGAGAGGGCGTACGACACCGAGTTCCACGCCTTCCACGCGCCGAACCACCCTTCGCTATAGCCGTTGGGAATCACGTCGATTGCCACATGCGTATTCTGGTTGGGGTAGAAGCCCGTATTCACATAGGCGCCGCCCGGCACGAAGACGCGCGTGAGGCGCACGTTCGAGTCGTCCGCCGTGTAGAAGTGGTCGGCGCCCGTATTGTAGAAGAAGCTCTGCGTCACATAGTCCCACAAGCCCGGCTCGCCATCGGGATTGCGGCACGGCACGAAGTCGCGCAAAAGGCGGCCCGCCGGATCGGCGATCTTCATCGCGTAGAACGTGAAGGCGCCGCCGCGCGACCCGTCATTGACTGCGAAAATCGCAAGCTCCGGATCCGCCGTATTGACGGCGTTGTTGATCGCCACGGCATTCGCCGTACCGCTCGCCGCCTCCGTGAGCACAATCTTGCCCGCGCCCACCCACACGCGGAAGTCGGCATTCTCCGGCACGTCGTTCCGAACGGTCTCGCCGCCCGCATGCATGCAGAGCTTGTTCGACTGCATGTTGAAGAGGTAGTTGTTGCCGGCCCAGGCCCCCTGGCCGAAAAACACCGTTTGATTCGAGTACCGGATGCGCCCGAAGGTCATTTCCGTAATCGTATCGGGTGTCGCGCTGATGCCCGTTTTCACGAGCTGGCGGCCCGTCGAGATGAGCGAGGCGAGCGGCGTGTAGCCCGCAGGGAGCGTGCGCTCGGCCGCCGCGTCGGCCACGAGCACGAGCGCGCCGCCCTGAACGGCGAGGTGCGCGGGCACGCCCGGCTCCAAGCGGAACTTCGCAAGGTCTCCTTCCGCAAGACCTCCCCGAATCAGCGTGCAGGGCTCGGCGCCCACCACAAGGGTGTTGTACGGCGTCACCACGATGCGTACCGGATTTTCCGCCGTCGGATCCGAGAGGTCAAGCGCCGAAGCGGAAATCTCATCGCACCCGGCGGGCGTCAGATCGAACGCGAGCGCCGCGCCGCCCTTGAGCGTGAGATTCCAGAAGGAATAGGTATCAGGCACCTGATTGACGAACGAGAACGTGCCCGCCTTGACCGTCACGGGAATATCGTAGTTCACGACCGCCACTGCGTTCAACGTTTCCTTCGCGCCGTCCTTCACGAGGGCGATGCGGCCGTCGAGATGATCTGCCGCGAGCCTGCCGAGGTAGGCGTTGAGCGTCGTTCCCTCTTCCGTGTAGGCGATGCCGTCCCAGCCGAAGACGCTGTTGTTGCCCACGTTGCCGTAGAACGTACCGCCGTGGACCTGATCTGCGAACCCCACGCCGCCCCACGGCTCAAGCGTGGGGACGAAATCGCGGATGAGCGTGCCGTTGTCGTAGAGTTTGGCGCCATGGCAATACTTCGAGCCGCTCGTCACGACCTTGTTTTCGTTCTTGCGGTTCTGCCCGAAGATGGTGAACGGCACCGCCACCTGGAAGGTCGCCGCAGAAAACGTATACTTCGTCACACCGTCGAGCTTGACGAGGTTCTTGTCGAGTTCCACCACATGGCGACCATTCGGAAATGCCGGCTTGATCACGCCGCCGCCGTTGTTGCCGTAGCCCGCATACACGCTGCCGCCGTCGTTACACACCGCAAAAGCGCCGCCATTGTAGGCCGTATTCCATGCACCGCACCAATACTCGCCCGTCGCCGCGATATCGAGATCGAGCCAGATGTGCGTATTCTGATTCGGATTGAACTCCGTGTTGACATAGAGCCCCGTCGGCACGACAAGGCGCGTGACCTTGAGCGGCGGGCGCGTCGCTTCGTCAGACCCCGCAAAGACGCCCGTGCCGGCGTTCCCGAGGAACGCGCCGGCTGCAAGGTCGTAGAGGCCCGCCTCGCCCGCCGCGTTGCGGCACGGCACGTAGTCGTGGATGACCGCCTCGCCTTCGGAAATGCGGAAGGCGTAGAGCTTCATCGCGCACGGCGAGGTGTCGGGCGAGTCACCGTTGCCCTTGTAGCGGTTCAAATTGAAAATGTACAGGCCGTTCACGCCGTCATCCGCCTTGCCGGCCGTCGTGATGCTGCCGGTGATCGCCGGATCGTCAAGCCCCTGCCACGCCGCCTGCTGGCCTTCGCAGACGAGCCGCACGCGCTGTTCGAAAGGGAACGTGCCGCCATACGTCTGCTCGCCCGTACGGTTGAAGCAAAGGCACCCCGCACGCGTGATATCCGGAATCGAACGGGCGAAGAAGATGTAGGCGTTGTAGGTGGCCGAGTCGTTGCGCGCGCCGAAGATGGCCGCCCACCCGCCCTGGCGGTAGACGAGCACCTCGCATTCAACGCGCGTATTCGCCTTGTGGATGTAGCCCGTTTTGATGTACTGCGTGCCCGAAGAGGCAATCCAGTCGAGCGCCGTATACCCCGCCGGCAACGTCGCCTCGTCCGCACATGCGCCCCAGGCGGCGACAACCGCAAGCACCACCCCAACGAGACGGCGAAGACCTTATCCGCAATTCGATGTCAAAGCCATTTTTCTCTCCTTTGTGAAAATGACAATAAGCCAAACCGACAGTCATTATACCCTTTTTCTCCATTCCTCGTCAATGACCATTTCGTTGGGCGCCCACGATAATGCAGGTACCGCGTACGTCGAAGGCGACGCCGGCGGAACGGCAGGCGAGGTGGAGAACGTCGTAGAGCGTCGTATCGGAGGCGCGGAGCGTGTGCAAGAGCGGATAGCGGCCATTGGGGGCGGAACGGAGAAGGAGGTCGAACGCGGCGGTCTCCGCGGCATAGTCCGCAACCGTGAGGAAAAGGCGTTCCAACGCCTCGTCGAGCGGCTCGTTTTCATCGAAGGCGATAAAACCGATGGGGATGCGCTTCATCCGCCGAATCGTCTCCGCCGTGTTTCCCGCGAAGAAGGCCGTTTCAATCGGCCGGGAAGCCGTGAACGGTTCCGTGCGGGTAAAAAGGCGCAATCGCCCGTGGGCGCGCGTGAGCGCCCAGTCACTTGCGCCGAGCAGCGCCGCGAGGATCAAAAAGCCGCCTTTTGATACGCCCGCGTTCATTCGCCGATCTCCTTTTCGATCGCCGCGACGAGTCGGTCGAGGCGCGTCTTGATCTGGCTCACGGCATTGCGGGAAAGGCCGAAGGCGCGGGCAAGGCCGAGTTCCCGATGGGTGGCCTCGCAGACGGGGCTCCCATGCCGCCGTGCCCCAGGAGGCGCACGATCCGGTAAGGCCCCAGCACCTCGCCAGGCGCGAGGTTCATTTCGTCCGCTCCCGTTCCCGGGCGGCGGCGGCACGAACGGCCAGCGCAACGATCCGCCGCGCCACGGCATCCTTCGAAAGAAGCGGCAGCGGGGTCACGGCGCCATCGGGAAAGACGAACGTCACGCGATTCGTCGTCGTTCCAAAACCGCAGCCCTTTTCCGTCACGTCGTTCCCCACCACGCAGTCAAGGCCCTTCTCGCGGCATTTGCGCGCCGCTTCGGCGGCCGGGGCGCCCGTTTCCGCGGCGAAACCCACGCGTACAAACGGGGCGGCAGCCGGGAGGCGCGCGACAAAGCGCTGCTGGATCGTTTTCAGCACATCGGGATTCCGCACGAGCTTCAGCGTGCCATCCATCTGCGATTTCTTGAGTTTCGCCGGCGCACAGGCGGCGGGCCGCCAGTCGGCCACCGCCGCCGTCATCACAAGGGCGACAGGTTCCCGGCCGACCGACGCGGCAAGAGCCGTCTCCACCGCGGCGAGCAGGTCGCGCGCGGAAACAACGTCCACACGCTCCACCCCGCGCGGCGTCTTGAGAGAGACGGGGCCGGCGATCAACGTGACAGCGTGCCCCGCGCGCCGGGCGGCGCGCGCAACGGCAAAGCCCATGCGCCCCGTGGAGGGGTTCGAGAGAAAACGCACGGGATCGATGAACTCGCGCGTGGGGCCGGCCGTAACGATGAACTTCATCGGGATGAATCCTCCTAGTCCCAATACCCGCGCGGCGGCATCTTCACGCCCTTGCGTTTCATGCGCCAGCGCACGATCGCGATGATGAGCGCGTAATAGGCGGCAAGACCGGCGAAGCCGAACACCCAAAGAGAGGTATCATTCGTGTAGCCCACCTGAGAATCCTCCGCATAGCGCACGCCAAAGCCGACGAGCGTCAAGAACGCGGCAACGCCGAGGGCGAGGGCGAAGCGCTTCCACGTGTAGTTCGCGGCATTCATGGCGCGTCCACAAAAGTCGCCCACCCGGGGTAGCGCGTGCGGATTTCCACCGGCACGCCCGAGACAGGATGGTTGAACGCGGCCGCAAGCGCATGGAGGCAATGCCCCGTTTGCCCTTCCACGGCAAAAGCGCCGTAGAGGCGGTCGTTCACGATATGCATCCCCGCGAGCGCGAGCTGCGCGCGGATCTGATGCGTGACGCCCGTATAGATCGTCACTTCAAGAAGCGTACGCTCTTCGTTGCCGCACCGCGTGAGGCCCACGGGCTGGAACTGCGTGACGGCATGGAGAGGGGCTGCACGCACCTTCTGGCGCGCACGGGAAATATCGATCATCCGGCAGAACGGCAGCGTGGGATCGTGCACGAGCTCGTTCTCTAGCGTACCGCCCACGGCCACCGCCCCCTCGACGAGTGCAAAATAGGTCTTCTTCACCGTCTGCGCCGCAAACTGCGCGCGCAGATTCTCGAACGCCGCCGCCGTACGCGCCACGAGAACGAGCCCAGAGGTATCGGCGTCGATGCGATGCACCGCACCGGCCATCAACGGCTGGTCGCCGAGATCCGTACATTCCGGATAGCGCACGACGACGCCGTTCATGAGCGTACCCTTCTCCTTGCGCGAAAGGGGCTGCACGGCGATACCGGCGGGCTTGTCGAAGGCGAGGATCGCCTCGTCTTCGAAGATGGGCCGAGCACGCACCGCAGGATCGGGCGAGACGCGGTTGTCGCTCATCTCGGCGAGCGCCTTCACCGTAATCGTCTCGCCGCCGCGGAGCTTCAACCCCTTGATTGCCTCTCGACCGTCCACAAGAACCGTGCCTTCGGCGCACGCCTCGCGGCAGAACGCGCGCGACGAGGTGGGATAACGCGAAAACAAAGCGGCGTCCAATCGGACGCCCGCTTCGTTTTGAATGAACTCTTGGTTCTCAATCATATCGATCGATCATCATCGAGGGCAACGGCCCCAAACCTTCCCAGTTCTTGTTCGACGACCACGGCAGATCGCTATCCTCCGCCGAATCGGCGATGCAACCCGCAAGAAGGCCGAGGCCAAGGGCGCCCGCAACCGCGAACACCCAAGGCCAGGCGGCGGATTTATTCCGTGAACACATCGTCGCCCTTCTGGGCTTCCGCCTGCTGCCAGTCGCCAAGCACGTCGGCAATCACGAAGTTCTTGCCCGCCACGCTCTGGCGTAGGCGCACACGGCCCACGAACTCGCCCGCAGGGCCCTGGAAGCCCTTGCGGCGGATGCCCATCTCCAACAGCGGCAACGCACCGTTGCGCTCCTTGCCCAGAAGCTCGTCCATCGCCTCCGGCGTGAATTCGATGACCGCGAACATGAGCTGCGCGTTGATATCGACGATCTTGCCCTTGTTGCCCGCCGTCACATTCGTGCCTGCGGCCGACTGACTGCCGCCGTTGTTGGAGTTCTTGATATCCTGCAGCATCTTCTTGAGCTGATCGACCACCTTCTCCTTCTTGGCGAGCTCTTCCTTCACGGATTCCGTCTCGTCCTTCGCCTGCTGGAGCTCTTCCTTGACCGACTTGATTTCGGAGTTGAGATCCTCGATCTGCGTCTTGAGCTTCTGCACGTTCTCCTCGAGCTCCGTCTTCTTGGCTTCGAGATCGGCG
>JAZLJP010000199.1:0-25424 GCA_045617985.1 Kiritimatiellia bacterium
ACCGGCAACTGGGCGCACCGCATTGCGGAGACGGCGGACTTGCTCGTCGAGAACGTCACCTGCGAGGCGGGCCACGACGGGGTGCACGTGAGAGGGTGCGACCGCGTGGTCATCCGCAACTGCGTGATGAAGACGGGCGACGACTGCGTGGCCGGGTTCGGCAATTCGCACGTGCTCGTGGAAGGCTGCTACCTCAACACCGCCTGCAGCGGCTTCCGCTTCGCGGGAACGGGCGTGACGATCCGCCGCTGCACGCTCAAGGGCCCGGCGGAGTACGGCTTCCGCGGCTCGCTTTCGAAAGAGGACAAGATCGCGGGCGCGCCGTCCGGCAAGGCCAGGCGGAAGAACATGCTCTCGTTTTTCACCTACTTCGGCGACTACGAGCATCCGAATCGGCCGAACGCGGGGAAGATCGAGATCGTCGACTGCACGAGCGACGGCACGGACCGCCTGCTCCACTACAATTTCGGCAACGAGCAATGGCAGCGGTACAAGCCGATGACGGACATCACCTTCCGCAACGTGAAGGCGACGAACGTCAGGCTGCCGATTGCGCTCTGGGGCGACCCCAAAGTGCCCGTGCGCGCCGTTTTCAAGGACTGCGACGTGAGCTTCTCCGTGCCGCCCAATGAGTTCATCCGCGGGGCCTACATCGAGTCGCTCGACCTGGAGAACGTGAAGGTGGCGGGCGTGAAGGGGCCTCTCCTCCGCCTCTGGCGCGCCGATGAGCGAAAGCCCGCCCTGAAGGCCGAAAACGTGGTCGGTATCGAACCCCGAATTGCGCCGTCCGCCGAACGCTGGAACGTCAGGGGCATTTAATAGGAAACAAGGGCGCGCACACCGTGCGCGCCGCCGCCCCTCCTTGACTGCGGCGGGCGCGGTGCGCCCGCCCTGTCGGTGTTACAACGCACCAGGCACCGGGTACCTTTATTTCGCGATCTGATACTGGATGATCGTGCCGACTTTGCGGCCGTTGCGGTAGCCCTGCACCTTGAGGAAGCGCGCGTTTTTCGGTACCGTGAGCGGTGCCGTGTAGCGCGGCGAGTGGTGGTCGGGGTTGGTTTCGTCGAAGGTGTAGTAGTAGACGACATCCGCGATTTCGCCGCCCAGCGTGATGACGGGCCCCTTCGCCGGATCCTTTTTCACGGAAATGATGGCGTGGTACATGCTGTTGCCCGCCACGTTGATATCGGCCACTTCCGCGCGCGCGAAATGTTCTTCGACGCGACGGACGAAGTCCATCCAGTTCTTCTCCGAGGGCCTGCACCAGAAGTTTTCGGCGAGCGCCCACCCGCGCGGCCAGCTCATGTACTCGGCGTGGCGGAAGGTCGGTACCGACTCCGCCCACAGGTTGCCCTGTCCGCCCAGGATCAACTTGGGGTCGACGCCGTTCGGCACCGGTTCGAACATATAGCAGGTGCTGAGGCGGCACATCGAATAGGTGCACGGCTCCGCCGAAGGCTCGCCCTGGTAGAGGTCGAGATAGCACTGCTGGTGCGGCGTCATGATGACGTGATGCCCCGCCTTGGCCGCACGAATGCCGCCATTCATGCCGCGCCAGGACATCACGGTCGCGCTCTCGGCAAGCCCGCCATCGAGAATCTCGTCCCAACCGACAAGCTTCTTGCCCTTCTTGGCGAGGATCTTCTCCACGCGCCGTACAAGATAGCTCTGGAGGCCGTTCACGCCCTGGAGTTTTTCGCTTGCGATGCGCCGCTGGCATTTCGGGCACTTCTTCCAGAAGCCCTTGAAACATTCGTCGCCCCCCGCATGCACATACGCGAACGGGAAGAGGTCGGCCAATTCGCCGAACACCGCTTCAAGGAACGCGTAGGTGGCGTCGTTGCCCGCACAGAGCGAATTTTCGTCGATCCCGTAGAACTTGTTGCCCACGTTGACCTTGGTCGGCGCCTTGAAACAGGCGAGTTCCGGATAGGCGACGAGCGTCGCGAGGGAATGTCCCGGCACGTCGAGCTCGGGCATGATGTTGACGTTGCGCTTCGCCGCGTAGGCAACCACTTCGCGGATGTCGTCCTTCGTGTAGAATCCGCCGTATTCGGCCGGCTCGCCGTCCTGCTGCGGCTGGTAGCTCCACCACGGGCCCGCCCGGTACGCGCGCTTGGAGGCCTTCGCCGTGAGGCGCGGATACGAATCGATCTGGATGCGCCAGCCCTGGTCGTCGGTGAGATGCCAGTGGAAGATGTTGAACTTGTACTCGGCGATTTCATCGATGAACGCCTTCACTTCGTCCTTGGTGAACCAATGGCGGGAGACGTCGAGCATCATGCCGCGCCAGCCGAAGCGCGGCGCGTCGTGGATGCGCACGCAGGGAACCTGCCACCGAACGCCCTTGACGGCCGTGCGCGATTTCACCTCGCGCGGCAGCAGCTGCAGGAGCGTTTGCAGCGCATAGAAGTGCCCGCCATACGAGGAGGCCCGCGCCGTGACGCCCGCGCCGTCGATCGTGAGCGAGTAGGCGTCCGCCTGCTCGGCGGGGTCGTCGAGAAAGCGCAACGCCGCGCCGCTCGCCACCTGTTCGACCTTCAACCCCGTCGGCACGCCCAGCTTCAACGCCACCATCTCGGCAAGGTTCTCGCGCGAGGCGGCATTCTCGACCTGCAGCGTCAGCGCCTTCAGCGTGTAGCACCCGCCCGTCGCCTCGTAGCGTTCCGGCCGCGGAATGACAACGTTCACATTCGCCGCGGCATCGGCCTGCGGCACGCCTTGAACGTTTGCTCCGGCATCCTTGGCAGTCAGCTGCCCTGCACCCAAAACGAGAAGCAGGGCCCCCGTCATACGAATCAATGTCGTCTTCATGATTGCATTCTCCTTTATTGTCAAATTCGTGCCCATTTCCAAAATGGGACAACATCAATCTCTTTATCGCCGAACGTGAGGTGGTCATTCTGATCCTCCGTCACAATGACCCCTCTCCCAAGCGACAACTTCTCCATTGCCTTGAGCAAACCTTCTATCTCCCGCTCCTTGTTGTCGGCCGTCAACTGCAAACACGCTTGAATTGCATTTGTGACAACATGTCGGTCGCGGATGATGAAATCGCACTCTCCATCCGCATCAAAATAGCTAATGTTGCGCGTTTGACGGCGAAGGGCAAGATAGACAAGATTCTCAAACCTCGCACCATCATTTGGAATCCGCCGGGACGAAACAGCATATTCAAGACCTGTATCAACACAGTAGACCTTTTTCGGGTTCAACAACTGGCTTTTCTGGGAATCACTGAAAATCGGCACAAAAAAGAACAGATAGGCCTTTTCTATCCATTCACACCACTGGGTTATCGTAGAGGTACTGGCAACATTCAACGCTTTGAGCAGACGCGACGCCGTAAATCGGCATCCTACATTCTCAACCAAATGCGCCGTCAACGCGCGTACAGCCGCCGTTTCACGAATCTTATTGTGAACAATGACATCGCGATAGACGATATCGTCAAAGAGTTCTTGTAATACAACCTCCTCGCCCGTCTGCAGATATCGAGGGAAGCCGCCGTCATGCGCATAGTCACGCACACTCGCCGCATTGGGTGGCCGATCCGTGAATTTCAGATACTCGCCATACGAAAAGGGAAATAATTCCTTGGAAATGTGCCGCCCCGTCAACTTTATGCCAAGTTCTCCCTCAAGAAGCGAAGCGTTCGATCCCGAAAGACAAACCTGGTAACCTTCATCCAACTTCTGCCGAACATATTTTTCCCATCCTAAAAATTGATCGACCTCATCAAAAAACAATCGCCGAGCACCAACCTTTTCAATTAACGTATCCAACCGAACCGCATCGCGTAGCTCAAATTGCGTCAGCAAGGGCGATTCAAAATTGACATAGAACCATGGCTCCTCCCTCGCCCGCATGCGTTGCCTCATTACGGTCGATTTACCGCACCTTCGAACACCGGTAATATCCAAAGCATGGGATCCCAGAAGAATGTCATTAAAGTCCAACGGGCGTAATTGCCCGTCGGATTTTTTCAACTCCATCTGTCGTTGTTTGGCGATGATCGCCGCCAATTCATTTTCCAAGATCATCTCCAATGCCACCTCTCTATTTACTCCAATGGCATTTGCCTTTTTAGTCAAATGCCATTAGAGTACCACATCTCTCCCCCAAAAGCAAGCAGTTTCACTTTTATCGTCAATAAACTCTGTAAAGAATTCGGTACGGAACGGTTCCGGGCCGAAATCCAGGGCATGGGGACTGTCCCCCGGCCCAGCAGCATTCGCACCAGGCACCAGGCACCAGGCACCCACGACTTAGGGCATGGGGACAGTCCCCCCCCAGCCCAGCAGCATTCGCACCAAGCACCAACTACCAGGCACAAACTTTTTTCTTTTTTTCTTTTTCCCTCTTGCATGGGCTCTACGGATTTGCTACAATTATCACCGTCAGCAGAAGGACCGGGCCTTGAACGGGCGCGGCTTTTGCTGTTGCCTGTAAAGGAATGAAAGGAAAAACGATGAAAAAATTGTTGTTTGCAAGTGCCTGCGTTGCCGCGGTGGCGACGTTTGGTGCAGAGATCGAGAACCACACGGGTTTTGAAGACCTGACGGCGGGAACGACGCTTGTGGGCGAGAAGAATGACAACGGCCAGGATGCCTTCACCTCCCAGTCGGGCTTCCTGTTCGTCTACGAAGGGGCTGAAGGTTCGACCGACGGCTCGGTCGTGAAGGCGTATGGCGCGAATGACGACAATCTTCCGCTCTTCGACTACAAGAAGCTTCTGCCGAATTGGTTCGAGACCAATAAGGGTACCGAAAAGCAGGCCAATTATCTCGAGCTTTCGACCGAGGGCGGTACGCTGTGGCGTAGCGCGACGGAAATCGACCGTACAGGCGATCCTTGGGCGTTGGGTACAGGATATGCGTTGGTCGGCTACGAGGAGGTTGCCCCGATCTACGTGGATACGATGGTTCAGTTCACGCCGACCGAAGACGGTGGTACGCCGGCGGTGTCGGAAGCGGATAAGCTCGCGATTTGGCTTGACGTCCAGCAGCAGGGCGAGGGTGAGACCGCGACGGCTACGACGAATCTCTGCGTGCTTGCGAAAGGGATCGTGGATGGTAACGGAACGCCTTCGAGTTCGAAGAAGTTCGTCCTTGCCAAGGAGGGCATTGAGCCTGGCGTGTGGTATCGTCTGACGGTCAAGTTGATTCCGGACGTTGCGTATGGTGCAAACCTGACGCCGACGCCTGGTTTCATGATTTACCTTGATGGCGTGTTGCTGAAAGCCGTGGTGCCTGCGGAAGAACCGGTCATTGATCCTGGTTTCTGGGAGCTTGTCGCGGACTGGGGATCCTATGTCGCTCCGGCGGAAGTCGTTCAGGCGAGCAACCAGAACGCTGTGTTCGTGTCTTTGGCGCTTGATTCTTCTGAACCGTACTTCCAGGGCGTGGGCTTCAAGGGCTCGGGCGCGATCGATGATCTCTGCATCAGCACGGAAGATCCGAACTTCTACTCGGCGGCGGGCTCGCTCGATTTCACGCTCACTTGGGGCGAGAATGTCTCGGCGGTGTCCTACACGATCGGCGGCGAAACGCTCCCGGCGACGTCTGGTGTGGCGATCCAGGTTCCGGCTGGCACGGAAGTGACGGTTGACGCGACGGCGGCCGACTGGTATAAGATCACCGGCGGCACGGGCACGTTCACGGTGACCGAAGCGACTGCGAAGACGATCACGGCTGAACTCGCGGCGACGCCGGCTGATGCCGGTGCGACGACCCTTCCGGGCGTGACGACGGCCGATGCGCAGGCGTGGGCGGCGGCGAAGGGGCTCACCCCGGCGGCGATCGCGGACAAGGCGTGGGCGCTCAACGCGTTCCTCCTGAACAGCGACCTCGAGGCCGAGCCGCAGCTCAAGATCACCTCGATCGAACAGGTCGAAGATGGCTGGAACATCACGGTTGAAGCGACGGCGGGCGACAAGACGATCGACCTCGACACGATCAACGGTCAGCTGCAGGTGAAGACGGCGGCGGATCTCGCGGGCCTCAAGGACGCGACGCCGACGACGTACGACTTCGATGTTGCGGCGAAGATCGCGACCATCAAGGTCACGGGCGACAAGACGAACTTCATGAAGGCGACGGTCACCCTCAAGAAGTAAGCTCGCGAGCGAGTGAAAGAAACGGGAACGCAGGTTCCTGAACGAGAAGTGCGGTGCGCGAAAGCGTGCCGCACTTTTTTCATGGGGGAAGCGGGGCGCTCGGTGATCGCCCCCTACCTGATTAACGGTAGGGGCCGACCACCGGGCGGCCCACAGGGGTTGGGATTATTATGTTTGAAGAACCTTGAAAAATCTCAGATGCATCTCGTGGAAGCGGAGTTGAAACGTAAAGCCGAAGCGCTCCCATTTCGAGGGAAATATGAAAACGTGGTGACGCGACTGTTCGTTTGCCGGTAGAGGCCCAAAGAGGGTATGGTGAAAATCTCAGATGCGCTTGGCACCATCGGGCGCATCTGAGTTTTTCACCAAGCCCACTCTTGGGGCCTCCAGCCTGCGGTAGCTGACGCAGATTGATCTTTCTATCTTGAGGTTCGAGGGGTTGCTCGTCGTGAGGATTGAGGGAGTGTCGCAACGTTGGGGATGACATGTCGCAAACAACTGGGCCAACGGGCGTCCCGCCCGTTGGCGCAAGGCTCGGAAAAACTGGGACAACGGGCGTCTCGCCCGTTGTGGGGTGGGCGTCCCAACGGGCAAGATGCCCGTTGTCCCAGTTTCGCCATCACTAAACATACGACAAGACCGAGGATTGAGGGGTTGCATGCTTTGCGACCTTTGCGCTCTTTGCGTCAGCTCCCCGCAGGGGAATCGGGCCTGCGGCGGCTGACACGAGAGGTCGCATGGGGGTCCAAAAGGTGGTGATGGCTGTTGGGAGAGGGGCGCGCCCCTGCCCCGCCTTGCATTCCCTACGTTACCGCCCGCGAGGCCCTCGGCTCGAATAGGAGGAACGCACGGTGAAAAACTCGGATGCGCCCTAGCACCATCTAACTTCGTTCATTTACCTTTACACGCGCGTCAGATTGTGGTACAATCTTGACCAAACAATAGGTGCATTGTGCCCATGCGAAGTGGGTTCGGTGTGCCGCTTTAGTGATTTGAAGGGGAAACAGACATGAAAAACTATATTAAAGAACTCTTTTCGAAGAGAGAGGCGCGTCGTTGCGGTGTTGGCTTCCGCAGCGTGTTCGCCCTATTTGCGCTCGTGTGCGCCCTGGGTACACCCTACTGCGCATTGGCGGCGGTGGTGTATTATTCCAACATGGGGAATGATCGTATTCTGACCATGAACAATGACTCACGAACGGAAATTTCGGGAGGTATTACTGGGCAGGGCTATTATGATACGAATACGACATCAGGTGTGACTTTTTGGACACACGATCCTGAAGCGGACAATACTCAGGCGGCAACGCGTTTTGCGTTGCATGGTACGACGCATATTCTCTATTCGCCTGATCAGAAACCGCTTTGGCGCCTGATCAATTGCCGTGCAGGTTATGTTCAAGATGGTACGGCTGGGCGTTGCACTATCCCGTATTCTAAAAATGCACAGAAAAGCACACCTCCAGTTACTCGGGTGACGATTGATGGAAAGAATATAAATTATCTTGAGAATGCGGCGAATGCGGGCGTGCTGATGCAGAATATCGAATCGTCCTGTGTCTATTCGCCATTCTACAAGGACGGCATCGGAACGCTTTATTGTGATGCAGTAAATTCCGCTACAGGAGGTGTTGGTTGTGCAATAGAAGTGCAGATTGCCACGAACCTGACTGAAGAAGCGCGGACGATCGGCGATGTGGCGTTTGAGGATGTTGATCGGCTTGTTGATTTCAAGAACTGGGATGCGTATTATGATTGGCAGACGATCCCGTTGACGGTGTTGGAAATTCGGGGAACAAGTCTTTCAAGATATATCAATGATACAAGCCTCGCAATGGACGTAATGGAAACTGGCCATGCCCATTATTATCGAATTCGTACAAAGCTCAATTATTATGGTCCCATTCGCTTTCGTATTCGGCGAAGCATGGTGGCGGAAGGTGTAATACCTGATGGTAACACGGCAGGTAAAGGACTCATTTCGCTGGATAACATTATCGCTTCCTACCCGCCGATGGGAGCTCGATTCAAACGTGATGGGCACGATTATGATCCTTCGCTTCGTGGTGTTGCCGTACTTGGTAACATCGGTGACTTCGACAAGCCGTTTCTGACCTACAAGGATTCGTCGGCGAATGTGCACACGCACTTCGAGTGGGTGACGAATTTTCAGGGTGCTCCATTGCTGCAGATTCAGCTCGCAAGGCCGGAACTCCATTATCGGTGGCGCTATCTTTCGCAGAGGATTGATGAATGGAAAACCATCGCCTTGACCACGAATGAAAACGTGACGACGGCTGCCCGCGTTGAATTCCCCAAGTTTGCTCAAAATACGAAGCTCGTTTCAGTCGCGGGACTTCAGCTTGGCCAGGGTGTGGGTGACTTGGAGTACTACTTTACGGCACAGGTGACGGCGCCGTACTATGCGCCGGTCGATTATGCGAATGATACGGGGGGGATTTTCGGTAAAGACGGTAGTGCGAATTGGTCGGAAGCCATTTCGATGATTTCCAATAAACTGGACATCGCCGAAGGGCTGACGACGCCGGCCTTGGGGCGGGACTTCTTCACCCGCGTGCGCGAGGGCGAAAGCGACTACAAGTGGGTGGCCCTTTGCACCTCGGTTTCGACGAACGGCAATGCGGGCGTGAAGAAGGAAGACATCCGCATGGAGCTCGTGGGGGACCATACGTGGCGTACGCACTACTACGTGCCCACGAACATGGTGGGTGAAACCTTCTCTTTCCACTTCAAGGGCGAGGAGATCTTCACGAACGCCTGGGTGGCGGGCTACCACAGCCGCACGAACACGTGGTACTGCGATCTCGCGGAACTGCCGTACATCCCCTACACGTCGGCGGCGGGCCTCGGGTACTATCACGACATTTCCTGCACGCTCGATCCGGCGGCGACGCACCTCATGATCGAGTTCAACGACGAGCTGCTCTCGTTCAGCATCTCGCATGCGTCGTATCAGAACTTCAACGCCTGGACGGATGCGACGCTCGGGTACGTGGGCCACACGAACTGGAACGGCGAAGGCGCGGTGGGCGTTTCGGATGCCAAGCAGAAGTTCGTGCTTGAAATGTCGCAGGAAAACAGGTGGGAGAGCTCGATCTTTACGAGCGACTTCTGGCGCGAAGCCTTCGATACGCAGGACTTTGTGACCTATCCGTGGGACAAGCGGTGGGACGAACATCGTACGCCGAACGGCTGGACGGCCGGGCACGGCATCTTCATTCGCAGCCAGCGCGGGCAGGAGGAGATGTCCCTTCAGATGGAAGGCCGCGGGCAGGGGTGGCTGGCGATGGATAGCTTTGCCGACAACATGATGCCCAAGGGCGTCGACCAGGTGAAGTTCAGGGCGCGCGTGGCGCAGGAGCCGCGGTTCGACGATTTCGCCTGGTACATGGACGGCATCGCCTACACGAACTACGCGATTAGTGCGCTCGTTTCGATGGGCCACAAGGGCAGCAACGAGCTGCGCAATCCGGAAGACATTTCGCCGGGCAACCCCTCGGTGTCGCTCGTCGGCTACTACCGGCCGGCGGTGGGGTGCTATGAATTCCGCGTTTCCCGCTGCGGGCAGTTCCAGCTTTGCGCCTCCCTCTTCAAGTGGACGCCGACCGCGCTCGGCATGGAGCCGACGCTCATGGTTTCGAACGTGATTGCCATCACTTCGGAGAACGTGTATGCGCTGAACGGCTCCGGCCAGGACAAGATCACGGGCTTCAACAACTATCTCGTGCCGACAAGTACGAGCGGGGACGCCATCGGCAACGGGTCGCGCGCGTATCTGCTCATCAACAAGGTCGGCTCCACGGTGCACGTGGTGGGCGCCTTGAGCACGCAGCGCGGCATGGCGGCGCTGAATACGGATTCGGCGAACATGAAGGTGCTCGTGAAGACCACCGATACCGACAACAAGTACAAGGGGAAGATCCTCACGAAGGGGTCGTTCGGCGTCGGGTCGACGGATTGCGCGGCCACCTTCAACGCGATGACGCGGCACAACATCCTCGTTTCGCCCACGACGGTCGACACCACGGGCACGCCTCTCGATTCGACCTTCGATTCCGGCGACTGGTCGTACTTCGAAACGCGCTGGCTCCGCTATGAAACGAAGGTCGCTTCAAGCTCGGCGAACATGCATGCCGTGGTGCCGCAGAACCAGACGATCAAGCTCGAATTCAAGCTGCCCACGAGCGGCGACGGGTGGCAGCCGAGCGGGCACGAGCTGACGGTCAACAGCTATTCCACGAACAAGTACACGTTTACGCCGCGGGTGTCGCCGTCCTATCAGGTGCGCCTTCGTACGGGCGGCAACACGTGGGACGACGTGCGTACGGATCTTGCGGTGGACGAAGTGGAAGTGACGAGCTGGCAGGCGCCGGACTATCCCGACCTCGTGGCGTACTTCGGCCAGTCGGCGAGCTGGGTCTACACGCAGGGCGTGGTGACGAACCTTGCGGGCAAGCTCACCTTGTGCCTGCAGCCGAGCCGCGGCATTCCCTCGAAGGCGATGAGCCTGCGTACGCCGTTCCTTGCAAACGGCATGTCGATGGTGAGTTTCGACTATCGCGACGCGAAGACGAGTACAAAGCTCCTTCTCCAGGTGTGCACGAACCTCGTCTCTTCGAGCAGCGTGAGCGAATCGCTCACCTGCTATCCGCCGGACAACTACAACTGGGTGACGGTCGACACCTGGGACTTCTCGAAGCCGGGCATGACGCTTTCAAGCGGCACGCTCACGCACTACATGAGCATGCGTGCGCCGATCTGCGGCCTGATGCGCCTTGTGGTGGATCGCGAAGTGCTCGAGAAGTGCATTGCCGACGAAGGCAAGGCCTCGCGCGACGTCAACTACGGCCAGATCTTCATCACGGGCGCCTACTGCTACGACGAACCGGCCCTCGACATGCGTTCGTGGTATGCGTGGAACTTCCATACGGCCGGATGGAACACGACGGATAAACGCTTCGGCTATCTCTTCGACTCGCCGGACGGCCTTTCGGGCTCGCTCAATTACTCGGCGCTCGATAGCGACAACATGAGCGCCGATGCGCAGGGCATCGGGCTTTCGGACCGTAGCGACATCGCGGCGTATGCGGCGAACAACTCGTTCGTGCAGTGCCCGCCGATGACGAACGGCATCGGGTCGGTGAGCTTCCGCGCGCGGACGTTCGAAACGAACGCGACGCGCAAGAGCTCGTGGGTGACGCTCTACGGGTCGTACGAGCCGGACGACGACCAGGCCGTTTCGCCTGAAAGCTGGAAGCGCATCTGCGACTTCGAAATCACGAACACGACCTACCACACGTTCTCGTGGAAGACGACGGACGACAATTCGCAGTTCCATGCCGTGCGCCTTGAAGTGGCGAGTTCGCGGAATGGCCGTTCGAGCTACGCGCGGGCGGAGGACTGGGAAAAGCCGACGACGACGGCGCCCCTGCAGCGTGTGTTCATCGATGAAATCTCGGTGGGCGAGCCGATCCAGCCGCGCATCGTCTTCCGCAACGTGCGGCCGTTCCGTACGGGCATCGTGGATATTCCGCCCTTGGTCGTTTCGAACGTGACGGATCTCAGCGAGCAGCCGCTCTTCGGCGAAAGCTGGGGCCTCCAGTGCACGATCGAGCCGCAGCAGATGGGCGACGATCTCGACGATGATAGCATCGTCGTCTACGCGGCGTTCAAGCGCGGCATCACGCCGTGGGGCCATCACAACTGGACCAACCAGGTGCCGATCGTGCGGCTCGACCGAATCCCCGGCACGCTCACGTTCCGTTCGTCCTACAACATCGCCGAGAGCATCGTCTCGCCGGTCGATACGCCCACCTCCACGTATCCCGACAACGTGTGGCAGTACTACGTGTGGTGCGAGTTTGCCGACAAGGGCGGCAACAAGCACAAGCACGGCCTTGACAATGTGGACTGGACGGTGCCGAGCTGGTATATCGGCATCCAGGACCTCAACCAGCAGTTCAAGAGCCAGGGCTTCGCGGGCTACACGATCCTGGATACGATCTCGCCCAAGCGCGCATGGATCAACGAGGTGAACATCTGCGATACGGGAGACTTCTCCAATACCGACGGCCAGCGGCAGTTCATCGAAATCGCGGCGCCCCGCGGGGCGGATCTTACGGCGTGGTCGCTCAACATCGTCGGGCAAGGCCTGAGCCGCGGATCGATCGCCACCTACGGCTACTATACGGCGCAGCTCAATCCCAATCCGAAGATGGGCACCCATCTCGGCATCGACTGGACCAACAACTACACCGTGGTGGCGCTCCGAAGCCCGGAGGCGGCCCAGGCGGGCACGCTCGGCAGCGCGGACGGGGCGTGGAACCAGCTTGATTCGAGTACGGTCAACCTCCTTGGGATGTCCTCGCGCAGTTCGTTCAACTACAACGGCGTTTACGGCATCGAGCTCGTTCGCCCGAGCGGCGTCATCGAGCATCAGGTCGTGGTGCAGGGCCGTAACGACTACATCGGTACGGACTGGGAACGCTTCGGTTCGGGCACGAACCTTCTGGTGAAGCTCGTCGAGGCCGATGGGCGCGATTCGCAGTGGTTCTTCGCGGGCGACGATGCAACGCCTGCGACGCTCGGCGTTTTCAGAAGCCATGGCGAGGATGAAAGCTGCTGGACGAATCAGCTCGTTTCGACGGTGAGCGAGCTCAACAGGTTCGAAGACGGCACCCGCCAGCTCATCGACCCCACGTGGTTCCTGCAGCCGAACGGCACGAACGTGTGGATCTATTCCACGGTTCTCGGCAAGCACATCCATCAGTCGATCGGCTCGAAGACGAACAATTCGGAAGTGTTCATCATCAAGAAGGGCACCTCCACGAACATCGTCTACACGGCCGACAAGTGGTGGGCGCTGGGCGAGGTGACTACGAACAACCTGACGGTGGCGGAAGCGAAGGGCCGTGCCGACCAGGCCGACAACCACAAGTGGACGCTCACGCTCAAGGACGTGAACGAGACGGTGACGGTGTATGCCGACGAGCAGGCCGGCGCCGAAGTGGGCGCAAAGGGCCTCGACGCCTCCGACCCGTACTTCCCGGCGGTGATGGATTGGCTTTCGAACAAGGACGATTCGAAGGGCCTCTTCCTCGCGCCGTTCTGCCCGCTCTCGGATCCGACGAAGATCGTCGACTACCTCACCCTCAAGCACATGTATTGGCTTGACATCGATCCGACCGAAGAAGGCTGGGTGTTCGTGGCCGGCATGGGCGGCACGGGCCATAAGCCGGTGAATCCCGTTCAGCCGGTGTATGTGATGGACGACTTCGGGCGCGTCTACACGAACGCGCGGGTGGTGGTGACGATGATGATCTCGAACACGGTGACGGGGGTTGCGCGTGCGCCGGACCACTTGCTCGGGCTTGAGCCGGGCAGCTCCAGCCTCAACTACGACATCGGTTCGCCGGCGTGGACGAGCGCCACGTTCAAGATTACCGGTGCGTTGCGGCGTACGGATGAACCGAACGTTGCCACCAACTACTATCCGCTGCGGTGGTTCGTGTTCACCCCCGAATCGTTCGACGAGGACTTCCGGGCGACGATCGATTTGTGGGATCAGCGCAGCGCGAACTCGCCGGGCTGGTTCTACGGCTGGGGCGACTATCCGGGCGTGCCGATTTGGTACAAGTGGCGGCTTGACGGAGATCCCGCATGGTACGATACGGCCGAACCGCTGAAGGCGGATTCGACATATTCCAAGTAACGAAAGAGCATCATGAGCGATTACGATCATCAGCGCATTGAAGCGAAATGGCGCGAATACTGGCTTTCCCATAAGACGTTCAAGACGGATCAGACGGCCGAGAAGCCCAAGTTCTACTGCCTCGACATGTTCCCCTATCCCTCGGGGGCGGGCCTCCATGTGGGCCATCCCGAGGGGTACACCGCAACGGATATCCTCTGCCGCTACAAGCGGATGAAGGGCTTCAACGTCCTTCACCCGATGGGGTGGGATGCCTTCGGCCTTCCCGCCGAGCAGTACGCCGTGGAAACGGGCACGCACCCGGCGATTACGACGAAGAAGAACGTGGACCGTTTCCGCGAACAGATCCAGGCGCTCGGCTTCAGCTACGATTGGGACCGCGAGGTGAACACCACCGATCCGAAGTACTACAAGTGGACGCAGTGGATCTTCGAGCAGCTCTACAAGAAGGGCCTTGCCTACGTTGCCGAAGTGCCGGTGAACTGGTGCCCGGCGCTCGGGACGGTTCTCGCGAACGAAGAGGTGATCGACGGCCGCTCGGAGCGCGGCAACCATCCCGTGATCCGGCGCCCGATGCGCCAGTGGATGCTCAAGATCACAGAATACGCGGAACGCCTCCTTTCCGGCCTCGATACGCTCGACTGGCCCGAAGGCATCAAGGAGATGCAGCGCAACTGGATCGGGAAGTCGACGGGAGCGCTCGTCAACTTCAAGGTTGCCTCTTCTGGTGCGGAGCCCAGCGCCGACGTGATCGCCGTTTATACGACGCGCTGCGATACGCTCTTCGGGGCGACCTACATGGTTCTCTCGCCGGAGCATCAGCTGATTGAAAAGTGGCTGAAGGACGGCACGATCAAGAACGCCGACGAAGTGATCGCCTACCAGAAGAAGGCCGCTTCGAAGAGCGACCTCGAGCGGACGGAACTCAACAAGGAAAAGACGGGCGTGAAGCTCGCGGGCGTGGCGGGCGTCAACCCCGTCAACGACGGCGAAATCCCGATCTTCATCAGCGACTACGTGCTCGCCTCCTACGGAACGGGCGCCATCATGGCCGTGCCGGCGCATGACGAGCGCGACTTCGACTTTGCGAAGGTGTTCAACCTCCCGATCGTGCAGGTGGTGGCCGCAGCCGCGAGCGACGAGGCGAAAAACGCCTCGAAGGAGCCCGTGCCCTACACGAAGGATGCGGCGTTCACCGATATCGCAACGGGCGTGATGGTCTCTTCGGGCTTCCTGACGGGCCTGAGCGTGGAGGCGGCGCGCGAGGCGATGATCAAGTGGCTCACCGAAAAGGGCGTGGGGCAGGCGAAGACGCAGTACAAGCTGCGCGACTGGCTCTTCAGCCGCCAGCGCTACTGGGGCGAGCCGTTCCCGGTGATCCACTGGGAAGACGGCACGCAGAGCCTCGTGGACGAAGGCGACCTGCCGCTCACCTTGCCCGAGCTCCAGGACTACAAGCCCACCGGTACGGGCGAGCCGCCGCTTGCGAAGGCGACCGACTGGGTGAACGTGGTCGATCCCAAGACGGGCAAGAAGGGCACGCGCGAGACGAACACGATGCCGCAGTGGGCGGGCAGCTGCTGGTACTACCTGCGCTACATCGATCCGCTCAACGAGAAGGCGTTTGCCGACCCCGAACTCTTGAAGAAGTGGCTGCCCGTGGATCTCTACGTGGGCGGCGCGGAGCATGCGGTCCTCCACCTCCTCTACAGCCGCTTCTGGCACAAGGTGCTCTTCGACCTCGGGCTTGTGCCGACGGATGAACCGTTCCAGCGCCTCGTGAACCAGGGCATGATTCTCGGCATGGCGTTCAAGAACAAGCGCGGCGTGCTCGTGCCGAAGGATCTCGTGACGTGGAAGGACAACAAGCCCTGGGGCCCGCGCGAGCTCGATGGCGACCCGAACGATCTCGAAGAGCTTGTGGAAATCCCGGCGAAGATGTCGAAGTCGCTCAAGAACGTGGTGAATCCTGACGACGTGGTGCGCGACTACGGCGCCGATTCGCTTCGGCTCTACGAAATGTTCATGGGCCCCCTGCAGGCGGTGAAGCCCTGGAGTACGAAGGGCGTGGAAGGCGTCTACCGCTTCCTCAAGCGCGTCAACAAGATGGTCACGGAGCTCCCGATCGTCGATCGCGCGCTCACGAAGAAGGAGGCGACCGTTCTCAACCAGATGGTGAAGAAGGTGGGCGAAGACCTTGAGGCGATGAGCTTCAACACCGCCATCAGCGCGATGATGGTGTTCCTCAACGACTTCCCGCAGGATGCCGCCCAGGGCGTGCCGCGCGAGGCGATGGAGAAGTTCGTCCTTTCGCTTGCGCCGTTTGCGCCGCACCTCGGCGAAGAGCTGTGGCAGAGCCTCGGGCATGCCGAGACGCTCGCCTACGAGCCGTTCCCGGCGTACGATCCGAAGGCGCTCGTGGCGGACGAGGTGGAAATCCCCGTGCAGGTGCTGGGCAAGCTCCGCGGCCGCGTGACCGTGGGCGTGACGGCGACGCCGGCCGAGATGGAAGCGGCGGCGAAGGCGAACCCGGACGTGGCGAAGTTCCTCGAGGGCAAGACGATCGTGAAGGTGATCGCCGTGCCCAAGCGCATGGTCAACTTCGTGGTGCGGTAGAACAGATTTGAAATCCAACGAAAGGTGAAAACGAAATGAAGAAGCTCTTGATTCCCCTTTGTGCGGCGCTGGTGGCCTCGGTGTGCCTCGCGGCCGATACGGTGAAGCCGGCGGCGAAACCCGCTTCGGTGTCGGCCCTGGCGCGTGCGCGGGCGCGTGCGACGGCGCGGCAGATGCCGCACATGCTCCGCAACCAGAACGTTCGCCCGTTCGGCAAGCTTGCGGACGGCACGGAAGTGAAGATCTACCGCCTGCGCGGCGTGGGCGGCCTCACGCTCGACATTTCGGATTGGGGCGGGCGCCTCATCCGCTGCTATGCGCCGGATAGATACGGCAACCTTGCGGACGTGACGCTCGGCTGGAACACGCCGGCCGAATACGAGAAGTGGGGCCACTCGATGGGCACGCTCATCGGCCGCTTCGGCAACCGCATCAAGGACGGCAAGTTCTCGATCGACGGCAAGGACTACCAGCTTGCCTGCAACGAAGACTGCAAGAAGCCGCACACCACGCGCCACTGCAATCTCCACAGCGGCCCGAAGGGCTGGGATGCGAAGGTGTGGAAGGCGCGGCCCATCCGCCAGGGTTTCGTGCAGGGCCTCGAGCTCACCTGCGTCTCTCCGGATGGCGACATGGGCTTCCCCGGTACGGTGACGTGCAAGGTCACGTACAAGGTGCTGCCGAACAACACCTGGACGATCGACTACGAAGCGACGACCGACAAGCCCACCGTGATCAACCTCACGCACCACACCTACTGGAACATGGCCGGCGAATCGAGCGGCACGGTGCTCGATCAGGAACTGCAGATCAACGCGGATAACTACACCCAGGTGGATATCGGCCTCATCCCCACGAAGGATGCGCCGGTGAAGGGCACGGGCATGGACTTCACGACGCTCCGCAAGATCGGCGCGAAGATGGATCTCATGAAGGCCGAGAAGGCGTTCGCGCCGATGGACAACTGGTACGACCACAACTTCGTGCTGCGCGGCAAGAACGGCGAGCTCAAGCAGGCGTGCATCATGCGCGACCCCGCCTCGGGCCGCCGCATGGAAATCTGGACCACCGAGCCCTGCATGCAGATGTACGGCGCGCAGAATTTCGAACCCACGGAACCGGCGAAGGCGGCCGGGAAGCACCTTTGCCCGTTCGCGGGCATGGCGCTTGAAACGCAGCACTATCCGGATTCTCCGAACCATCCCGAGTTCCCCACCACGGTGCTCCGCCCGGGAGAGACGTATAAGAGCCACACGGAATACCGTTTCAGCGCGGAGTAAGCAGGGCGAGGCCTGAAAGGACTTCCCTTGCCGGGTTTCCCCCATTTTCCATTTTCCACTTTCAATTTTCAATTTTCCATTCCCCATTTTCCATTCTCAATTCTCAATTTTCAATTTGATATGCACGTCGTCGTCTGCATCAAACAAGTACCGGACACCACCAACGTTCGGATCAACCCCAAAACCAATACGCTCATGCGCGAGGGCGTGGAGTCGATCATCAATCCGTTCGACGAATACGCCCTCGAAGAGGCCCTGCGGCTGAAAGACGCCGTAGGGGCGCGCGTGAGCGTTGTCACCATGGGTCCCCCGCAGGCGACGGTCGTGCTGCGTGAAGCGATGGCCCGCGGCGCGGACGACGCGTTTCTCGTGTCGAGCCGCGCCTTCGGCGGCGCGGATACGCTCGCGACGTCCTACACCCTCTCGCTTGCTATCCGCAAGGCGGCGGGCGGGAAGGCGCCCGATCTCGTCCTCTTCGGCAAACAGGCCATCGACGGCGATACGGCGCAGGTGGGCCCGGGCGTTTCCGAGTTCCTCGGCGTGCCGCTCATCACCTACGTGAAAGCGCTCGCAGTGGAGAAGAACACGTGGCGCGTCACCTCCGTGATGGACGACGGCGAACATGAGATCGAAGGCTCTTTCCCCTGCGTGATGACGGTGCTGAAGGAGGCCTCTACGCCTCGTTTCGCGCCGCTCGCGGGATGGCGCAAGGCCGCCGCAGCGCCCGTGACGGTGTTCGACGAAAAGGTGCTTGCGGCCGATCCGATCCGAATCGGGCTTGCGGGCTCGCCCACGAAGGTCGTGACCATTTTCCCGCCGCCCACCAAGGGAGGCGGCCAGAAGATCGACGCGCGCGGCAACGCGGAAGCGGGCGCGGCGGCGATTCTTGAATTCTTGAAGCAGAAGGGCGTGGTGAAGGCATGAGCGCACCGATTTTCATTGATCCGAAGAAGTGCAAGGGGTGCGGCAAGTGCGTGAAGGGCTGCGGTTTCAACGCCCTCAAGATGGTCGATGCCCCAAACGCGAACAAGGCCGGCAAGCTTGCGGAAGTGGATGCTTCCGCCTGCAAGGCGTGCGGCGCCTGCGTGAAGGCGTGCCCGTTCAAGGCGATCGAAGAGGTGAAGCAGAAGGTCTACGGCACCGAGATGATCGAAGCCTACAAGGACATCTGGGTGTTCGCCGAAGCGACTGCGGGCACGGTGGCGGAAGTCGCCTACGAACTGCTCGCGAAGGGCGTTCAGCTCAAGCAGCAGCGCGGGAAGGGTACGCGCCTCGCGGCGGTGCTCCTCGGCTACAAGCTTCCCAAGGAGGCGGAAGAGGGCCTGATCGCGGCGGGTGCGGATGTCGTCTACAAGGTGGACGATCCCGCGCTTCAGGACTATGAGGCGAACGTCTACGTGGATGCCGTCTCGCAGCTCATCGTGAAGCACAAGCCCGAAGTGGTGCTCGCGGGCGCGACGGCCGTTGGGCGCGCGTTCTTCGCGCGCGTGGCGGTGAAGGTGCGTACGGGCCTCACGGCCGACTGCACGATGCTCAAGATCGAAGAGACGAAGAACAAGGATACGGGCGCGTTGCAGATGCTCCTCCACCAGACGCGCCCGGCGTTCGGCGGCAACATCATGGCGACGATCATGACGCCGAACCACCGCCCGCAGATGGCGACGGTGCGCCCGAAGGTGTTCAAGAAGGCGGCCCCCGATCCGGCCCACAAGGGCCAGGTGCTCGCCGAAATGCTCAAGCTCATCGCGCCGCAGACGAAGCTTGTGAAGGTGACGCGCGATCCGAACGCGATCGACATTTCCGCCTACGATATTCTCGTTTCGGGCGGGCGAGGGCTGAAGAAGGAAGAGAACTTCAAGCTCCTCTTCCGCCTTGCGGAGCTCTTGGGCGGCACCGTTGCCTGCTCGCGTGCCTGCGTGGACGCGGGGTGGTGCCCCGTGTCGCGCCAGGTGGGCCAGACGGGCAAGACCGTGGCGCCGAAGCTCTACCTTTGCTTCGGCATCTCGGGCGCGATTCAGCACCTCGAAGGCATTCGCGGTGCGGACCTGATCGTGGCGGTGAACTCCGATGCGAATGCGCCGATCTTCGGCGTGGCGGACGTGGGAATCGTGGGCGATCTCTTTGAAATCCTGCCGCTCTTGATCAAGGGGCTGGAAGGTTGAAGACGAGCGAAGGATTGAAAACGATGGCACTTGAAACTGACATTTTGATTATCGGCGGCGGTCCTGCGGGCCTCGCGACTGCAATTGCCCTCAAGCGGAAGGCGGGCGAGAAGAAGCCGAGCGTGATGGTGCTCGACAAGGGCCGCTCGCCCGGCTCGCACGTTCTCTCGGGCGCGATCGTGGATCCGCGCACGCTGAAGGATCTCCTCACGGAAGAGGAGATCGCGAAACTCCCCTGCGAAGCGAAAGTGGTGAAGGAAAGCTTCCGCTGCAACTTCACGGCGGGCTGGTCGCTTGCGATTCCGTGGGTGCCGCCGATGATGAGCTCGAAGGGCTTTCCGGTGATGTCGCTCACGAAGTTCACGGCGGCCCTCGCGGAGATTGCGCGCAAGGAAGGCGTGGAGTTCTACACGGGCTATGCCGTAACGAGCCTCATCGAAGAGAAGGGCGTGATCGTTGGCGCGAAGACGGGCGAGAAGGGCCTCGACAAGAACGGCCAGAAGAAGAGCAACTATCTCGCGGGCGAAGAGGTGCGCGCGAAGATCGTGGTGCTCGCCGAAGGCGGCGCGGGCATCCTCACGGAAAAGCTCATCGCCGATAAGAAGCTCCAGGGCGCGCGCCCGCAGACCTACGCGCTCGGCATCAAGGAGCTCATCGAAGTGCCGGCGGGCACGCAGACGGCGGGCGAAGTGATGCACACGTTCGGCTGGCCGGCGGACTTCAACACCTACGGCGGCGGCTTCGTGTATCACGTTTCCGAAACGCAGGTGATGGTGGGCTACGCCTATGCGCTCGACTACACGCGCGCGGAGATCGACATCTTCCGGCTCTTCCGGCGCTTCAAGAGCTCGGCGGCCGTCTCGCCGCACATCAAGGGCGGGAAAACCGTCGCGTACGGCGCGAAGGTGATTCCCGAAGGCGGGTTCTATGCCGTGCCGAAACTCTACGCGCCCGGCTGCCTCATCGTGGGCGACGGCGCGGGGCTCCTCGATTCGCTCCGCATCAAGGGCGTGCATCTCGCACTTGAAAGCGCGATCGCGGCCGCGACGGCGATCCTCGAGGCGAAGCTCAAGCCCTCGGCGGGCGAGACGTACGAGAAGCTTTTCAAGGCGACGCCGGGCTGGCAGGAAATGGCGCGCGTGAAGAACGTGCGCGCGGCGTTCTCCTACGGGCTTCCGTGGGGCGTGATGGCAGGCGGGCTTGCCTGGCTCACGAAGGGCCTCTTCCCGCCCTTCCGCGTGCCGGGGTGCGACGAGGCGGATGCCGCGGCGCTCGCGCCGCTCGATCGCGCCGCGCTCGTGCGCGAGGCGGCGCGCGAAGTGGAAGCTTCGCCCACGCAGCCCGACCGGCTGACGGACGTCTTCATGAGCGGTGTCATCCACGACGAAGACCAGCCGTGCCACCTGCGTATCAAGAATCCCGCGCTGTGCGCCGAATGCGAGGCGAAGTTCGCCTCGCCCTGCACGCGCTTCTGCGCGGCGGAGGTGTATCGGCGCGACGAAGGCAGGCTCGTGATCGACTTCTCGAACTGCCTCCACTGCAAGACGTGCCGCATCAAGTGCCCGTATGGCAATGTGGATTGGACCTTCCCGCAGGGCGGGGACGGCCCGCGCTACACGCGCATGTAAGCGCGAAGAGCCAATTCTCAGCAAACGACTTACTAACAAGAAGGAAGACCGATGGAACTCAATCGCCGTAATTTCGTGAAGGGCGCCGCCGTGGCGAGCGCCTTTCTCCCGAGCTTCAACATTCTCCATGCCGACGATCGGAACTGGACGTTGGAGAGCAAGGACAAGCAGGGCATCTTGGGGCCGAAGGACGATCAGATCAACATCGCGCTCATCGGCTTTGGCGCCGAGGCGCGCGTCCTTTCGCAGTCGATCGTGCGTATCCCCGGCGTGCGCGTGAAGGCCGTGTGCGACATCTGGAAGTTCCAGGCGCAGCAGGCGAGGGGCTTCTTCAAGAGCTATGGCCACGAGGTCAACATCTATGAAGACTATCGCGACATGCTCGCGAAGGAAGACAAGAACATCGACGCCGTGGTGATCGCGACCCCCGACTGGATGCACTGCGAGCACACCTGCGCCTGCCTCCGCGCCGGCAAGCACGTCTATTGCGAAAAGGAGATGTCGAACAGGCTGGAACTCGCGGCGGAGATGTGCCGCGTGGCGAAGGAGACGGGCAAGCTTCTGCAGATCGGCCATCAGCGCCGGTCGAATCCGCGCTATCGCCACTGTTTCGAGACGATCGTGCCGAACATGCTCGGCCGCATCACCAACGCCTACGCGCAGTGGAACCGTTCGCTGCTGCCGTTCAACGTGGTGAAGCGCCCGCCGAAGCAGGACATCCTCGACAAGTACGGCTACAAGAACGCCGAGCAGTATCTGAACTGGCGCTGGTTCTACAAGCATGGCGGCGGATCGATGGTGGACCTCGGCTCGCACCAGATCGACATGTTCATCTGGGCGATGGGCGTGCCGCCGTCGAGCGTGACCGCAATCGGCGGCAAGGACGCCTTCACGCCGCGCCGCGAGGCCTACGACCGCGTGATGTGCATCTACGAGTTCACGATGCCCGACGGAACGAAGAACGAGGCCTACTACCAGGTGCTCTCCTCGAATGCCCGCGGCGGCTTCTACGAGCAGTACATGGGCGAGAAGGCGGCGCTCACGATCGCGGAAATCTCCGCGCGCGGCAACACGGTGCAGCGCGACCTCGGCAACTCCATCAACGGGTGGACGGATGTCGAGTGGCGGTCCTTCATGGAGAAGGGCTGGATTCTTCCCGGTGCGGACGACAAGATCAAGAGGACGGTGTCGAAGGACATTTCCGGCGACACGCGCATTACGGCGCTTGCCAACGGCAACCCGATCAGCGTGGAACTGAACAAGCCCGCGCACATGCCGCACCTCGAGAACTTCTTCGCGGCGTGCCGTCATGGCGAAAAGCTCAACTGCCCGGCGGATCTCGCCTACGAGAGCGCGGTGGCGGTGCTCGCGGCGAATACGTCGGCCGATACGCACCAGACGCACTACTTCAAGCCTGAGGACTTCAAGGTGCCGCCGCGCCCTGCATCCGCCCAGCCTGCACCCGCTCAGCCGGCCGCGCCGGCCAAGGCGTGAAACGCGCGCTCATAGCGCTTGTGCTCGGTTGCTGCGCCCTCGGGGGCGTGGTGGCCGAGGTGCCGGCGGAGCTTGTGAACCGCGGGTCGTCTCTGTCGTCGGGGCGGAACCGCCCATCCATCACGGCGGATTTCGGCGCGTCGATTTCGAATCTCTTCGGCCATGTGCGGTGGGAATGGGGCGGCAAGCGCGACCCGGCCACGGAGCGGCCGCGGAAGACGTCGTTCTTCTCGCGCCCGCTTTTCGGCGAGCGAAAGCCGGCCCCGCCGCGAAAGAGCGTGTTCGCCGCCGCCAAGAACAAACTCGCGGTGGTGGAAACGGGCGGGCACGCCGGTACGGGATTCCTCGTTCGTGACGGCGGCCGCGTGTGGCTCTACACGAACGGGCATGTCGTTCGCAACCAGCCGTATGTGAAGGCGACGATGCTCGACGGTACCCAGCTCAGGCTCGGCGCGCGCGAATATGCGTACGGGCTCGACCTCGCGCGCCTTGCCGTGGTGGGGCAATTCCCGGCTTTGGAGCTCCGCGCGGGTCTGCCGAACGTGGGCGAACACATCACCGTTCTGGGCAACAGCGACGGGCGTGGCGTCATCACGGAACTGAGGGGGCGCATTCTCGGCGTAGGGCCGACGGAGATTGAGATCGACGCCACCTTCACGCAAGGCAACAGCGGCAGCCCCGTCATCGACGCGGAAGGGCGCGTTCTTGCCGTTGCCACCTATTTGCGGAATTGCCGCAACGATGCCGATTGGTCGAAGCGCAACACGCGCTTCAACGGCATTCGCCGGTTCGCCCTGCGCCTCACGGGCGCGAAGTGGGAACCGGCCAAAAAGTAGAACGAAGGGGCTCTCGCGATGGAAGGGGCGCGGAACATTCTCATCACGGGCGCTTCAAGCGGAATCGGCGAAGCGCTCGCCTGCGCGGCGGCGGGGCGCGGCGCGCGGCATCTCTTCCTCTGCGGACGCAACGCGGAGCGCCTGGCGGCCGTCGCGGCACGGTGCCGCAGGGCGGGCGCGGAAGTCCATGAGCAGATTCTGGACGTGACGGACGCCGAAGCGACGCGCGCCTGGCTCGCCGCCTGCGAGAAGATCGCGCCCCCCGAGCTTGTCTTTTCCAATGCGGGCATCGCGACCGGTATCGAGAACGAGCCGAACGTGCGCCGCACGTTTGCAACGAATATCGGCGGAAATCTTAACGTCGTCCTGCCGCTCCTCGATCTCTTCCGGGCGCGCGCGGACAAGGCGGGACGCCGCCAGATCGTGATCACCGCCTCGATTGCGGGCTATGCACCGCTCTCCACCTGCCCCGCCTATTCGGCCACGAAGGCCGCGATGAAGACGTGGGCGCTCGCGTGGCGCAAGCCCCTCGCGCGCGAGGGCATTACGCTCAACGTCGTCTGCCCGGGTTTCATCCGCTCGCGGATTACGGACCGCAACACCTGCCCGATGCCGTTTTTCATGGAAGCCGATCGCGCCGCGCGCATCATCCTCGATCGCGTCGACAGGAACATCGGCCTCATCGCCTTCCCCTGGCCGATGCGCCTGGCGACATGGTTCCTTTCGATTTCACCCTGGCGCCTCGCGGAATTCGTCTCCAATATCCTCCCCGAGAAAAACGCCGACGCGAGCAACGTGCAGTTGTAGACAAGCTTAACTTGCCAGCTTTTTCTTCATCACGATCTTCGACACGGCGATGTAGAGGACGACGAGGAGGGCGCCGCCGAGGATCACCCAGGGGAGGTTTGCGTCGATCATCGCCTTGCCGCGGTGGACGAGCTCCTTGTAGGTGATGTCGCCTGCGGAGCGGCCAAGGCCGAAGCCGATGAGCGCGAGGATCGTCGTCCAGATGCCGGCGCCGAGGCCCGTGAAGAACGTGAACTTCCCGAGCGGCATTTTCGCAAGGCCGGCCGGAATCGAAATGAGCTGGCGGATCACCGGGATGAGGCGGCAGAGGAACGTCGTGGCGCCGCCGTAGCGGGTGAACACTTCGCAGGCGCGGTCGAGCGCTTCGGGTTTCACGAAAAACCATTTGCCGTATTTGCGCAGGAAGGGTTCGCCGAGTTTCGCCGAAAGGTAGTAGTTGAAGTAGGCACCCGCAAGGGAACCGGCGAGCCCTACGAGCGAGGCGGCGACGAGATCGCTCATCGGCGCGTGGAAGGAGAGTTCGCCGCGCGCGGCGAGGAAGCCGGCGGGAATCATCACGATCTCGCTTGGAAAGGGGATGAACGAACTTTCGACGGCCATGAAGAAGAAGATGAGCGCGTAGCCCCAGAGCGGGGCGAGCGCGGCGATGGCGTCAAGATGGGAGGCGAGTTGGTCGAGCATGTTTTTTTTGTTTTAGGTGTTAGAGGATTTGGAGGGGGAGGAAGAAGTCGGAGGCAAGCGGTCTTAG
>JAZLJP010000200.1:0-3050 GCA_045617985.1 Kiritimatiellia bacterium
CAACGGGCAAGATGCCCGTTGTCCCAGCGGGTGGGGCGGCGCGACTGGGACAACGGGCGTCCCGCCCGTTGCCTCTCCCGACGAATACGTGCGCATCGAGCCGGCAGACGTCACGGACGAAAAGGCGATCCAGGCGATTGCGGATCGGGTCGCGGCGGAGTGGGGGCCGTGCAAATTCCTCGTGAATGGCGCGGGCGGAAACAACGTGAAGGCGATGCCGTCGCGCCTTCGGTTCAGCGAGGCGGACTTCACGCCGACGGCGGACTTCGACCGAGACCGCGGGTTCTGGGATATCGACATGGCGGCGTTCGAGTCCGTGCTCAAGATCAACACGATCGGCACGGTGATCCCTTCGAAGGTGTTCGGGATGCAGATGGCAAAGTCCGGCGGAGGGGCGATCATCAATTTCGGCTCGATGAACACCTACCGTCCGCTCACGCGCGTCGCGCCCTACGCGATGAGCAAGGCGGCCATCGCGAACTGGACGATGTTCTTTGCGCAGTACATGGCGCCCGCGAAGGTGCGGGTCAATGCGATCGCGCCGGGATTCTTCGTGAACGAACGCTCGAAACAGTACCTGATGACGCCGGACGGCGGCCTCTCCGCGCGCGGCGAGCAGGTGATGGCCCACTCGTGCATCAAGCGTTTTGGCGAAGCGCAGGAACTGCTCGGATGCGTCAACTGGTTGCTGGACGACGAAAAGGCCGGTTTCGTGACGGGAATCACCGTCCCGGTGGATGGCGGCTTTCTGGCGAGCGCGGGAGTGTAGATGAAGCTCGTTGAATTCGTTCCGCCCCAACCTCATCCCCTCTGGAAGCTCTGCCTCCAGATGGGGATTGCGGATGTGATCGTGAAGGTCAATCCCGAACTGACGGGCCGGCCCGACCCGTGGACGGAGTCGACCCTGCGTGAAATCGTCGATGCGCTCGCCCGCGCGGGGTTGAAGGTCGTGGGGCTCGAGGGCGATCCCTTTGACATGGCGCCGGTGAAACAATTCGGGGATGACGGCATCTCCGCCGCGCGGCGGGAAGAGACGCTCGATCATTATCGCACGCTAATCGAATCGATGGCGAAATTGGGCATCCCGCTTCTCTGCTACAATTTCATGGTCGGCACGGGTTGGGCGCGTACGGGTGTGCGCACGGGCCGCGGCGGCGCGAAGGCGACCTATTTCTCCTTGGCGGAAACGCCGCGCGTGGCGCTGAAACTGACCAAGGAGCAGGTGTGGGCGAACTACGCCTACTTCCTCAAGGCGGTGATGCCCACGGCGGAACGCTTGGGCATTCGCATGGGCCTTCATCCCGATGATCCCTGCCTCTCGGATCTTGGCGGGTATGCACGGATCTTCGAGACCGTGGCGGATTTCGATCGCGCCTATTCGCTCTATCCCTCGCCATCGAACGCTGTTACCTACTGCCAGGCGAACTTCAAACTGATGGGGGCTGACCTCATTGAAACGGCAAAGCATTTTGGCGCGCGTATCGCGTTCATCCATGTGCGGGATGTGGCGGGCGACAAGACGGACTTCACGGAGCTCTTCCATGACGAGGGCACGACCGACCAGTTCGCCCTGATGCGGCTCTATCGCGAACTGGGGCTCGATGTGCCCGTGCGCGGCGATCACGTGCCGGAAATGGAAGGCGACCGGCGTCTGGTGGAAGATGCCATCCCAGGTTATTTCACCCTCGGCCGTTTGTTCGCAAACGGCTATCTCAAAGCACTGCTCAAAGGAACGGAAGGAATAAAATGAAAAATTCGTTAGTGTCTCGAATGTCGTTTGCCGGGAATTCGCGTGGACGATTCCTCATTGGAAGCATGTTGGGCCTGGTGATGGCGGCCCAGGCGGGGATCTACAACATCCCGTTGAACCGGGCGCCGGGCCGCGTGAAAACGCCGCTCACGGTGGAAATGCGCCGCATCGGCACGCTTGAGCCGCGGGCGGTGAATGAAATCCACGGTTCCAACTGGACGCTCGGCTGCGAGGTGCTGGACCGCGACTTCGCGAACTTCGACGAATACAAGGACTATCTCGCGCCGCTTGGCATCAAGACGATCCGCCTGCAGGGCGGCTGGGCCAAGTGCGAGAAGGAGAAGGGCCGCTACGATTTCGCCTGGCTCGACCACATCGTGGACGAAGCCCGCGCGCGCGGGCTGAACATCCTTCTCGAAACCGGCTACGGCAACCCGGTCTACAAGGGCGGCGGCGGCTGGGATCTCGGCGGCGGGTTTCCGTCCTCCGAGGAAGGCCTCGCGGCCTGGGACGCCTGGGTGGGCGCGATGGCGCGCCATTTCAAGGGGCGGGTGCGCGACTGGGCCATGTGGAACGAGCCGGACATCAGCAAGAAGACGGTGGAATCCATCGCCCAATTCAACATCCGCACGGCCAAGGCCATCAAGGCCGTCATTCCCGATGCGCGCATCGCCGGCCTCTCGCTCGCCACGAGCAGCCCCGCGTACTTCGAGAAGTGCCTGCAGGCGTTGGGTCCCGAGGTGAAGCTCTTCGACTGGTTCATCTACCATGGCTACGCCTTCTCGCCCGAAAGCACCTACAAGAGCGTGGTCGAGCTGAAGGAGGTTCTCTCGCGCTACCACCCGGGGGCGAAGATGCGTCAGGGCGAGAACGGATGCCCCAGCGAAATGGCGCGGCGCTTTGCGCTCTCCGGCGTTCCGTGGAGCGAATACTCCCAGACGAAGTGGGACATGCGCCGCATGCTCGGCGATTTGGGCCACGACGTTGAATCGAGCGTGTTCACGATCTGCGACTTCAACCACGCCGGGCGCGAGATCAACCTCAAAGGGCTTCTGCGCGCGGACGAGGCGCGGAACGTGATCGCCGTCAAGCGCGCCTACTATGCGGTGCAGAACGTGGTGAGCGTGTTCGACGATACGCCCACGCGCGTGAAGGAGTCCTCGTTCGCCAAGGGATTCGGCACGACGGATCTGACGCTCCCCACCTACCTCTACGTGAAGAACACGGGCGCCCCGCTCTTCGTGTTCTGGAGCCAGCCCCAGTCGAGCGAGACCCTCAAGCCGCAGAAGAAGGGCGGGGA
>JAZLJP010000201.1:0-15166 GCA_045617985.1 Kiritimatiellia bacterium
CGTGGGAAATACGTGAAGACCTTTGCAATCGTGTCGGATTCCTTCTCTGTGATGGCGATGATTCCGAAATCCTTGAATGCCTTTGTGTAGGCCGTCCTTCCTGGAATCGCCCGATGGTTCGTCTCTTTCCTGTCGGGATGGGTGACTGTTGCGACGGTAAACTGCAGGCGTTCCTTTCTCGCCTTTGCGTCACCCGGTGCATGATTAGGGTCACTGTCGATGTGAGCGAGAAGACCTTTCCCGAATCCAAGACGTTTCCCGGAAGGATCGCTCACGTAGAATCCCTCGGTGAGTGCGGCGGACGCATCCGCTTCCGACATCATGGACGGATTTGCGGAAGACGTGATCACCTTCTTCACTAGCTCGCTGTGCTGGTGATTCGGGTGCGTGCATCCGGCGTCGTCGATGAAGCCGCCGTCCTGGGGACAATGCTCGCTCATTTCGACATGATCTCCTCATAAATGCGTTCGGCATCGGCTTGGGTGATCTCTTTCTCGTCCGATGGATCGGACGCCGCGGAACTGAACTCCTTCGCCATCTCCTCGGCGATGATTGCCGCGAGGGCGGGGTCTTCGGGGAGGAGGGTCGGCAGATCGTCGAGAAGCGCCTTCGCCTTTTCGGGCGTCGGGTCCTCGAGCAGTTCGCGGATCGCGTCCGCCGCCGGGCCGGTGTCCTTCGCGAACGCCGCAAGGACGTCGCCGCCGTCGGTTTTTTCGACTGATTTTAACGGGGTTTTCCGCTCTTCGCCGCCCTGCCCGTCTACTTGCTTGTTCAGGAGCTGCGGCGCGTTTTGCAAGCCGTTTGCATACGGATGCAAGGGGTTCTGCGCGGCGTCTTCCTCGAGCGTGTAGCCGCTCTGCTCCTCGAGCTGCTCCTTCGCGATCTTCCATCCGGCGCTCTTCGCCGCGACGGCGATTTCGAAGACCTCCTTGGCGGTGGGCGGTTCGTCGAAGTCGAAGGTGACGGCGCACGGCCGCCCCGGGAACTTCGCCTGGATGAACGGCAGCACGAGCGAGCGCTGCGGCTCCTTCTCCAGATCGTCACCACCGAGTTGCGCAAGCTGCAGAAGTCCTAGACGCGGGCCTTCCGACGCCTTGCAGACCGTGTGCACCGCCTCCTCGGCGGTGCTTTTTTCGTGCCTTCGTGGCCCCTGAAAGACGCATTCCGGCCGTTGTTTTCCGGCGTTTTTCGAATGCCTCTGCGCGGCTTGGCGGTGCGCGGTGGGGACGAGTGGGGATTTCATCTGATTTATCACCAAGTTGATTGTTAGCCCGTTTTCTGCCTTTCGGCGCGGATTTTTTATCAACTATCGGCGCGGATCGGCGGCGGCCCGCGCACGTCCAAAGCCGTCAAACAGTACAAAAAAAGACGCGGTTTCCCGCGGTTTCCCGCGTTTTACCATCTTTTCCCGCCTTTTATCGTTTCTCAACTATCCCGCCACTAATCACCGCCACTAATCACCCGCCACTAATCACCGGTTTCTGAAACTTCAAAAATTTTTATTTTTTAATTTCTCTGGCTTGACTTGTGGTGTCAAGAAGTGGTAAGATATGTCACGCGATGTCAATAGAAGGCAACCAGAGTATCGAGAAGACGGACAAGCGCCCTATCGCTTTGATGGGGACGCATAGGCGTAATCTCGATCCGAAGAAGCGTCTCACGGTTCCTAGCGTGTGGCGCGAAGCTTTGGGGCCTGATTTGGTCTACGTGATGCCGGATCCCCATCAGCGGTGTCTCCTGCTCATCCCTCGGGAAGCGATGGAGTCGCGGATAGCGGATCTGCAGCAGCGGGCTTTGGGAGATCCGGAGCTCAATGCCGCGTTGGCCGCAATCGGTGCCGCGTCCGAGTCGCTGGAATTTGACGTCCAGGGGCGTATCCGCATCAGCGACAAGCTGCTTGCGTATGCGAATCTGAACGGTATGGTCGAGTTGAGGGGCTCGGTGCGTATGGCCACGATCTGGCCGTGCGCCGACGAGCCTGACGACATGGCCGACCAAGTGGCCAAATTGGGCGCCGCGATGGCGAAACTGAATTTCTAAGGGGATACGGGATATGCATATTCCGGTTCTTCTTGGCGAAACGGTGGATGCTCTCGCGGTCAAGCCCGGCGGCGTGTATGTTGACGGGACACTGGGGCGGGCCGGCCACGCGAGCGAGATCCTCGCGCGCGCGGGCGCCGGCGCGACCCTGGTGGGTATCGACCGCGACACGCAGGCGCTTTGCGAGAGCGCCGAACGGCTGAAGGCGGCGAAGATTTCGGCGCGGATCGAAGTGGTGAAAGGGTGCCATGGAGATCTGGCGGCAATTGCTCGGGAAAAGGGTCTTGAGGCAGTCGACGGGATTCTTCTCGATCTCGGGGTTTCGAGCCCGCAGCTCGACGAGTTCGGGCGGGGGTTCAGCTTCCGGGGGGATGGCCCCTTGGACATGCGGATGGACCAGACGAAGGGAATGACGGCGGCCGAACTCGTGGCGACGACGGACGAGGCGGGGCTTGCGGAGATTTTCCGCACGCTCGGCGAAGAGCCGAACGCGCGGCGCATCGCCCGGGCGATCGTGCGCGCACGGGCGGAGAGGCCGATTGCAACGACGTTGCAGTTGGCTTCGCTTGTGGAGAAGACGGTTGGGCGCCGCGGGGCGCACCATCCGGCAACGCAGGTGTTCCAGGCGTTGCGGATGGCGGTGAACGATGAAGTCGGAGAATTGGAACGGGCGCTTGAAGGGGGCCTGGGGCTGTTGAAGGGCGGCGGCCGATTTGCGGTCATCACCTTCGAGAGTTTGACGGACCGGATCGTGAAGAGGTTCTTCGCGGCGCACTCTGGCCGGATGGTTTCGCTCCAGCAGGGCGGGGAGCGGTGGGAGGGAGAGCTCCCGAGGGTCCGCCTCGTAACACGGCACGCCATAACGGCGGGCGAACAGGAGTTGGCTTTGAATCCACGTGCGCGCAGCGCCAAGCTGCGGGCGATAGAAAGGACATGAGAAATGAGGCATCGGAATAGAAAGGTTAGGAAGAACTCGTCTTTCAAGGCGAGTTCCATGGGCGTCGCCTCCCTCATCCTCTGCGGTTTTGTGGTCATGATGACCTATTGGCTGTTCGATTCCCAATGTACGTCGATTCAGCGCGAGATCGGCAAGGCGGAGAAGGAATTCGACGCGCTGGAATCGGAATGCGTGCGTGAGACGGCGCGATGGGATCGGATGAAAACGCCGGAGAAGCTGGCGGAGTGCCTCGTCCGTTTCGGGTTGGAAATGAAAATGCAACGCCAGGACCAGATTGTGCGCATGAATCGCGACGGACGGCCCGAACCGAATCAGATTGCCGTTGCACGGGCGCGCAGTCGCGTTCGGGCCATTGAGAATATGGCCTATAAATCGTCTTCGGTGATGCCGGTTCGTGCGCTTGCGCCCCTGCGGGCGAATGGCGCGAAGGGGCGCTCGACAACGCGTCGCTGACAGCGAGGGGGCTAGCGTGTGAAGTTCACGGAGTGGAACGAGCGAATCCGTTTTTTCCTTGCACCGCTGTTTCTGGTCGCCTTTGCGGGAGCGGTTACGGTGCGGCTTGTCTTTCTTCATCTCGACCTCATCACGAAAAAGCCGGACGCTCCGGATTACGGTTTTGAGCGGGTGACACAGGGCCATCGGGGGACGATCTTCTCCGCCGACGGCATGGCCCTTGCCCAGACGACGACGCAGTGGGAGTATCGCGTTGATCCGGTTGTAGCGAGTGTGGACCCCCTCCATCCGAAACAGAAGATCGCTCCTGCCAAACGGATGGAAAAGATCAAGACCGTGGCGGAGATCCTCGACCTTCCCCTCGCGAAGGTGATGGATGCCTATGCGCGGCGCGATTCCCGTTTTGTTTTCCTTACGTCGTCAACCGATTCGGGCGCCCATGACATTCTGGTGGATCCCAAGCGCAATCTGAAAGAGCTTTCGGTGACGGAAAAACAGGTTCGCGTGTATCCCCAGGGAAGGAGACTGGCGCATGTACTCGGCTTTGTGAGCAAGGATCCGCAGAATGCGGTGGGCGGCGCCGGGCTAGAACTGCGTTTCGAGAAATACCTGAAGGGAACTCCGGGGCAGGTGCATGGTACGAAGGATGCCATCGGTCGCGAGGATCGGAGCCGGCGCGATCTCGACATTGAGGCGAAATCCGGCTGCGATGTCTATTTGACGATCAACAACAACGTGCAGTTTGAAACGGAGAAGGCCTTGCGCGAAGGGCTTGCCGAACACCGGGCGGAACGCGCGTGGGCGATCGTCCTTTCCGTGAAGACGGGGGCCGTTTTGGCGATGGTGACGCTTCCGGATTACGAACCGGAAAACTTCAACAAGTATTCGGCGGAGATCAAGATCAATCGGGCGATTTCCGAAGTCTACGAGCCCGGAAGCGTGATGAAGACGATTACGGCCTGTGCGGTGTTGAACGAAGGGCGGGTGAACCCCGAAACGATGATCAACACGGCGAAGAACGATCCCAACTACTATCGCCTGCCGGGCGATGCGGGGCACAAGTGGGAGGAAACGATGAGCGTGCGCGAAGCGCTCGTTCATTCCTCCAACATCGTTTTCGGCAAGCTTGGGTACGATCTCGGGCCGACCAAGCTGTACGAATACATGACGAAGTTCGGCCTTGGCTGCAAATCGGGAATCGAACTTCCCGGCGAGGAAATGGGGCTTATCCCCAAACCGCAGAGCTGGGACAAGGTGAAATGGTCGCGCGCGCCGATCGGCCAGGGCGTGGCGGTCACCGCCCTCCAGCTTGCCACCGCCTACGCCTGCATCGGCAACTATGGCGAGCTTCTGAAGCCCTATCTTATTGAAAAGGTCGTTCAAAGCGACGGTGAAGTCATCTATTCCCATAACAAGGAAGTCATCGGGCAGCCGATTTCGGAACAAGTGGCGCGCCGGGTGTTGGCGATGATGACGGGGGTCGCGAAAAAGGGCGGCACGGCCAAACGGGCGGCGGTCTCGGGATATTCGGTGGCCGGCAAAACGGGAACGGCGCAGATGAAGGAGGGAAAGGGGTATTCTTCGACGAACTACCATGCCTCGTTTATCGGCATCGTGCCGGCCACGCGCCCGGAAATCGTGATTCTCGTCACCTATCAGAAGCCGTTCTATTGCCGGAGCAAGGCCACTTCGGAAGAGGCGCATGTGCCGATTTTCAACCATCAGGGCGGCCTTTGCGCGGCGCCGACCTTCCGGCGCATCGCCGAAGTGGTGCTGCGCTATCTTGAGGTCGAACCCGACATCCCGGAAGAGATGCCGGAAGACGAGGACGACGAGGTGTGACGATGAGGATTTTCGGCATCACGGGCACGAACGGTAAAACCACCACCACCTGGATCCTGCGAGAGTTTCTCGGTGGCGGCGGGATCGTGACCACCGTCGAAGTGGATACGGGCGGCCGCCGGTTTTCGAGCGGCTATACGACGCCGCCCTTGAAGGCGCTCAAGGACATTTTCGCCGAGATGGAGGCGAATGGCCTCAAGGATTGCGTGATGGAGGTTTCGAGCCATGCCATCCATCAGCGCCGTACGGGCGATACGGTGTTCGCCGGTTGCGCCTTCACGAATCTGACGGAAGACCATCTCGACTACCATAAGACGATGGAGGCCTATTTCGAGGCGAAGGCCGATTTGTTCCGTCGTCTCGCCGAGACGAATCCCGGCGCCCCCGCGGCGATTTGCGTGGATGGCGACTATGGCCGCCGCCTCGCCGAGATGTGCCGGGCGTTGCCGTTGAAGGTGAGCGAATGCGGCCTTGCGGTTTCCGATGCGGCCTTCATCTCCTTCATCCGCGAACAGTGCCCGCTTGTGGGGCGCTACAACGTGCAGAACGTGCTCCTCGCCGCGGCGCTTGCCGAAGGCGCGGGCGTGCCGCACGCGCGGATTCTCGAAAAGATTCCGTCCCTCACGCCGCGTTGGGGGCGCCTTGAACGGGTGGAGACGCAGAGCGCGGCGGAGGTGTTTGTCGATTTCGCGCATACCGACGATGCGCTCACGAATGTCCTCTCCACGGTGCGCGAATTCACGAAGGGGAAGGTGTGGGCCGTTTTTGGCGCGGGCGGCGACCGCGATACGCGGAAGCGCCCGCTCATGGGCGCGGCGGCGGCGGCCTGTGCCGATCGCCTCGTGGTGACGAGCGACAATCCGCGGAGCGAAGAGCCGCTGGCGATCATCGGGATGATTACCGCCGGCATTCCCGCCGGATGCGACTACGTGGTGGAGCCGGATCGCGCGAAGGCGATTCACTATGCGCTCGCGCAGGCCGCGGCGGGCGATACCGTAGTGGTGTGCGGAAAGGGGCATGAAACCACGCAGACGATCGGATCGACGGTTCTGCCGTTCGACGATCGCGACGTGTGCCGCCATTTTCGACGCGAGGCGTGAAACGGATGCGAGGGGTGAGCGAAAGAATGGCGCGCGCGGCCGTCGTGGCATTGGCGATGTTCCTTGCGGGATGCAGCCTGCTCCCGTGGGTGCCCGGCGAGGTGACGGAATGCATGCCGCAGCATGTGGAAAAGTGCCGGGCCGATACGGCGTTCTTCGTTGAAAATACGAAAAAGCCCGTCAAGACGGCCTTGGAGGCGGCACTCAAACGGCGGGGATTCGAGGTGGTGGAACGGGCGGTTGAGAGCGATGTCGTCGTGAAAACCGCGATTGATTCGTGGGAATATAACGACATCGGCTTTTCCGGCCCGGGCGAGCGTGCCGACGTGCGCCTCACCATCACGATCGTCGATCGGCGCAGGCATACGGTTCTTGGGCGGTGGCGCGTCGATGTGCGCTCCGATTTTCGCATCATCGATCGATGCGTGGATAAAATGTGAGGGACGGCGCGATGGCGACGACGCAACAGTATGAGATTGCCGCCTGGTCGGCCTGGCAGGCAACGCCGGAGAACCCCAAACCGGATGTCGCCCGCATTCCGCCGATGGAACGCCGTCGGCTGACGGGGGTCGAGCGCGCAGCGCTCTCCGTGGCGCTTGACGTGGCCAATGACGAAGAAATCCCCGTGGTCTTCGCCTCTCGTTGGGGAGAGATCGGCGTTACGGCGAAACTGATGCAGCAGTTCCAGGCGGATGGCGAGATGTCGCCCGCCGGATTTTCGGCTTCCGTTCACAATGCGGCGCCGGGCGCGTTTTCCCTTTTGACCCGGAACCATGCGCCCTATACGGCCATCGCCGCGCGCGATCGGTCGCTTGAGGCGGGGCTTCTTGAAGCGCTCGCGATGTGCGCCCCCGTTCTCTTCGTCTATGCCGAAGAGGCAACGCCCGATCTCTATCGCGGCGCATTCGGCGAGGAGGAGGTCGCCCGTTCCGTTGCCGTGCGCCTCGTGCCGGCCCAGGCGGGGGTGAAGGCCGAGTTCCGTTTGGCGGAGAGCGCCCCCGCGCTCTCCTTTGCCGCCTTGACCGATTTCCTCGGCGGGCGTACGCCCGAACTTGCAACCGCTTCGTTCACGCTGAGGCGGGGATGATATGCGCGTAGGGATCCGTCGTTTTCTCGGGGGGCTTTTCTTCTCCGTCTACGGTTTGGGAAGTTTGCTGATCGGCGGCTTGGTGTTCCCTGTTCTGGCGTGTTTGGGGGCGCGGCGGACCATGCGGATGACGGTGCGGGCGAGTTGGCGGTTGTTCCTCTGGGCGATTGCGCGCGCGGGCATCTGCGACGTGTCGATTTCCGCCGCCGATCGGGCGCGCCTGGCGTCAATCCGGGGCTGTGTGGTGGTCGCGAATCACCCAACGCTTCTCGATATCGTCATTCTGGCCGCGCTGCTGCCGGATGCGACGGGGATTGCGAAGGCGGCGGCAGGACGCAATTTCTTCTATTCGCTGATCGTGAAGGGCATGTTTCTCGTCAACGACGACCCCGCGCGCGTTCTCGAGGAGGCGGCGCGGCTTCTCGCGGACGGCGTGAATCTCATCGTCTTCCCCGAAGGGACGCGTACCCCCGTGACGGCCGCCGCGCACCCGCTTCGCCGCGGCGCCGCGCAGATCGCCCAACGCGCCCGGGTGCCGATTGTTCCCGTCTCCCTCGTCTGCGAGCCGCCCATTCTCGCCAAAGGCCAGCCCTGGTACGATCTTTCCGATCGCACCGCCATCTGGAAAATCACGGTACATGAAGAAATCTCTCCCGCGCGTTTCCCGGCATCGCTCCCTCCCCATGCCGCTGCCGCCCGGCTGACCCGCGTCGTGCATCAACGCCTGTTCACTTGTTGACGGAAAGGGGGCGTTATGTTAAAATGTGCGCCGCTTTGGCTGTTTGATTGTAGGCCCCGTTGGAAGGGCCGCAGATAGCCGTTGTTCAAGGGAGTCGATGATGATGAAGATGATCATGCTGGCAGTCTATTTTGCCGTACTGCTGGCGATTGGGTTCAAGTGCCGCAAGCATGCGAATTCGGTGGATGGATTTGTTCTAGGCGGGCGCGGCGTGGGCGCGTGGCTCACGGCTTTCGCCTATGGTACGAGCTATTTCTCCGCGGTCGTCTTCGTTGGCTATGCCGGTCAGTTCGGGTGGAAGTACGGCATCGCCGCCACCTGGGCCGGCATCGGCAATGCGCTCATCGGCTCGCTCCTCGCCTGGTGCATTCTCGGGCGGCGAACGCGCCTTCTCACGCAGCATCTCGATTCGTCGACCATGCCGGAGTTCTTCGGCCGCCGCTTTGATTCGAAGCCGTTGAAGATCGTCGCCTCCGCCATCATCTTCATCTTCCTCGTACCCTACACGGCCTCGCTCTACAATGGCCTTTCACGGCTTTTCGCGATGGCGTTTTCGATCGACTATTCCGTGTGCATTCTCCTGATGTCCGTGTTGACGGCGATCTACGTGATCTGCGGCGGCTATCTTGCGACGGCGATCAACGACTTCATCCAGGGCGTGATCATGCTCGTGGGGCTTGTGGCCGTCATCTGGGCCGTCATCGCCTCGAAGGGGGGCTTCATGGCGGCCGTCGATGCGCTCGCGCGCGTCAACGATCCCGCGGTTTCCTCTACGCCGGGCGTCTTCACGTCCTTCTTCGGGCCCGATCCGCTCAACCTCCTCTTCGTCGTTCTCCTCACCTCGCTCGGCACCTGGGGCCTCCCGCAGATGGTGCAGAAGTTCTACTCGATCAGCAATGAGGACGCGATCCGCAAGGGAACCGTCATTTCCACGCTCTTCGCCTTCGTCATCGCCGGCGGCTGCTACTACCTCGGCGGCTTCGGGCGCATCTTCTGCACGAACGAGGCCGTGAAGGCGGGCGGGTTCGACTCGATCATCCCCGCGATGCTCTCGAACCTCGGGCCGGGGCTCATCGCGCTCACGGTGATCCTCGTGCTCTCCGCCTCGATGTCCACGCTCTCCTCGCTCGTCATCACGTCGAGCTCCACGCTCACGAGCGACTTCATCAAGGGAACGTTCGTGCGCGACATGCAGCCGAAGCGCGAGGTGTTCGTCATCCGCGTTTTCGTGGTCGTCTTCATCGCGATTTCCGCCGTGATCGCGCTCGTCCAGCACAAGAGCTCGGTCACCTTCATCGCCCAGTTGATGGGCATCTCCTGGGGTGCGCTCGCGGGCAGCTTCCTCGCGCCGTTCCTCTTCGCGCTCTATTGGAAGCGTACGACGAAGGCCGCCTGCTGGGCCTGTTTCATCTTCGGCTCCGTGTTGATGATCGTGAACATGGCCGCGCGCTCTTCGCTGCCGCCGATCATCCGCTCGCCGATCAACTGCGGCGTCGTGGCCATGTTGGCGGGCTTCGTGATCGTGCCGCTCGTGAGCGCCTTCACGAAGGCCCCCGCGCGCGCGTTCGTGGACAAGCTCTTCTCCTGCTACGAAAAGACGCACGCCGTGGCCGCCAAGAGCGATCTCGGCGCGTAGGCGAATGGAAAATTGAGAATGGAAAATGGCGGAGTCGCCGTGGACGGAAATCGGAAAGCGAGGATGTGACGATGAAGGTGGCACTGATGATGAAGCGGGCGGGGCTCGCGGTTGTTCTTGCGGGGGCGCTTTCGCTTGAGGCGGGCGAATGGCGCGCGCCGGTGCGGTGGCGCGGGTTCAATCTCGTGGCGCGGTTCTGGACCGAGAACGCGGGCAACTGGAAACCGTGGACCTGTTTCGCCCAGGACCACGACGAATTCGATTTCGAGTTCATGCACGATTTCGGCTTCAACTTCGCCCGCGTGCCGATGGACTATCGGCTGTGGTGCAAGGACGGTACCCGCGACGAGATCGACGACGCCAAGGTCGCGCGGCTCGTCGATCCCTACATCGCCTGGGGCAAGAAGTGGGGCGTACATGTGTGTTTCTGCTTCTACTTCGCGCCCGGCTACACGATCGCCGGCTTCCAGGCGAAGACGATGGGCGACAGCGACAAGCTCGACCTTGATTCCAATCCGGAAACGCTCGCGCGCTGCTGCAAGCACTGGGCCTATTTCGCGAAACGCTACAAAGGCATCCCGAATGAACAGCTGAGTTTCAACTTGATGAACGAGCCCGCCGGCGCGTTGAACGAGGCGACGTATACGCCCGTTGCGCGCAAGCTGATCGAGACGATCCACGCGATCGATCCCGAGCGTTTCATCATCTCGGACGGCATCGGCTGCGCGCGCCGTCCCACAATGGGCCTCGTTGGGCTCCACAACGTGGGGCAGGCGTTTCGCGGCTACGACCATGGTTCGGTGTCGCACTTCCATGCGGACTGGAACGGCAGGGGCAATCTGGGCGGGCAGCCCGCGCCCGTGTGGCCGCTCCGCGGCAGGGTGCCGAGCGCGATGCTGTATGGCCCGAAGAAAGGATCCTGGCAGGTGCCGCTCACGCTTGAGAAGCTGCCGGCCGGCAAGTTGCATTTGCAGTTGCAGACCGTTTCGGGCACGGTGACGCTGCGCGCGGAGGCGGATGGCAAGACCGTCTGGCGCGAGACGATCGAGATGCGCCCCGATAGCCCCGATTGCGTGGGCGTTGTCTACCACTCGCAGTGGTGCCTCCATCGCGGCCTCTACACGAAGCCGTTCGATTTCGTCTTCGACCGCCCCGTCGCGAAGTTCGCGCTCGTTTGCGAGGCGGGCGACTGGGCGGAAGTGGGCGCGCTTTCCTATACGGACGGTGCCGGCCGCACGGCGGCGGTCGAGCTCCAGCACGTGTGGGGTTTCGCGCCGAAGAACAACGGGTTCACGTTCCAGGGGTGGAATGCCGAGGTGCCGCTTCTCTGCAATTGGCTCGCCACGCGGCCGCACCGCTATTCTGACGTGGGCCTGCAGTCGCTGTGGGAGACCAACCAGAAGATCATCGACGACTTCCAGGCGGGCGCGGGCAAGAACACGTTCGTCATGATCGGCGAGTTCGGGTCTCACAACGAAACGCCCCACCCCGTGGTGCTGGACTGGATGGAAGACCATCTCAAGCTTTGGAAGGAACGCAACCTCGGCTGGGCGATGTGGAATCTGCGCGGGCCCTTCGGCGTGGTCGACAGCAAGCGCGCCGATGTGAAGTACGAAGACTACAAGGGCCACAAGCTCGATCGTCGGATGCTGGAGCTTCTGCGCCGCTACTAGAAGAGGACTTGGCCGATGAATGCGTTCTTGATGCTCGCCGCCATCGCGGTAATGGGCCCTGCGGGCGAGAAGGTGTGCGACGTCACGCCGCCCGCCCTGCCGCCGGAGGCCGTAGTGGAAACGACGAATTTCGCACACACGGTTGCCTGGCGCATCCGCTACAATGCTGCAGGGCCGCGGAAAATCGCGCGCGAGGAATGGGTGTTCGATTTCGGGCGCGACCTGCGCTGCTGGCCGGTTTCGCATGCGCAGGGCGAGTACGTGCCGAAGCGTCTCTCCACGATGCACACGATGCGCCCGTGCCCGGGCCTGCAGCAGATTTTGAAGGGCCGCAAGGGCTACAACTACGTGAACGCCTACCCGAACACGGCGGAGAGCCCGTTCGTGGTGGAAGGGGATTCCTTCACGGCCGTTCTCGGAGACGCGGGCTGCCTTGATTCGGCGCGCATCCGCTTCGCGGCGGGCGCGAAACCCGGGCAGGTGAAGACCGTTCTGGAGGGGGAAGACGAATTCACGGCACCTGCCGTCACGCCGTGGCGTTACATCCACGTGGCGAAAGACGCCGTGGCGCTCGCGAACGAACAGCCCGCCGTGATGGACGCCTTGAATGCGCCCTCTCGCCTTGCCCAGACGAGCTGGATCAAGCCGGGGAAGGTGCTGCGCGTGGCGCGTCTCACCACGAAGGACGGCCTCGACGCCGTCGCGTTCGTCAAGCGCAACCACTTCCAGTTCATTGAAATCGACGCGGGCTGGTATGGCCCGGAGCAGACGGGCGACCCGCTCCATCCGAAAATCGATCCGCGCCGCGCGGTGAAGGGCGAGCCGTTCGACCTGCAGGCGATTCTCGCCGAAGCGCGCGCGCGCGGCGTGGGCGCGATTCTCTACGTGAACGGAATTCCGCTCGCGAAAAACCGCGATGCCATTCTCGACCAACTGGCCGCCTGGGGCGTGGCGGGGGTGAAATACGGATTCGTGCAGGTGGGGAGCGCCGCCTGCCGCCGCTGGGTGCGCGAAGCGATCGAGGCCGCGGCGGCGCGCCGGATCATGGTGGACATCCACGACGAATACCGCCTCACGGGCATTCAGAAGACCTATCCGAACGTGATGACCGTGGAAGGCATTCGCGGCAACGAAGAGATGCCGCCTGCCGCGCACAATGCGGCCTTGCCGTTCACGCGCTTTCTGGACGGCCCGGGCGACTACACGCCGTGCTGGCGCGTGAGCCGCATCAAGACGACGCTCGCGCACCAGCTCGCGCTCCCCGTCGTTTTCACGAGCGGCTGGCAGTTCCTCTACTGGTACCAGTGCCCGCGCGACATCGATGAAAAGGAAGGCGCAACCGCGTTCTGGTGCGCGCTGCCCGCGTCGTTCGACGAGACGCGCGTTCTCGCGGGGAAGATCGGCGAAGGGGCCGTGGTGGCGCGCCGGGAGGGAACCACCTGGTATCTCGGCGCGATCAATGCGGGGGCGCGGCGCCCGATCGAGGTGCCCTTGGATTTCGCGGGGCCGGGCGAGAAGACGGTGCGGCTCTTCCGCGATGCCGATGCCGCACAGGCGAAGCCCTGTGCGCCGGTGGCGGTGGAGACGCGCCGAGGGAACACGCTTCTCGTCGACTGCGCCGCGAACGGCGGGTTCGCCGCCATCGTTACGACAGGGAAGGCGGGGGAGAAATGACCGGCGAAATCAAGTTCCCCGTGGTGGCGCATCAGCGGATCATCGTGAATGCCGACAGGCGTGACGACGGCTTCACCCAGGCGCTCTTTGCGGGGTTCGACCTCGCTTCGCCCGTGACGGTCGTGAACACTTCGGCGAACGGAAAGTATGCGTCGTACGCGCTTTCCGTGCGGCTCAAGGATCGCGCCGAAATGATGAGACTCGATGCCGCGATCGCCCAGGTGCCGGGGCTCAAGATGTGCTTGTGAGGTCGAAAATGGAAACGCCAGCCGTTCGTCGCAATCTTGCCGTGGGGCACTTCTTCAATGCCGACTTCCAGGGAGAGGCGGCACCGTATCTCGCGCGCATCAAGGAAGTGTTCTTCGCCTGGCCGGGCGTGCTCTCGTGCAGGCCCGCGCCCGACTTCACGCCCGCCGTGCGCGCGCGTCTCCTCGACGATCTCCGCTGGGCGCGCCGGAACGGCGTCGAGCTCGATACGCTCTTCAACTGCAACTGCTATGGCGACCATGCGATTTCGCCCGAGCTCGAGAACCTCGTGGTGGCGACGCTCGCGGATATGGACCGCGAAGGGCTCTTCCCCGAAATCGTCACCACCACGTCGCCGTTCGTGATGACGATTCTGAGGCGGCGCTATCCGGCCGTCAAGATCCGCCTCAGCGTCAACATGCGCGTTCATGGCACGGTGGGGTTCGAGCCGATTCTCGAACTCTTCGACATGTTCTACGTCACGCGCGAGCGGCACCGGGAGCTTGCGTTCCTCGCGGAAAGCGCGGCATGGGCGAAGGCGCACGGGAAGGGGATCGGCCTTCAGGCGAATTCGGGGTGCCTGAGGCAGTGCCCGTTCCAGACGTTCCACGACAACATGCATGGGCACAACCGCATTGCGCAGTCCGAAGTGGGGCGCGCCTACGATTTCTCCGTGTTCCGCTGCGCCACGAACTACGCGCGTGGCAACTACGAGGCGTTTCTGCGCTCGACGTGGCTGCGGCCCGAGGATCTGCCGCTCTACGAGCCGTACGTCGACTATGTGAAACTCGCAACGCGCCGCCATGCGAACCCCGTCGCCATCCTGAAGGCCTATGCCACCTATTCCTACGCGGGCGACCTCGCGCAGCTCATGGATCCGCTCCCGCGCCTTCCGAGGATCTTCGACAACAAGGCCTTCGGCCGCTCGGCCCTCTGGCCGCACGTGCTCGCCTGCCCCCATGCGAACGACTGTCGTCACTGCGGCCGGTGTACGCATCTCATGGAGGAGGTCTTCGTTGCGCCCGAGAAAACGGTTTGCAATTGATTTCGGTTGTCAATGAAAGGATGGATTTGATAGGAAAATGAAGATCTTTAGACCGGTCGTGACATCAACGGCGGCCGGCTCCTCACGGTAGGGTCACGCGCCGAAGCGTGGCTGATCGGAGCGGGAGATGTTTAGGGTGGGCAACCTAACCTAGACAAGCGTACGCAACAGCGTATGTTCGCTTGATTTCGAAATCGCCAAATTTTCAATTCCAAAGCGACAGTATGGCTGGTGCGCCACGTGGAGTAGTCCGCGCGGCGTGTCATGTCTATTGGGTTTTGGAATGGGCGTTTGGCGATGCCTTATGGAATCCTTCTCAAGCTTTGCGCCGGACAAGACGGTTCTGCTTCGGGGCGACCTTCACGAATTGACAAGGCGCGAGGTACCGTTCGATGCGTCAAATTGCTTCGCTGCGGATGGTTTTTGGGTGGAGACGCGCCCTCAAGACCCCGTCCCGGCCGTGTCGTCCGAGTCGTGCCCGGAGTCGAGGCGGACGAGCAGCCTGTGCGGCGTGGGCTGCGAGGCCATGCCGACGGACCTCGGGAAGAACGGGACGAATCCCCTCTGCGAATGCTGCCCGCCCGGACGCAGCTCGTTGGCGAGCTGGAAGCCGTTCGTGCCGAGCGTCGCGAAGATCGGCGCGTAGCCGTCGATCCTGTGGCAGGGAGCCGAG
>JAZLJP010000202.1:0-26218 GCA_045617985.1 Kiritimatiellia bacterium
CTTCGGCGAATTCCGCCGCCGCCAGCTCGACGCCGCCGCGGCGAAGGTGTTCGCCGCGTTCAACACGGCCGCTACGCCTTCGGTGCCGCCGCGCGAGGCTTGAACGCCCGGCATTTCACGCCGGACGACTTGAACATGTCCTTGACGGTATCGAGGAACGCCGTGTAGTCGCCGCCATAGACGACTTCCTTGATGCCGGCGTTGATGATGAGCTTCGCGCAGGTGAGGCACGGCGAGATCGTCACGTAGATCTTGCCGCCCGAAACGTCCACGCCGTAGCGCGCCGCCTGGCAGATCGCATTCTGCTCGGCGTGCACGCACAGGCACTCGTCGAGGCCCTTCCCGCTCGGCGTATGGCCGGAACAGCGCGGGCAGCCGCCGTCGAAGCAGTTCTTCACACCACGCGGCGTTCCGTTGTAGCCGGTCGAAAGAAGATGGTTGTCCTTCACGATCACCGCCGCCACGCGCCGCCGCGAGCAGTTGGACCGCTTCGAGACAACCTCCGCGATCTCCATGAAGTATTCGTCCCAACTCGGGCGCGGATCATTCGTTTTCGCCTTCTTCTCTACGACCGTTTTCAGAGCAGTCTTTTTTTTCGTTGTCTTCGTCATCGCTTCTTCCTCTCCAACCTAAATTATATCACATCCTCGCTTCTGTGATTGAAATTTTTTCAAGTCATTATCCGTCATCGCAACAAGAATATCAGACCGGCAGGAGTTACCTGAGCTGTGAAACGTAATGACGGACTATCGACACCGCGCGCCGTCAAACGACAAAGATTCCAATCTCGCGCGTAAAGCCAAGCTGGGGGACGTGTCGCCAATTCGGCGAAAATGGCTTCCGTACCATTTGAGGCGGCAAATGAACGGAACATGCCAGCAGTATCCGTACAGAACGAACAGGAGAGGCAGGATCTTTCCGACAAAACAGTACCCGTCTGGGCGATTCGCTCACCCTGCCCCCCCCACGCAAACCATTTGCCACAATTCCACCCTATCGTCAGCCGCTCCTCGTGTGCAGAGAGTTGACCATCAGTATCAAGATCGACACCGAACGTCACCTCGACATTATTCGACAGTGAAGCCACAAAATCGAGCGAAAAGACGAAGGCCGCAAGTCCCTTTTCCCAGGTGGAGATCACAACATTCGTCGAAACCTCTGTATCGGCAAACACCGCCGAAGGAAGCGCCGAAGAAACACGAGGGGAAGCCCGCGTGTTCATCACCACTACACAAACAACTAGCAGGCACAACTTACACTTTCGTCGCCCACCCCCTAATGGATTACAACTGTTTGTCATGTGATTCATCCTTTCCCTCATTTTGATTGTTTTTCTGACACTCATTTAAGTCACATACAACCCACTTTTGTCACATTGTTCCAGGTCTTCTTCTCCGTTTCATTCAATCGAAGTTCAACGGAACGAGATAGCTCCAAAAAGATTTGGCACAAATTCTCCTCCTTGAAACTCTCGACATGAACATTTCAACGATCTTGAATCATCAAAAAAGGAAACAGACAAACGTAAAAACCTTTCCCTTGTTATGGCATAGTAATACTCAACCTTCATTCGTCGAGCAAAGCCATACATCAATGGATTTATGTTTTCTAGTTCATCTCCGTCAAATGTAAGATTTACCATGTCAAATGTACTGTCATACATTTTGGAATCGGAAGGAGGGCCAATCATTGCAACGAGTTCATCATACCCTAAATCAAAGAACAAAGCATTTTTTTCAAGATTATCCTTCAGAAGAAAGAGCCTCTTTCTTGCTAGATCTTGATCTTGAAAAGTTCGCCACTCTTTGTAACGATGAACCCGACAAGGCTCAATCTCACGGACATACCACTCGTTCAATTCCTTCTTCACGCTCAGCGGGAACGGAGAATTCTGGCGTATCCTAGCAAAAACGGTCTTCGCCCGACAATTGTTCATCCAAACATTTATACCAACACGGTAGAATTCCCCTTTCGGAAAACGGTACTCCATCACCGGCACCCATCCAACTCTTTTAGGAGTCCCAAGAACACGGCAAACATCAAAAACACTAAAAACAAAACGGCTCAAAGACCGATCAAATTCATAGCAAAATTCCTGTAACGGGCGAATCAGCGTATCATCGCAAAGTGGCCCATACGCCTTTTTCAATGGATCCACTTGAGCATAATACCGCTCCAAAGAATCCTGTACAACCTTCGTAGGGGGGGACTTGGGCATGTCTTCTTTAATACACCCCAACATTAAACAAGACATAAGCAAAATACATTTCCTAAACTCATTTCTTAACAAACACATATGGACTATCCTCTTGATTAATACTTCTTGAAGAACCGACCTTATACACGCGTTGTCGTCTCAAACCAAATCCGTTACTAACATGCCATTGAGCAGTTTTTTCATTGGCATATTTTGACGACATGGGTATAACTTTTTCATGAAAAAAAACTTCTAACAGTATTTTACGAACTTCTTCAAGAGAACTTGAAGACAATGGATTTATTGAGTTATAATCTGCTACCTTTTTCTCAAACATCGGTTTCGCATACTTGAAAAATGCTCGAGCATGTCCATGTTCATGCGCCCAAGCCCCCCCCCACATTGGATAACGACGATCATTTTCTGAATACGAGCCATAAGATATTCCACCTCCCTCGCCATCTTTTGTATGAGGATAATATGTATATGTCGTTCCGCGAGGAACCCTCTTCTCAAGCCTTGGATCAAGTTTGAGTGAAACTTCAACTCGTATCAAACATTTGTCGACATCCACGACTTGCGAAGAAAACATCCCCCATGGAGATTGTAATGAAGGAATTTTAAAGGGGACTCCCATTTGATCAACAACAATAGTCTCTGTCTTTACAGGGATAGCGTCTTCGTCATTAACATAAACACGTCTGCCGTCCCCATCATATGAAATATATTCAAACGAAATCAACCCAACATAATCCATTCTGCTAATCCCATCATTTTCACAAAAAGAATAGAGATTTAAACTACCATCCTCCTTCAAAGGGTCGCGGGTTAGCCACATTTTGAGTTCTGGGGAATAAAAGCGATAACCATAGTAGTAAAGGCCGGTTTCGGGTTCGTAGGATTTCGTAGAGAAAAGGAAACGGAATCCATCGGCCATCGGGCCGATCTTCTCGATCACCCGGCCGAAGTCGTCATAAACATAGGCGGCAACAACACTTCCGGTCTCGTCGACATACTTCACCACGTTGCCGTTATTGTCGTAGACAGGAAAATAGAATTGCCCGTTACGTGACTCGGCGAGCAGCCCCCCCACGCCACCCGCGCCCTGTAACGAACCCGAAAGGTCGACACCCCAGAAGTATTGAATTTCGGATACATTTGTCGCGGCGTTCGCATCGACCGTCATTGCCGTCTCGTGGACTAAGTTCCAGTCGTCATACACGAAATCACGGCGTTCGCGCAAATCCCAGATCGGCGTCTGGATGAACGAAGGAGGTCCACCGCCAGGTACAGTCATACCCACAAACATGCGCACATACACCATCTTGTGGATGCGTCGCCCGAGATGATCATACGCATACACGATACGCAGGGCATCATTTGTCGTCGGTACTTGGAACGCCTCAACAAGCCGACATTCAGTATCATAGACAAAAGCCCAGCCGCCGTCACGCGCAAGCCCGCCGTTCGCATTCCATACAAGGGTTCGTCTTCCCTCCTGAAGGGATGTCCCTCCCATTTCTACTGCATTATCACGAATGGTCATTGTCTGGTTGAGTGCGTTATTCTCGAGGAGATTAGTCATCGCGTTACAAGTAAAGAATACATGGTTACCAATCGTATCGTAGGCATGCTCGATACGGTTCGTACCGATCGTAGCAGAGATTATCTCGTCATGGTCGTTGTAGTCGAACGTATCGTCGTTACGAGTCACAAGCCGACCTCCTGCATCAAAGGTGTAAGCGAAAGAGGCGATGGGAGCGTCGACGAACGTCGTTATGCAGTCGAGCATGAGCGACCGTCGATAAGGATCGCGTGCGATGGCACGATGCAAAACCGATCCGTTCGGCGTGACGAGTTCGTAACCACAGCCGTAACCAGCCTCGTATGAATAGACTGCCATGCACGCGCGCCCCTGGGCGTTCGTAATCGCAACGGACGAGATGTGGTTTTCTCCGTCATAACCATAGGACACGCCGCCCTTCGTCGAGCCGTCTGCGGCAAGTGCCCATCCCATCGGACGGCGACAACCGTCGAGGGTACGAGAAAGGGAGATCACACGCTCTTCCAACTCGAACGTCTCATTGGTGAGTGTTCCCTCTGCCGCGCGGGCGTACTCCCACACCCCGCCTGCCTCCGAGACGACACGCACGAGATTTCCAAGGGCGTCGTTCTCGAAGGCGAAACCAGTATGGCGCGCCGAGTAGACGACGTTTGTGAGACGCCCAGACGTGTCATAGACATTTCGCGCCCACCGGCCATCGGCGAGCGTCGTTCTTGCAAGGAGTCCGGCTGGCGTATAGGTGTAGGATTCGCGCGAACCATCGGCATAAATCTTCGCGAGGAGGAGTCCAGTAGCGGCATCGTGCTCCCAACGCGTCTCATCCCATGTGGCACCGCCGTTGCGAGTCGTTCGGAGCGAGACAAGGCGACCATCCGTGTCGTAGCCACGAAGCTCGGGATATGACGCGCCGTCCACAGTAACGAGACCACCGAAGGCGTCGTAATCGCGCATCACGACAGCACCAAGCGCGTTCGTCGTGGCAACGAGCCGCCCGCCATAGTCGTAGGCATAACGCTCGGTCGACACGAAGACCGCGTTCGTAAAAGTCGAAAGTGAAACGAGGTCGCCCATCCCGTTGTACGACGATTCCGAAACCGGGGTCCACTCATCGCCCCCAATAGTGCGGCGCTCGACCCGAACAACACGGCCGAAGGCATCGTAAAGGTTCGCATACACCTCACCCTCCGCTTCGCTTTCGAGGACAAGCCCATGGACACTCCGTTCGATCACGGGCATTGCGAGCGAGGAGAGCGTGCATGACGTTTCGACAAGCGTCGCAGGATCATACGAAACCGTGTTCGTCGCCACTACGCCATCTACACCCACCACCACCGTACACGCACGCACCGCATCGGAGAGCCCCGTAAGCCGTTCCCGCACGACCTCGGTCGTCGCAACACCGGGACCTGCGGCCGTCCGCGTCGTCACGCGCCACTCCACGTCATTCTCCACCTCGTAGGTGACATCGATTCTATTCGTCACGCCTGTTTCGACGGAACCAACACGGACACCCATCGCGTCGAAGATGTACTCGACAGTCCGCTCCGCCGTCCCGGTCTCCATGAACGCGCGCCCTCGGTCACAGAACGTCGTGATCGTGCGGACGAGGCGTGACGATGTACCGTCGTAGACGTTGGAGGTGACACCAAGGGGCGTCTCTGTCACGGAGATGCGTCCGAGAACATCGTAACGCACAACACGGTTCGTAATCCAGGCCTCCCGATACGAGACAATGTCGAGCCCCATGTCGACGTCATTCCGAAGGCCATCGTCGTTCCAAAAGGTTGAGTGCCGCGTCGGTCTGGTCGAACGTCCGCGGGCATCGGCATAGGAATAGCGTTCCCCGTTGCGCCGCTCGTAGCCACCTGAGACAACGACATGTGCACCGTAGTCGAAATCCACGTATTCAGAGATCGGCCCAGAAACCGAGGAGAAGGACTCCTCGCCTTCCGAAAAAGTTCGCCAAGACCACACGAAGGATCCGCGCCCATCAACCTTCATCTCCGCCCCATATCCCAGATACGCCGTCGACTCAAGCAAGGCGATGTCCGTCATGTCCTCCGGTACGGCCGGCACGACGGCCCTTCCTGGCTCCGATGTCGCGTATGCCGTCACGTTCGTCTCGCGCCCGAGTGCGTCCATCCAGTGCTGCGTGACACGGAACACAGGGGGCGAGGACGTTCGAGAAAGCACATTCGTGAAGACATCTGCGAGCCACACGTCCTCCTCGGCGTAGTAGAGCGTGTCTCGCCCTGTCTCGGCCGAACGGAGCATTGTGCGCCCGTCACGTCCACGCCGCCAGAGAAGGCGGCAACACGAATAAGCGTTCGTCTCGGATGTGCCGTCGGAATGGACGACGGCACGTAGCCGATCCACGTCGTCGTACGACGAAACCGACCAACCGAGGAGTGCGAGTGTGTCCGTGCGCCGCCTCCCTTCGAATACGACGAATCGGTGCGCAAGTTCATACACCACCTCGCGAAAGGTCGGATCGGTGGCGATGCCGCGTGTGCGGCACACACGTTCGCGGAGATAACCACCTACAGGGTCAAGTGTGAAGACGCGCGCTGCGGCGTCCCAATCGCCACGTTCGCGTTCGTAGGATGTCTCCACACCATCGCTATCGAGGGAATGGACGGTAAGCCCGCGCAGATGCGGTGGCACGGCGGCATCCTCGGGATAGACGAGCGTCTCGTCTGTCTGCACGGTCGCACCTAGGCCCCGTGTGTGTACACACCGCCGACACGGCACACCCCCCGCGTCAACTTCGCGCGAATAGGTCCACGTCTCTCTCAAGACGTGTACAGGACGGGGATCGATACGTCCACGGCTATCTCCTGGTTCCAAGAACCGACGCACGTACACGTCCACACGGCGCGGCAGATCTCGATCGTTCGAATGGACGGAGTCGCCTGCAGCAGGCTCGTAGGAGGTCACCGTGCCCATCGTAGCACTCCATGGGGGAAGGTCACAGTCCAACGCGGGAACATCGAGCCCCTCAGGGAAATGACCACCATCAAGCGGCTCGAGACGCAGCGTTTCGCGTCCAAGATCGTCATAGTCATAGACGCCCCACGCGCGACGGTTTGATCGGAGAGAGCGAATGCGACCGTGTCGCAGCGGGTTCGTACCATCACATACATAGTTCATCGTTTCATCAAATTCACCATCGGCGTCGACGCCATGGCGGCGTACGAGACGACGAACCGACGCCGAACCGAAACCGATACGCGCATATTCGTAGACGGTACGGGATGTCGGCCAATCTGAGTCATCATCTGGAAGGAACGTCTCTTCCTCGACACGCACGACGAAGCTAGGATCATCCTCGTCACATTCATGCGCGCGAACAGTCGTCGTACCGCGCAAGCTGTCGTCCATCACAGTCACTCCGTCGTCAAACATGAACGTGCGGTCCTCGGTCACGTTACCGGTGACGGTAAGACGGCGTGCACGGATCGTTGTGGCATCCCCCCCCGGATTCGTCACCTCCCACACGAACTCCGTTCGCTCCGAGGCGTTGTTCAAGACCGTAATCCGAACGCCGTTTGAGATGCAGTCGACCGAGACCGTGCGGCCATGCAGTCCAGGTGCTTGGGCGGTGAACGCCCCCACAACGGAAGATCTCGCAACAACGACATCCGGCGCGGCGAGGACGTTGAAAACGGCGGGCGTGATCGCCGTTGGGACCTTGATGGAGGACCATACATAACCAGAAAGGGAATCTTTATACGGCCGCCCGAGCGGTATCTTCAGGCGGAAGGAGCCGAGCGAAACAGAATCGGAGTCACCGCCACACGCGCAGTCATCTGCGGCTTCTGGTTCGTCGCCCTCCTTCTGGGGCGTAGGGAAACGCTCTGGGACATCATCCGCAACCTCAATGCGGCCGGGCGGATCAGGCCTCTGATCAATTACGGGAATACCAGCCTGGTTCGGGTAGAGTTCGATGTAACGCGAGGACGAGTACGTTGATCCTTCGAGACACACGCCCACGCGAGCGTCGTCGGGGAAAATTTCGTACGAGATGGGCGATGCTACGAAGCCCGAAACACTCGCATCTGTGCAGGCGCTGTGGAACGCAAGACGCACAGTACCTACAGAAAGAGGATAGGGCGAAGCAAGGGGGGACGCACACGGTCCGGTCGACACCGCTCCAGGATAAGACTGACGGAACTCGTAACAACACACCCCCACGGCGGTATTCGTCCCCTCTGGGGGGAGCGTGACAAAAAGCGGATCATCAGCGACGAGGCATCGTGTACTGCCGGTGCCCTCCACACCGAGAGACGGGATGGGCGGAAGCTCAAGGTCGGCCGTCGCGGCAGCATCGATTCCACCGAGGTGCGGATAGTCCGAGAGATCAGCAGAGAACTGGAGCTCAAAACGACCCGATACGGCGCGGCGCGCAGCGAGGCAGGGCGGCGCGGTACACGTATTGTCCACAAGATGCGACACACGGGTCTCCAAACCGGTCGAGAAAACGAGGTGAGGCGTCCAACGAAGAAGATAGAGCGGCCGGGAAAGCGCGGGATTTCCCCCCGTTGCGACAAGGCGAAACTCGACCGTGGCAGGCATCTCACCACAAAGCGGCAGTCGCCAACTGTCAGCGGAGACGGAGGGAACGACATTAGTCACAGGCCCCCCATCGAGACCGTAGAGGATCTCTACGTCCACGGACTCCCATCCCGTTGCGCGGAACGGGGAAGACGAGATGAAAAACTGCTGCCAGGGGCTTGTGCGACTAACGGCGAAGGTCCTTGTAGCGATAAGCGAAAGCGCGGCGGGACACACAAACGAGAATGCGGAGGGGAAAACCTCCCAGGCGTTCATCGAAACGGGCATGCGTGGGTCGAATGCGACAAATCCAGGCGAGGGCACGTTAGTGGGATTCACGCCCGCCCAGACGGCAGCGAGGTCACTTATACCGTCCACATTTCCATCACTAGGCATCGCAGATGTGGCCGTACTACCAAACCAGAAGGTACGCCAAACGTCGGGAATACCATCGCCGTCGGTATCAATTCTGGAAGTCGGCGTCGTCGGATCGGGATCCGTCACGTCGGCATAGCCGTCGCCGTCCGTATCACGCGCAAGCGGATTCGAGCCACCTGCTACCTCCTCGCCGTCAGAGAGCCCGTCGCCGTCCGTGTCGGCGAGAGCGGGATCGGTACGGTACGCAAAAACCTCATCGGCAGTCGAGAGCCCATCGCCGTCGAGGTCAGCCCACGGCGCATCGCCGGGGGCGAGCGCCTGGAAGAAGAGCGAGGTGAGATTTGTCGGTGCTATGAGGGGCATGGTCTCGGCGATGACACCATTCCGTGCGCCGACAACGGCAAAGGGACTCGTCCCCGCCGCGCGCGAGAGGTCATAACGGTAAACGAAACTTCCATCCGGTAGGAACTCCGCAAGGGCACTCACCGGAGAATCGGCCCGACGGCCAAGAAGCGCGTTTTCGAAGGCAACCATGAAGGAGTTCGAGGGCGTTACGTACCACCAAGCACGACTCGAGAACCCGATCCCAACATTGGACCAATTCGCCTCAGGGACGACTCCGAGGGGCGCGGAGAGGACGGCAAACGCGGCCCGATGCCCCTCCTCTTCTACCACCACCTCCTCGTTTTCCGTCATCCATTTTAGATTTTCAACGTCCTCCAGTCGCTCGGGTGGCACCATTACCTCATCGTCGAAGCGCGGCACAAGTACGCCGGTGGAGGATACAACGAATCCTGAAATGAAGTTCGTACCGAAGGGGATCCCCCACCCTGGCACGCCAACGTCGAAACGATCACGATGCGCCCCCCGGAGGAACCAAGGGCGATGAACGACCGCCCCTGCGGGCGGAGAAAAATCCCACGTTTCATTCGTTCCAACGCGCGCAAGCACAAATCCCGCCGCAGGATTGAATATAGGATGTAAAGTGGAAAATGTAAAATTGTGCGTATCCGTCCTTCCTCCAAGATTTCCATTCTTACAACTTCCACTTTCACCTTGGTCTGGAGGCGCACTAACCCGAGGTGGCACATTCGTCTTCGTCGCACCCACGGCGACGGCAATGGCGAGAAATACGAGCACAATAGTCTTTTGAGACAGGGGAAGAGACCTGAAATCACGAACTCTCCACCATCCTTTCTCGCATCCGTACAAAACAAACGCTGCGATAAGGAGTACAGCCATCGATCCCAAACCGAACACGTCCCAATTGCTCATCTCACTTCCTTTCTTCGCATGTCCCGCATCGTTTTCAGCTTTTCACCGTCTTTGCCGGCATGGCAGGATCGGCACACGTTTTCGCGTACCAGAGGTTGTGAAAATCCAAGCGCCGGCGAAAAAACGGCAAAGGTCGTTGGCGCATGCGCCTGATGGCAGGCGAGGCAGGTGGCGTTCGCGCAGGACGGCGACGTTCCGCCCTTCCGCAGATGCGCGCTCCGCTGCCACTGCAGATAGCGCGCGGCATGGCAGGCGCCGCAACGGGCCGTGAGGGCCTTCGCCCGTTCGGGCTCCCGTACGGCGGCTTCAAGCTGCGGATAGGCCGTCACCGTCACGTGCGTCCAGAAGCGCCGAAGGCCCTCTTCGAAATCCGCCATCGAACCGAAGAGACGCCCATGGCACGCCGTACAGGCAACGTTCGTATGAACGCCCGTACACGCGCTCGCCGCGGCGGAACGCATCTCGTGGCAGGTCCCGCACGCACGTACGGCGGGTGTGCGGTCGAACCACACGCACACGCCGATTGCGGCACAAACGAGAAAGACGCCGAGGGCGATCACGAGTTTGAGAAAAAGGCGCATGACGCTAGAGATCCCTCCAACTCCGAATCACCCCGTCGCCCACCCGGAAGCCGAGTGCCATGATCGTCAAGGCCGGCGGCACGCTCCCGCTATTCACCAAGAGCGAACCGTCGGCAATGAAGAGGTTCGGGAAATCCCACACGCGGCCCCAGGCGTCGCACACGCCGTGCGCGCGGTCGGCACCCATTCGGCACGACCCGCACTGATAGGGGCCGCGCCCCGACCACGCCCGCGCGCCGGCTCGGGCGCCGTCCACCGTCACCTGCTTCGCGCCGCACGCCTCAACGAGCTCCCGCGCCCGCGCGCCGAGTTCACACCGCGCCGCGCCGTCGCAAGCAAGTTCGCGGCCTTCAAAAACGACGAGCGGGAGCCCCCAATAGTCGCGCCGCTTCGGATCGAGCCGCAAACGGTTCTCCGCGCACGGAAGCCCCGGCGCGAAGGCGCACACGCGTATGAGCCGCCGATAGTTGGCCTTCACAAAGCGCGTGAACGCCTCGCCCCAGGCGGGCACGCCGGGGAAGTCGAGCTGGGCGAATTGCGCGGGCGTGAGCGGGAAGTCCGTATAGAGGAGGCCGCCGCGCACACGGTTCCCGTCCTTCCCAAAACAATAATCCATGAGCGCGACACCCGCGCCGGGCGTCGCCGCACCGACGTGTTGAATATCCTCGCCGAGAACCCCGCGCGCCGTCACGATCGCCGGCGAGGCGAGGTGGCGGCCCACCAGGTCGTCGTTATTGCCAGCCCCCTTCGGAAAACGCTTCGAGGTGGAAACGAGGAGGAGGCGTGCCGTCGCATTCGAGCCCGCCGCGAGGATCACCGCCTTCGCCTGCACCGTGTGGAGGCCGCGTGTTTCATCCACGTACTCAACGCCCGAGAGGCGCCCGGTGTCGTCCACCACGAGGCGCGTCACCATCGCGCGCGTACGCAACTGGCAATGCCGCGTGTTGAGCGCCGATGCGATGACCGTGTTGAGCGCCGTATTCTTTGCGTGGTAGGGGCAGGGGAAGCCGTCGCACGGCCCCTGCCGCGTGCAGGCGGGGCGGCCGTTGTACGGCACCGAATTTCGGAGATACGCTGCCGGGAACGGATGCAGGCCCTTCGCCTGGGCGGCCGCACGCACGCGTTCGGCTTCCATCGTGAGCGGAAACGGCTTCATCGGGAACGGACGCGACCGAACGGCCGCGAACGGATTCCCCTCATGTGTTCCCGCAACGCCCACTTCGTATTCGGCGCGATCATAGAACGGTTCGAGTTCCGCCGCCGTTACCGGCCAATCTTCAAGCGCGGCGTCGGCCACGCCCCCGAGACGCGTGCGCAACTTGAAATCGGCCTCAAGGAAACGCCCCGTAAGCCCGCCGTAGAACACGGTGCCCGAGCCTGCAACGGCCGCATTGTTCGGGCGCACCACACCCTCGTCGCCATTGTCGACGTCCTGAGAGAGGTGCGTGGGCGCGCCGAGCGCACCAGGGCCCTGAACGAGCCACGGCGAGCGCTGCGAAGAAAGGTCTTCCGCCGCAAAACGATCGCCGCTCTCGCGCTCGCCCCGCTCGAGGATGAGCGTGGTGAGGCCATGCGCCGCGAGTGTCGCGGCCGCGCAGCCGCCACCGGCGCCCGCGCCCACAATCACCGCGTCAACGTTCTCGATGGAAGCCATGACTCTACGCTCTGTTAGGGCCGTGCGAAAACAATGTAGAACGCCGCCGAGTTCCTGTCCTTGCGCGGCAGGGTGAGCGTGCCGTTCTGCCAGCTCACCTCAACGGATTCGTTGTTGCGCGTGTGGTCGAGAACGATCGCCTTTTCGACCCGTGCGTTGTCGAGGCCCTTGATGTGCGCAACGAGCGGGAAGAGCCCTCGATAGTCCGCCACAAGAACGAACGCCTTCTTGCCGTCCGCGCTCAGGCCCGCAAACGCCGAGACGGTTGTCTCCTCGCCGGCCGTGGCCGCCACCTTTTGGGAGAAGTCCGTCACGATGTCGCCGAAGATCTTGAGTGAATAATAGCTCTTGTTGTATTCACCGTAACCGTTCTTCCAACCCCAGCTGCCCTTCGCGCCTGAACCGTAATAATAAGACTGGTCGAGGCAGGAGTTCTGGAATCCCGCAAGGACCGCGAGATTGAAGACGCCCGAATCGATGCCGTTGTGCGCCGAGGGGCCGGCATGCGCCTGGCGGATGCGCTCGGGCGAAGAGGCGCCGTGGATGCCGTCCCACGAGACGATGTAGTGCCATTCGTCGATGACGAGCTTGCAGTTCGTGAAGCCCAGGCCATCCAGGAACCGACGCACCCGCGCCGGCTGCGAAACGAGGTCGTCGGGGTCCTGCCCGTAATAGTGCCAGCTCACGAAATCGGGTTCCACGCCCGCCGCACGGCAGGCGAGGAGCAGCTCCTTCATGTAGTCGAGCGGGCACCCCGCGAAGGCGGGCCCGCCGAAGTTGAGGGCGGGGAACTCGCGTTTGAGGCGCTTGAGGCAGGTTACGAAGAGATCGATGAATTCCGCCTTCGTTCCGCGCCAGCACGGAACGATGTTCGGCTCGTTGTAGATTTCCCAGTTCTGGATATCCCATGTGAAGCCGTTTGCCCAGCCCTGCGTGTAATGGCGCACGATGCCGGCAAGGGCTTCGGCGTATTGCGCGTGGTTCGTGGGATTGAGCGTGTTGAAGCCCCAGTCCGCCGTATGCTCGATCGACGTGCCGAGGCGGTAGAAGATCTTCATTCCGATGTTCTGCGTGAGGGAGAGAACGCGGTCGGTCGGCTCGAAGACGTAGTTCTTCGGATCGGCCGGATCGAGGTGGAGGAGCGGGAAGATGTACTGGGTATCGACGAGACGCTGGCCCGAATTGACGAGCGCCCAGTCGTGCGTGCGGGCGGCGGTGAGATGAAGCGGCTTCAGGTCGGCATCGTCGTTTTCAAGCCCGCGCGGATACGAACGCGAGCAGTAGCCGGCGCAATGGAGCCACTTGTTGATCGGGCCGGTCGGGCGCGTGAAGTCGATTTCAATCTTCGGCGCGAGCCCCGCCGTGCGGCCGACAAGCGGCTGATCGGCCCGCGCACCGGTACGTGCGGCATAGTCGCAGGTGAACACCGTCTTGAACGCCGCCTCGCCCGGCGCCTGCCATTCGAGTTTCAGGTTGTCGACGCCGCCCGCATCGGCTGCGCGAAATGCGGCACCGAAGCCTGTGGAGAGCCCCTTCACATGAACGACGACGGCGGCAATGGGGTCCTTTGGATCAAACGCCCGACAGAACTTCGCCCCCTCGAAAGTCCCTGCGCTCACCCCGCTTTCGCGGTCGCAGACGCTGCCCGAATAGGTTTGCCTTTCAAGGTCGAAGATCACCGTATAGCGATACCACGCTTCGGCCCGCGCCGCCGCCATCACGCGCCCGGCGGCATGCCCCGCCTCGTCGCGCGTGAGCGCAAAGGCCTTCGTCACCCGGCCCGACTTCTGAAAGTCCGGCCCGAATTCGCCAATCGTCTGGCGCGCCGCCACAAGGGCCGTGCGCGCGGCGGGCGCGAGGCCCACGCGCAGCGACGTGCCATGCCCTGGCGCGCCCGTCCAATTCGCGGGCGTACGAATATCGGCCGTGAGGCGCAGGCGGCCATGCGAATAGGTGCGATCCAGTATCTGCTGGGCTGCGAGCGCCATGCCGGGATGTTCCACCATCGGCGCGGCATACGCCGCCGCTCCGCCGCCGATAATCCGCCACGTGGGCACCTCCCCGGCTGCACGCGCCATACAGAAGCCTGTTAAAACAAGAAGGACTGGAAAAACACTTTTCGCTTTCATGCCACTAGTTTAGCAAAAGAACGCTCAACGGTAAAGCAAGTTCGGCGCGACAGTCCCCGCGCGGACGGAAGACAGAAAACCGAGGGGGGCTGCTAACGCCTTATTTCCCCGTACGTTTCCAATTGTGGATGTTCTTCGTTTTCTTGAAGTCCGGCGACTGGTGCGGGAGGGCGTACTTCTCCTTATTCTCCGCCCACCAGGCCAGCAGGGACTTCACGAGAAACGACTTCGGGCGCTCCTTCTCGCTCCACCGCACCAGCCTCAGAATGTCGTCCACGTCCTCATGCCCGGCTTCCAGCTCGGCAAACAATTTCGGAAACGAGAAAATGCCCTCGCACGAGATGATCTGCTTGGCAACAAGTTCGTCATTCTTCCGTCCCTCCTTCGCCGTAAGGCGCATCTCCGAGAGCAGAAACGAAATCTGTTCGTCCTCGAATTCGGCGCCGCCTTCCCACTTGTTGACGTTGGTTTGTACATTCTACTAATTTCCCCATAGCCCCTCCCTAATTGTCGAGGACGATGTTCGATAATTTCTTTCCCACCACATCTACTCTCAAACATGAGCCAATGTCCAGAGCCACAACTACAATGCCGCCTTTTAGCGGCATGAATGCCCTCATAATTGAAACAACATGTTCCATGAGAACAATCGGCCTCTCACTCTTCAACCCTATCATCACATGGAAACTGCAAGTAGTCCACAAAAGGACTCTACTCCCTAACTTTTTCGCTCTCTACCATCGCTTCAGCGGACGATGATGACCATGGGCGGGCGAATGGGTTTCAAGTCGAATTCGCTGAAGGTCACGGCGCTCAGGGGATTCGTGCCTTTACTTCCCACGGCAGGACCGATGAGGAGCGTCTCGTTGAAGACGCCGTCTTCATCCTCCCATGTCGCAATCTCAATCCAAGTCCCTTCCCCGCCTTCCTGGATTGCGAGCGAGAACGTGTTGTCCTTGCGGCAAATCCGCAAACGGGATACACTGCTACTCAAAGGTTTCGCCGTTGTACACATATTGCTAATGGCCACGTTGTCCGCGCTCGACCCAGGACGAATCTTGCCATCGTAACTCCCGCCAGTCCTCCAATATTGCAACGCCATCATCATCGGCGAACCCTTGGCGAGTTCGTTGCGCACCATCAAGAGGCCGCGCGTATCGGCGCTCTCCGGATTCGCCCCCGAGAAATCGATCTTGACCGTGCAGATGAATGAACCCTTGATCTCGCGCCAGAGATAGCGGAACCCTTCTTCGTCATTCCACGTATCATAGCCGCCATGGGAGATGGTGATCGATCCATCCGGATTGAACGTGGTGAGCCCGAGCGAATGCGCCTGCAGAGACCGCGTGCCAAGCCACGGCGCGGGAACCGTATCCACGACGACTTTCTCGGGGATCAACTGCGTGGACGGCACCACGGCCGGCTCGACGCAACCGCCCCACGAAAGAATGCAGCGCGCGCTTCCTCCCCCTTCGTTATGATCCAGACGAATCGCGTGTTCGCCCGCCGTAAGCGCCACGTTCCCATCAGTCGTGCTCGTCGCCGAGGGCACGGCGGCATCCCATTTGTTCACCACGATCGTGTCGTCGATGATGAGGCGCGCACCGTCGTCATGGTTGATCGAGAAAGTATAGGTGCCGTCGAACGGGATGATGATCTTGCCCGTCCACACCACACGGAAATTATCGATCACGTCGGCGTAGGGACCACTCTTGTCGCCCCAGTTGAAATCGATCTGCGGATCGATGCGTTCGCCGCAGACCGCCTCGTCCGGATTGTAGGCATGGGCGAAATTCGAATAATAGACGCCATAGAGTCCCGTCCCGTTGCCGGGCACATAGGGGATCGAGGAAATGACGGGCGAAGGAATCACCACGCCGTTGGCCCCATGCACGACGATGCGATACGAATACCGCGTGCCGTCGTAGACCGCGTCCGCATCGGTATAGGTGCAGGCCGAAAGGTTGCTCGCGATCGTCGTCCATTCGCCGTCGTTCGTCTGCCGGCGCACGTCGTAGGTGGACCCGACCCCGCCCTCTTCCCAGGCGACCACGGTGCCACCCGCCGTAGGCGTGAGCGTGAGGTTGATCGGGGCCGTGGCGATCTGCTGCGCATCGGCATGCGACCAGCCGTAGAACTGGATTTCAGCGGCATTGCAGTAGGGGTTCTTGCCCAGAAGGAGATAGCGATACTCCGCGTCGCTCGTGCCGACGGCCGTACACCAGGCCATCGAACTGCAACGGATCGCCTCGGAAATCGGCGTGGCCCCCGCCGCCCAATTCGACGTGTCGTTCGAACCAAAGGCGACAGCGTTGTTCAAGCGGTCCGTAAAATTCGACCGCGGATAGGCCCGCACCGCCGTCAAGCCATACGACCCGCCCATATTGAGGCCGATATACTGGTTGGCGGCCTCTTTCATATCGGGGCAGGTGCCCGTGGCGCCGTCAAAGGCGAGATCGGCAAACCCCTTCCCGGCCGTCCACAACTCGGCGTTGCAAACGACGGAGAACCCGGAGAGCAACCGTGTTTCGTCAGTAGGATTGCGGTCGAGACGCCGTCCGCGACGATACCGCACCGGCGCGCTCTTCACGCCATCGAAGTCGGTTCCGTTCTCCGTGTTCCGATAGGCCACGGCGTAGTAGTAGCGCGGCCCCACAAGGAGCGTGTTGTCGATATAGGACATCGCCGTAGGGGAGAGCGGCTCGGTCGTGAGGCACGTCCAGGGCCCCTCGGGGCCATTCGCCCGGTAGACGAGCGTTCCCGTACGAATGACGGACTCGTCGAGCGGCGTCCAGGTGACGACGGCATATTCGCTCTCGGGGTCGGCCATCGTCACCGTCACCACCGGCGCCGCCTTCGGATGGGGCGTACCCACCACTTCGAATTCGCTTGCATTGAACCACTCCCCGCCTTTCGCTTTGAGGCGCACATACCGCGTCGTGATCGGCTCGGGGAACATGATCTCCACGGTGTTGATGCGCGTCGCGCCCGAGATCGTGCCCACCGTGACGGGATTCACGAACTCGCAAGTCGCCCGGTTGGCGGGATCGGGGATGACGGCCTCGCCCACCTGAACGGACATCCCGTTCAAACGTCCCACCCAATCGGCGTCCACCGTGCGCGCCACCGCGCGAATGCCGGCAATCTGATACTCCGCGCCAAGATCAAGCCCTACCCAATCGCCCGTCGCACCATTGCTCGGTGGATCGAAAATGGTCGTGACCTTACCGTCAAAGACATACGAATTGACATTGCCGACGTTCTTGTACGACCCCGTCGTGCCGATCGTCACGCCCTTCATGGCATACGATTTGAAGGTGCCGACTTCGTACCACGGCGACTGCGTCGTCGTGCCGCAGGCGCGAAGACGATACGTCGTGAAATCATAGACCGGCTTTTCATCGAAGGAGAGATAGCCGTGAACCGTATCGGAGGCGTAGCCATCCCAGCAGAACGGGATGTAGGCCACGCGCTCATACGCCGAATCGTCGGATGCGGCGGGTTTGCGCTGCAATTCATAGAACGGCGCCGCCGGCGTGTAGGCCAGCCCGAGCGTGAGATGGTTGTTGATGAAGAAACTCGAAATGATGTTTGCCGCCGAACACGTGGGCGTCTGTCCGTCGAAGGCCGCAGAGAGCGCCGCCGCCGTCACGCCGTAGAACTCGATTTCGCTCGGGTTGCCGCAGTAGGCGCCGTTGGCGCCGAGAAGGCGTAGATATTTGTAACCGTGAAGAGATTCGGGATTTGCAACGTAGAAGTCGGCCCACGTTCCCTTCTTCGCCTTGTCGTCCCACGTCCAGCCATCCGTCGTAGCGGCCACGTGGAAGGTCACGGCATCGGAGAAATCGGCCTGGTTTGCCCCCTGGAAGAAGCAGCCGAACATGCGATTCCAAAGGGTGCTCGGACGCCCGTAATAGCGGATGCGCGTCACGACCACCGGCTCGGCGAATGCGAGGCCGGCCCAGCTCGGATCCTCCGCCGTTCCCGCCGAGGGCGGATCGAAAAAGGTGTTGACGTCGCCATCAAACACCTTTTCCTTCGTATTGGCGCCATTGTTGTAGGCTCCCGCCATGCCGAGAACGACGATGTTCCCGCCGTCGTCCTTGACCGCGAGACTGTTCAACTTCGTACCGCACCACGTCGCCGACGGTGCCGCCCAGAGCGCCCCCGCCGCCACAGCCGCAAGCAGCGTCGCGAAACGACAAAAGAATCGAAACCGACTCGGTGAAAACATCATTGCATTCATCGGGACCCCTTCCTTAAACGTTAATACGACATCAAGATTATATCAAATTTTCTCTTTAAAAGGAAGACCGCTCAAACCATCCACCCACGCCTCGATTTCCTTGCGCTCATCGGGCGTATCGGGGAAGATGACGGTGCCGAGGACGAGGAAGAGAATCGTTGCCCCCGCCGTCGCGGGGAAGATCCACACCATTTCACGGAGGAACGGGTGCCACGCGCCAAGGGTGAAAAGGACGAGCCCCACCACGATGCCGCCCACAAGCGCGCACAATCCCGACCGCCGCGAAAGGCGACGCGAGAAGATGCCCGCGAGCATGGGAATCGCAATCGGCGGCAGAAAGACGCCAAACACCTTGTTGGAGAGGTTGAAGAGGTCGTCCGCCCCCTGGGCATACTGCACGACGAAGGTGAGCCCCACCACGCCTGCACCTACGACGATCGTCGCCACCCGCGCGGCAAACATGCGCTCAACCGGGGTGGCCGCCTTCTTCACCTTGAGGTAGAGTTCGTTCACCATCACGGCCGCCGCCGCATTGAAGTTGCCGGCGAGCGAACTCATCGTCGCGGAGAACATCGCCGCAATCACCATGCCGATCATCCCTGCGGGCAGTACCGCGCGGCACAAGGTCGCATAGACGGCATTCATCGCCTCCGGGCTATTCACGTCAAGGGCGGGCAGGAACACCCGCGCCGCCATGGCGGGGAAGAAGAAGAGCGGCGGCCCCACAAAGAGGAGCGTCGCCACAAGATAGGCCATCTTCCTCGCATCGCGTTCGCTCTTCGTTGAATAGTAGCGCTGCACGAGCGACCAGTTGGTCGAAAGCGTCGAGCCCACGCAGCAGAAGAATACGAGCATGTAGATCCCCGTGTACTGCCCGTTCGTAAAGTGGAAGAACCCCGTGGGCACCTTGTCGATGAACACCTGAAAGCCATGCGCGAGCCCCGTGCCGCCGTCCACCGCCGCAAGCTTCTCGAGGCAGAGGGGCGGCAAGGCAAAGACGACGGCGAGGATCACGAGGAACTGGATGAAGTCGCAGGTCAAGGTCGCTTTAAGGCCGCCCAGAAACGTGTAGAGCACGATGATCAGGCCCGAGATGCAGATTGACCAGAAGAGCGGGAAACCCATCCCCACCCCCACCACCGTTCCGATGGCGAGGAGTTTCAGGGCGTTATCGAGAAGCTGCATCGGCAGGCCCAGGATCGCAAGCGTCCGGCACATGCCGGGCGTATAGCGCGAGGCGATGTAGTCGATCGGGCTCCCTTTCGCCGCCCGGCGCCACCGCACCGCGAGGAACCACGCCCCCAAAAGGACGGCCGGCACCGAGAGCCAGCTCACCGTCACCGGCACCCAACCGAACTTATAGGCCAGCGCCGAATACATCACGAACGCCAGCGCCGAGAAGCTGTTCATGTAGAATGAAACGCCGCTCAACCACCACGGTACGGTCTTGTCGTTCCCGAAAAATTGATCGGACGACTTCGACCGCCGAGAATAAAACACCCCCACGCCCACCATTACCGCAAAAAACACGGCAATGACAGCATAATCGCAAACCGCCAACGACTTCTCCATAAGCTCCTTACACGTTGAGTTGGCCTTTGGCCTTTTCGACTTTCCTGACGCCGAGTTTATCCAGATCGAATTCGGCCGTCATGAGGTTGCTTTCGACTTTCCGCTTCCACGCGCCGCGCGTGAAATCGGGGAAGTCCATCGCCTGCGACCGGTTGCGCGCCGAACGTTCGGAAAGCTCGCACACCGCGCACCAGGCCGCAAGATCATAGACGTCCATATCGAGCGGCAAACCCTGGCGAAGGCAATACGACCACCGAAGGTCCATCAAAAAGTCCATGCCGCCGTGCCCGCCGACCTTCTTTGCAAGCTCGCCCGCTTGTTTGTAAAGCGGATGGCGATACCGTTCCTTGAGCGCGGCCGTCGCCTTCTCGTCGAAAGCATGCTTGCGCATCCACTCCTTCTCGCCCTCAAGCGAAATCGCGAGCTGCGGATAGGCGCGGAACACGCCCTTCGTACCGGCGACGAGATTGAGGCGCGAATAGGGCCGCGGGCTCGACACGTCATGCTGCAGCATGATCGTGCGTCCGTTCATCGTGCGAATCGTGGTCACGTTCATATCGGCCATCGCGAAACGCTGCACGCGCCCGGGATTCCCCTTCGGCAGCGTCGCGGCCGCGAAGGCCTCATAGCCGGCCTGGTGCGAATCGACCGAAACGAGATAGTCGAAACGGTCGCCGCGGTTGATGCCCATATCCATCGCAATCGGTCCGAGCCCGTGCGTGGGGTACTGATTGCCCCGATGGAGCACGTTCCAGTGGTTGCGCCAGCGCTCCCACTGCGCATCGTTGAAGATCGCCCAGCGCCGATCATGCAGATATCCGCCCTCACCATGCATCAACTCGCCCAGGAGGCCGAGCCGGCACAGATTGAGCGCGAGAAGCTCCTCTTCGCCATAGCAGCAGTTTTCCAACTGCATGCAATGGCGCTTCGTCGCTTCGGCGGTTTCCACGAACTCCCAGCATTCTTCGATCGAGAGCGCGCTCGGCACTTCCACAAAAGTGTGCTTGCCGCACTTCATCGCTTCCACTGAAACACGCGCGTGGGCGTTCCAGGAGGTACAGTTGTAGACCACGTCCACCTGGCCCAAGTCGCACAGGCGGCGGAACTGCTCGGCATCGCCCGAAAAGACGAGCGGCTTACGCCCCGTCTTCTTTTCGACAACGCCCGCCGCCTTCTCCGCGAAAGGCGTGCGAATGTCGCAGAGCGCCGTGATTTCCAAACCCGGTACCTGCAACAACCGGCTCACCGCGCCGCTCCCGCGCGCACCGAGGCCGACAATGCCCACGCGGATGCGCTCTATCGGCGCACAGCGGAAATTCCGCATCGGCGCGCCATCCGTTTTCACCCGCGGCACATCCGCCCGCACCATCGCCGCGCCTGCGGCCGAACCGGCCACGAGCTGCAGAAACTCCTTTCGCGTCTTCATTTCGTCCCCCTATCCTTACTTCGTGAGCAACGCCGCACTATCGGGATCGAGGAACATTTCGCAATCGGGATGGAGCTGCAGGAAGGAGCTCGGAAGCATGTTCGTGACAGGCCCCTCGAGCGCGCCTTTCACGGCCTCGGCCTTACGGCTATCGGGCACGGTGCAGACAATCGCCTTCGACCACATGATCTGCTTCATCGACATCGAGAACGCATGCGTGGGCACGTCGTCCTTCGCTGCGAACCATCCCTCGCCCACCTGCTGCATGCGGCACTTGTCGTCAAGCGGCACCACCTTGTAGGCGCGGTTCGTATCGATGTCGGCCGGCGGATCGTTGAACGCGAGATGGCCGTTTTCGCCGATGCCCACGCAGGCGACGTCGATCGGCGCCACACGAAGGAGCTTTTCAAGGCGGTCGATTTCCGCCTCGGGATCGACGGCTTCGCCGTTCACTTCGTTGAAAGCCTTCATCGGCTGCGGCGTCTTCGCCACAAAGCGTTCGCGCATGTAGGCGCGGAAACTCGCCTTGTGCGTGACGGGGAGCCCCACGTATTCATCGAGATGGAAGCCCGTCACCTTCGTCCAATCGATGCCCGGCTCCGCAACGAGAGAGGCGAGGAATTCAAACTGGCTCGCCCCCGTCGCTACGATGATGCGCGCCTCGCCACGCGCCTCGATCGCCGCGCGGATCCGCGCCGCCGCCGCCTTCGCCGCCTGGGCGGCCATTTCCATCTTGTCTTTTCCAATCGTAATCTTCATTTCGCCTCCTTTTTCATCTTGCTGTTAAATCTGGTTGAACGAACGTCACTTCGCCGAAACGAGATCGGTCCAATCGTAGTCCTTGAGCGCACCACGCACCACCGTCACAAAATTGATGACGGCACTCGTTTCCACCGCCTTCGTCCATGCAAGCGGCGTCTGCCGTAGGTCGACTTCTCCGAAGAGATCGCGCCGCGCCGCCACGGCATGTGCCGCCGCCACACAGGTCGTACCATGCGCCACCACGTTCGGCGCGTGTCCCGTGCGCGCGGCGAGTTCCCGGGCGACGACGAGCATCTCTTCCGCCCGTACGCCAACGAGCGAACGGCCAAGCGTGAGCAGCATCGCCGAGACCATGTCATCGGACGATTTCCGATAGATCTTCGGCCGAAGCGTCAGCGTTTCGCCCGTGCAGGCGAGATCGGCGAACATGATCGCCTTGCCCTCCTTAAGCGCCGCGCGAACCCGTCCCGCATGGCGGGTACGCCCCGCATCGTCAAGCACAAGCTCCGCACCCTTCGGCCGCCCGCCCACGGGAATGAACGCAACAGCCGGCACGGGAAGACCATCGGCAAACTCGAAGAGTTCATGGACGACCGTCGTGCCATCGTCCAGCGTCGTGTAATCGACCTCACGGCGATGGAACCCGATTTGTTCAAGCGAACGAATCCCCGCCCGGGCCGCCGCCATTTTCCCAAGTTCCGCCGCCGTCCGCTTCGGGCGCCTCCCCTCGCACGCTCTCAACTCATCGCGCAGGAGATCGAAAACGCTCCGATACCCCGCAAGCTCGGAAATGCGTCCATGCGGCGTGACGTTGACTTCCTTCGGCGAAAGGCCCTGGTCGTACGCCTTCGGCTTATACGCGCGGTCGATCGCCCGGCATGCCGCGCCGTCGATGGCGGGCGCTGCGGCGTCGGCAAGGAGCCACCGCCGCATCCAGAGGAACGTTGAAATCTTCGTCCCTTCGGTGCAAGCGTGCGGACCATCCAGTTCCGTCATGCCATAGCGGCCTTGCCCCAAGGCGCACCGCGCCGCGACGTTCGTCACAACCGCGAGCGTTTCACTCGAACCGGCAAACGGAAAGAAGTCCGCATTGTTGCAGTGCATCCGCACGGCGTTACCGCCCGCGAGAACAAGCCCCGCGTGGTTGAGGCCGAAGGCGAGTTGGCCGAAGGTCTGCTGCTCGGCATCCTGCGGGCCGCACGTGCGGAACACGTCGCGCACCGTCGAAACGAAGCACGAGGGACACGCCGCGACGATGCGCGCATCCAAGGTCGCCATGAGCGCCGTCTCGGTGCCGCCGCCGGATTGCCCCATACAGCCATAGCCGCCATGGCGCACGTCGGCACGCGAATCCAGATAGTCCAAGGCGCGCATTCCGTCCCACACGCGCTGACGCGCCGTGCCGTGCCCGAGGAGCGTCGCCAGCGTTCCATACCGTTCGTGGCAAAGAACGCTCCACGACCCGGCGATCTGATCGCGCTCTCCCTGGGCGATGGGGTCGTAGATGAAAATCGCATATCCTTCCTTTGCGCCTCTAATGCCATAGCGCTGGTAGAAACCGGTCGCCTTGCCGTCCGTCGTGTGCCCGCAAGGGACGATGCAAGCGGGATACGGCGCCTTGAACTTCGCCGCATCCGGGAGGAAGAGAAGCGCCGTCACGTAAACGCCCGGGCGGCTCTCGAAGAGCACCTTCTCCACGCGATACCCGTCGCGCACAAACGAGCCCGTGATCTTCGCGTTGAGCGGCGTACGCGGCAGATCGAATCCGCCCATCGCCGCGGCAAAGTCGGCCCGCATCTTCAGGCGATGGGAGTCGTAGGCCGCCTTCGAATCGAGTTTGAGCCAGGCGGCATCTGCGGCACGGTCGGCAATTTCCACTTCCTTGAGAAGCGTTTCCTGCGTCACCTGGTTGAAGCGTTCCGGCAGAATCCGCTGTGCGAGCGCCTTCTCAAGCGCACCCCCGCCAAATGCGGTGGCACTCATCATCAGACCCAGCGCACAAGCAAAATCGAATTTCATACGATCCCTCCCTTTCAATTTTTCAGAGTAGATTCAAGAGCCGCCCGTCGACAACCTTGACTTCAAGCGCATTCGCAAGGCGAATCGCGAATTCGGGCCGCTGGCGGATCGAGGGCGCAGCATCGGGGAACCAGAGGGCGAGGCGTTCGCCGGGCGTCAACGCGGGAATCGTGGCGGCGAGGTTTTGCGTGCTCCCTGTGAGGAATTTCCGGCAGTCGAGATTCGCGGCATACTCGCGGCACGTTCCGTTCGGCGCGAGAACGACGAAATACGGCGTGCGCCGATTAATCGGCGTCGCGAAGCCGACATTGCGGATTTCCGCGGTGAGTTTCGTTTTGCCGTCCGCCACGCGCTCAAGGTGAAGCGACTCGAGTTTGAGGCGATAGCCCAGATGATCGCGGATGAATTCAAAGGCCGTCCGATTCGGCACACCCGCAAAATAGTCGGGGTCGAACGGGATGCCGCGCGTCGTGAGATCCTGCGGCGTCACCACGGCCTGCTTCCAGGAATCGATCGTCCAGGGATCGGGGTTCGAGTCTTGTTCGGAAAAACCGTGCACGAGCGAAAAGAGGGAATAGTGGTGGTCGTGGAAACGCTGGATGGCCTTGAGGCCGTGCGCGAATTCCATCTGCGCGCCACCCTGTTTCGTCCAGAAGAGTTCACCGCCAACGGGCATATAGGGGCTTTCGCGCGCAATGCGGTCGAACTCGGGATTGCCGAACGCGCCGTACGGTTTCGTAACAAACGTGCCGCCGTCCATGGGTCCGGCGAGCGTACCGTCGTTGTAGAAGCCGATACGGGCGTGCGGCGCGGGAGTGAAGGCCGTGGCGGCGGTGATCTCGCGATCGTCGCCAAGCTCTTTCAGAATCCGCGTCTTGTAGCGCATGCAGCGGAGCATGGTGAAGCGGTCCTCCGGCAGCATCTCCAAGGTCGCTTTCATCAAAGCGGCAATGGCCTTCGTGTTGCGCCGGTCGAGCCCCGTGGCGGACGAGTGGAACTCGCCCCACAACCCGAACCAGCCCGTTTCCAGCACATAGATGACGTCGATGTTCCGGCGAATCATCGGCGTGAGCTGGCGGATATGCGCCAAGACCTGTTCAAGGGACGGCGGCGGGATTTTCCTCGTCACGCCCTCATAGGCGAAGCGGAGCGCGAACTTGTAACCTTCCCGACGCGCCCGATCGAAATCGGCCTGCAAAGCCGCGAGCTTATCCGCCGAAATCGGCGACGCGTAGAATTCGGTGAGGTAGCAGTAGGCCTGCGCGAGCGTCACCCCGTCTTTCCTGTAGCGCGGAAACGACCAGTCCTTGAGATGGCGGAACTGGGCGACATCTTGCGCACGCCGCCCCACGCCGATCTCAAGGCGAAAGCCGCGTTCGGGATTGGCAAGCCCGTCGCGTCCCTGCGGATCGTCCGGGCGAATCCCCCGATACGTGCGCGTTTCGTTTTCCGGCAAAGCTTCGGCCTTCGATTCAGCCGCAACGTGTGCGCAGGCCAAACACGCCCACAACGTCAACAAAGCCACCAACCGACAACACTGAATCCCTTTCATTTACCACTCCTCTTTTGGCATTCAAAATGACACGGCATTTTGTCATTCATCTCGCTCTTTTCTTTTCGTATTTGTTCCGTCCCTGAATTAAATTCCCAGCAACACTCTTCCTCGACGACAATACGAAAGCCGACGTCGTAGACAGGAGCGTAGGGCCGATAGGCGCGACGGAAGGACGCCGTTGCGAGCTTCGGGCGCGAATACCACGACCCGCCGCGCACCACGCGCCTCTCGTCGCCGTCCGGGGCGTTGCGCCCGTCGGCCGCCGCGTACGGATAGGGCACGTACTTCGACTGCGTCCACTCCCAC
>JAZLJP010000203.1:0-11027 GCA_045617985.1 Kiritimatiellia bacterium
TTGAGGTCGTCCACGGTCAGCGTCGGTTCGCCGGGGGCGTTCTTGAAGAGCAGTCCCTTCGTGGCCACCGGCACCCACTTCATCGCATTGAAGCAATAGAAGTTGTAGTTTCCGTTGGCCGACCAGTGCCAGGTCAGCGACCCGTCGTCCTTCCCCGTCACGAAGTCCCAGGTCTTCAGGTTGCTCGACGCCGTCTGATAATAGGGCGTCGCGATTTGCTCGCCCATCACTCCGCCCTCACCCTGCGTCAACTTGATGCTCGCGCCTTTGACGTACTTGTCGTCATACTTCTGGATGGTCGTCACGACGAACTGCAGAACGCCGTCGGCATCGTAATACGGGTGGGTGAAATAGGCCATGGCATCACCCACCGAATTCATGGCGCCAGCACCCGCCCAACCGGCGAATGTGCAGTCCAGCATCTCCTCGAGCGCCGCGCCGGGGAAGATGAGCGTAGGCGTCGTCGGCACCTTGCTCATGCGCGACTCCGTATTGCGGTCGTAGATGCCCCACACGTAGCCCGCTGTTTTATAGACCTCTTGCAGGGCCGCACCGTACGCACAGCCAAAGGCTCCCAGCACCATCGCCAACAGAACTTGTCTCGTCTTCATTAGATTTCCTTCTCTTTCAAAAATTGATCATTTCCACTTTCATCACTGCCTCCCCAATCTTCGAGGATGCTAAACGCTACCAATCCATAGACATGGTGAACCACTCACAATGTCAACGCCAGCTATGGTACCACATTTGCCCTACACGAGTCAATAGAGCATTGCGATTGGAGGTTCCCCATTTTTCAGTTTCCTGCCCCCTGTACCATGTTCCGCCGTGAAGGTGAAGGCTCGTGAATGAGACCAATCAACGTCGCTTGAACTTGAAATAAAGCCCACCATTCAAAAGTTGTTTTCCTATTTCCCCAACATCCCATGCTCCATACCAGTCCATGAGAGTTTCAATGCACCGAATCTCTTTTTCGAGATCAGGCAGCCGCCTGCATTCTTCCCGTAGAGCAAGTTCATCTTTGGTCAAATCCTTCAAAGACACTTGCATCAGGCGTTGAGACAACCTATACCCTTTCAGGCGAAGCCGCTGCTCCTCGGCTTTGGCTTTCGCAAGAGGACCTTCACAGGCCATACGCATTTCCGCATATCTTTGCCGTTGGCGTTTCCACAATCCAAGGACCATCTCTTCGTCATGAGAAGTGTCCCATATGACCTTCGAAAGGGCGTCCAACATTTCAGCCGAACACAGGAAATAATTCGCCTCTCCATAACTCAAGCTGCCCCAGAGGGGATTTTCGAACACGCGTTTCTCGATCCATCCGCACAATTCAAGGCGCACTTTGACATCGGACACAGTTCGCACAGAATCAGGCAACGCGCGATATGACTCCCGAATTTCCTGATTGGATTTCTCCCAGCCTTCGACATAGCCATGAAGGAATCTGCTGAGGTCGTTCGTGGATGCCGATGCGAGCAAAACATCTACCGACCGTTCCAATTGTCTGGCCCGCGACAGAGAATTCTCCCATTCCCCACGGGAACTCGTCCTTCCCGAAGAATCACCACAACCATACAAAAACAGTACGGCAAGCAATCCTAGCTTTGCGACAATACCAATTATTCTCTCTTCCCACATTTCATCCCACCAGTTCATGTCAAGCTTTGCTTGGCGCATCTTTTTTACATTTGACATCCCTCGGGCAGCAGCGACAGGTCGGTATCGGGGAACGAACGAGGAATTCTAATTCTCGGCATCAACGGATTGTCAGTACAAGGACGTCGTGAACCCGTTTCGAGGTTATTGTGAGCGACGTCACCGCCGGCATCGTGCCCCACGGCGAACTCGGTCCGGCAGTCCGACGACTGCGGCAAGTCCAGATCGAACCTCATCCCCACCTTCGGCTCCGAGACGACGGGACACGATACCGTCCGCTCCACCATCGTCGAGAACGAGGAAGGCGCGTTCGTCACCGAGAGTGCTACCGCCGTAAACAAGATCGCGCCGACCATCATTCGTTCCCCCCATCACTGATCGTCAGCTGTCGAAGTGGTTGACCCGAAGAAAGAAGTTGGTTGGTAATGCTTGAAAAATCCCTTACATCATAGTATTCATGTTCTGGATGATTCAATATAAAATGGGCAAAACTCAATCGGTTTGAACTAGTCGCATAGCCTTCGTATTTTGAACAAAACAATCTGTCGAGCATTAACGCCCCAGCGGTACCGACATGTCGATTCCGATAGAGCATGACTGTCGCCTGTCGCAAGACAGAATCGTCCGCCACATTTCCATTGACTGTCAAAATTTTCTTTGCGAGTTTAGCAGTTGCGGCGCCCCTTTCCCGTAATGTGAAGGACACCTTATTCGTCATCACGGTCTCGACAAATCCGACGAGGTCAGTATCAAGCGCCGAAAGCGTGACTGCAAGCGAAATCGCGTCCCTCCTGTACAATCCGTTCGGATTCAGCCCGATCGCTTTCAGCGCAGGGACAGCGTTTGTGAAGGACAGCGTCTGACACTGGGAGATGGCTATGCGCGCAAGCGACTTCTCTATCCCGTCCAACGCGGTCATGTCCGTCCCGCCCAGCCATGTAAGGTAGGCGCCGAACGCCTCCTTCCTGTCCATCATCGTCCATTCTACCGTCCCGTGGCCGAGGAATCCCTCCCAGGTGTCGAACCGTCTCGGACTCTCGACAAGCGAGAGATCCATCAGGTTGTCGCGTGCCGAACAAAGAACCAATTTCAGCACACTGCGCGCCAGCAGCATCTGGTCGTCGTGCGTATGGTTCGCCAGCAACACGACAGGACAGGCCAGAAGCATCGCCAGAAAAAAGCAAACAAACGTCTTCATTTTGTATAGACCTCCGCATTCGTCTTCTTGATGTGGTCCGCGCCAACCCTGGCATTGACCGGGATGAAAGGATTTTCGCCGTAGCCGAACAGACTCTCCACCATCCCGTCGGGGATGTCCCAGTGGGAGAAACCTGCGTCAAAGCCATACATGAGCATCCGGGTGCCAATTTCCACCCGACGATCTATGGGCGAATAGACCCCCCGTCCGCTTTCGCGTCCCCAGTCGCGCACACCATTGCAGAAATAAAGCCGATCCACCGGCCGCCCCGCGTCGGGGATACTATGTATGCAGACTGGGGGAAATTCGCCGTTTCGATCCTCTTCTATCGTCGGATAGCTATCATTCAGACCAAGCGCGTGGCCCAGCTCGTGTGCAAATCCGAATGCTGCACATCGCCGGCTTATGACAATCCCCAGTTTCGAGGCATACGCAACTGTCCTTTTATCCGTGATCGTCCCTGTAAAATAGACTTCGATACAGTCATTCGTCACGTAGTCAGGCTTGTTCTGATAATATCCGAGAAGACGGACGGCATCAGGTGCGATCACCCTCGTAACGTCGCCTGTTGCGTTGGAAACTGCGACTGACCTGCCAACAGCCCAATGTTCTGAAGGAAGGCCGTATTCGACAGGACCGAGCACCTCGAATCTTATCCCGACCTGCTGGAATATCCAATTGGCCTCGTCAAGGCAGGCCTGTATTTCGGAAGGTTTCCAAGTCTCATTACGGTCATCTTCTGGTGGTTCAACGACAAAGAACCTCAAAGGGACCACGCGCTCACGGACGACCGGCAGCTCGAAGGTCGGCTGGATCTCGTCGTCGTTCATCCTCGCCTCGATCTTTACGACACCACTTCCCGCCGTGGGCGTGACCACGTTGTAGAATCCATTCGAGTTCGCGAGCTCGCCAGGGCCCTCCAGAACCTTCCAGCGGACATCTTCCGGCGACAGGCCGTCGCCCCCTCCGAACGCATCGACATGCAGCACGGCGTTCGTCCCCCAGACCAGCCGCGAAGGATTGACGGGGCGCCCGCCGAGCTTCTCCGTCGTGACCAGCCTGCGGATCGGATCGACGACCTTGAACGGCGCCGACCGGGACATCGTACATCCGTTCGTCAGCGTGAGCGTCGCAAGAAGCACGCCCTTCCCCGTCGAGGGGCACGACATGAGAACCGTTTCGGTGTCCTCCCGGCCAATGCACTCCGCCCCGACTTCCAGGGGGACGACCGATGTGCCGAACATCCGGTTCGTGACGCCGTCGACGACCTGGAAGAGAACGGCCCCCTCTTCCTCCGAGAAAACGTCGTCGGGACTCCATTCGGAGACGGAGAACGAAACGCTTCCCTTCAAACCCGACGCCCCGCGAAGCCTCACCGTGACGGGGCGGATGCGCTCGGGCATGTAGTCCGGAACGTAGGTATCCCTTTCGTATTCGTTCTCGTTCACGAAGAACACCTTCTGGCAGTCGAGCGAAAAATCGGTGTCGGGCTCCGACTGCGTGCCGACCGTGAACACCTGGTGGTTCGTAACCGAATAGCCGCCCGCGTAGGTCGTCACAAGATCCACGTAGTTCGTCGCCCACGCGAGAGCGTTGGTGACGTTCCAGCAGACAAGAGTCTCCAGCGAGTGCCTGTTCGAAAACGTGACGCCTTCGTCGCCTGTCCAAGTGCAGTCGATGTACGCATCCGCATGGCAGTTCGTCACGACCGCCGTGACGGTCCGACTGTCGCCGAGGAAGAAATGGGCACCGTCCAGCCCGTCAACCTCAACCTCGGCCGTGCGGCAGAGCCACCCGGACGAAACCGACTCAAGGCACACGGACACGTCGTCCACGCTGAACTTCCATGGCCCACATCCTTCAAACCAGCTCATGTCCCACAACGCGGCACCTGGTACGGAAATTAGTGCGAGTTCACCACCCGAGACCGAAACCGGATAGCGCGCACCGCAGTCGATGGGAAAAAGAATTTCCTTCGTACCGTCGCACATCACCTGCGTATTCCCGAAGTTGAGGCACACAGGGTACGCTCCCTCCTTCGAGGCGACCTTCAGCGCGACCAGCCGGCGATTCGGATCGGCGGCGCGCTGCCGTACCCACGCCGCAAAGCCGAGCGCGGCGATTTCCGCCGCATTGCTCGGGAAGGCCAGCATCGCCCATGTGTCGTTCTGGTTGTAATCTACACCCGCTGTCGGATTCCGCGGTTCCGGATCGAGCGAATTGGGCAGCCCGTCCATGTCCCAATCCTGAGGATGGACTCGCTGGAACACGACTTCGCGCGTCTCCGCGCCGACTTCGACGAAGTGGTTCGTACCGTCCACCACGAGCCCCGCCGTGTAGGTTGCCTCGCCGACATTCGCAAGGTCGTACCGCAGCGCGACTTCGCCCGTGCGCGGGAAGAGCTCCATCTGCACGCTCGCGATCTTCGTCGGATCGTCCGCGATCGCCGCGTTCTCGAACGTAACGACGAGACCGCCGACATCGTTCGTCACAGACCAGGCGCGGCTTGCCGCAAGATTGTACCGCGACCAGTTCGCGGCAGGGCAGAGCGCGAGGCGGTCGCTCAAGAGCCGGATCTCGTTCGCGCGGCTGTTGAAACACGAGCGGAAGTAGCCTTCGACCCACGCAAAGCCGTTCGTCCAGCCGACGTCGCCGTAGGTGAAGCGCCAGCCGCCAAAGGGAATCTTCCAGCTGCCCCAGCCTGCGCCGAAGTCCCGCGCATCCTCCCACACCGTCGCGTGCGGCGGCGTCGTGAACGTCGAAGATGCCAACACGTTCGAACTCACGGAAACGACGCGCCATTGGTTTGAAATGTCTTCATCCGTAACGAAGGAAACCGCAGGTGGCGGGTTGCCAAGGCGCAAACCTAGCAAGGGGAGTGCAGGCGGATTTGGCGGAGCGTTCGTTCCCGAATCATCTCCTCCGACCTGTTCGACACCATTCGTACCCCCCTCAACTTGTCCAACACCGTTTGTATTCGAAAGATCTCCGCCGACCTGCTGAGTGTCGTTCGTCTTGGCACCTGCGACACGAACGCTCGTCACGACCATTCCGCCAATGACGAGCGATCCTGCAAGCCCCAACGCCGTAACGCACTTTGCCCCACCGGAAACGACCCTCGCCCCGCGCGTAAGGATGTAAGCGACGAATCCAACCCCGACCCCTGCTGCGCAGGCGTAGACCGTATTGACACAAATTGACCGAACACTTTCGACCATGATTGATGAAGCCCCTCTATTTTACTGTCTCAAGAAACCATACGCATAAACTTTCGGGCGGAGTTTGTCACCGAGGGATTTGTAGGCGGATTCGAAGGTTGGGAAGAGTGCTTCGAGCCAAGCTTCGCCTCGAACCAGACCTCTTTCGTCTTTTTCATCTTCTTGCACTCCTCAACCAAGTGCCGCCGTGTGAGCGGAGGTACGGTTGCCCCCGAAGCCGCATCGGAATTCTTCCGCGGCGGAGCGATCGGCCTGACCCAATCGGGCCGAATCTTGCGCTTCGCATCGAAATCCCAGCATTCGAAGACGATCCACTTCTCGTAGACCTTGACGATGTAGCCGTGGCGAGTGGGACAATCCTTTCGCGAACACGGAATTTGAACGCTTTTCATCCGCGATTTTTCACTGCGCACGGAAAAGTTAATGTTCGTATGCGGCGTGTGCCAATGTCCAAACAAGTTGATTCCCGTTGAGAAGTTCTTGCTGAGATGCCCGCGCGCACGGGCCGTCAAGACCGAGTGGGTCAGCACAAACAGCGGCTCGTCTTCTTTGAGGACGCCGCGATCCTTGAGTTTCTGGGAAAAGTCGATCAATTCTCTGTAGTTCTTGTCCGACCAATGGTGGGCCAGAAAATGGTAGCCCTTGACCTCATAGTGATGACAGTACTTGTATCCGTCGTCCGTCAAGGGGATTCCCCAGATGCGCTTCCATTGCCGGGGCATGTCACGGCAGAGCATCTTCGTCTTCGCAATCTCCAGACACTTATACACGCCCAGTGACTTGGCGTTAACGTCAAAGTAGTCGTGGTTGCCGGTGACGAAAAGCTTGGCGACCTTCTTTCCGTTCGGCAGCGAATCTTTCGGAAACACCCGGTCCCAGACCACGCGCGAAAGTTCCATCTCGCGGATGTGACCCCGATGCGCCCAGTCGCCACAGTGCACAACCGCATCGACATTCGCCTCGCGAAAACATTTCAGCGCCTGTTCGAATCCTTCTCCGTTCAAACGCCCGGAGAACCCCCTCCCGCGGAAGGACATCATGATGTGCGTATCGCTAACCGCGCCGAAAACGAGTTTGGGCACTTCGTTCGTCGCCGGCCCCATGGCAGCCTGCACGAACGAAACGCCCCAAACAACGAGTAGCAAGGCGAACGCCTTCAATGATTCAATAAAAGGTCGCATCACTTCTTTTCCTTGAATGCCTTACGGACTTCCTCGACAACCAATTTCGGGCGTCGATAAAGGTCGTAAAGACCACCCGTGTTGATTCCGTACGAGCGCATGATCATTCCCGGCGTACGCCGCGTGTAGGTCTTCGCATCGGTGAACTGCCAGATGGCGATGCCCGAAATCTCGGGATTGGCGAAGATCTCCTCCAGCATCAAACGCTCGTACTCGGCCTGGAAGTCCTCGGAGTACTGCGACTTGCCGCGCGGATCGCGCGCGCCATAGTCGGCCTTCACGCCTGTCTCGCTGACGATGATCGGGCGCTTGTCTTTGTACATCGAACGAAACCGCTTGACGACCTCGTCGTGGCACTGGCGGATGTTCGCGCGCAGTTCCTCGGTGGAGCCGCTCGACAGCTGATGGGAATACCAGCCGGGATAGACGTTGTACGCGATCAAATCGGTATTCGCGTGCGAGATGTCGTCCTTCCAATGGCTACAGGCAAAGGTCACGAGATGACCGGAGTCCTCGGCGCGGATGGTCTGGATGAGCCGGTCGACAAGTTTCTTACACCCTGGGCGCCCTGACTGCGGTTCGTTGAGGAAGGCGCTGATGATCACGGACGGATGGTTGATGGAATTGCGCACCATCAGCCGCGTCTGATATTCTTGCAGGCCGCAGAAATCGGGGTCGTCAAACTGCTTGGGCCCATTTCCCCATCCCAGCGACTCCTCCCACACGAGAACCCCCAGTTCGTCGCAGAGCGTCAGGAAGTCGTCATTCTGCGCGTAGTGGCTGCCGCGGATGAAATTTCCTCCAAGGTCCTTGAGGTTGCGGATGTCTTCGTACATCAACTGCTTCGGCGTCGTCACCCCGAATTCGTAGTGCGACTCGTGGCGGTTGACACCCTTCAAATAGACCTTCTGTCCATTGAGTGTAACCCTGCCGTCGGCCGTGCCAACCTGACGAACGCCGAAGCGCGCCGTCACCGACCCGAGTTCAGCGCTCCGCACATCCACCGTATGGAGGTTGGGCTCTTCGGGACTCCAGAGCTTGAACCCGGGCACCTTCACCGTCGCGCGGCGCGCCTTGAAGGCGACGGTTTGCGGCTTGCCTCTGTCGAAGACGACTTCGGCGGTAAAGTCCGCCGGCCCCCGCTGGGCATACACGGCCTCCAGCTCGACCGTTCCCGTCTGGTAGTCGCGCGTGCGAACCAACACCCGGCGCAACTCCGATTCGCGGTTCTGCAAGTCGAGCCAGATGCCGCGATGAAAACCTCCGAAGGCATAGAAGTCGTAGAAATCCCAGAAAAGTTTCACCTTCTTGTTGTCCACAATCGAATCCACGGCGGCGACAAGCTCGTGGTCGCCCGCCGCGAGCGGACCCGTCGCAAACTCGAAACGCCCCCAAGGCAGGCGACTGATGCCGATCTCGCGTCCGTCAAGCCAATATTTCGAACGCACACTTGCACCGTCGACGACGAGGAACCCTCCCGGCACCGCCTGCGCAAGCGTGAAGCGACGGCGGTAGCACCCCGTGCCGCGCTGGTTGTAGTAATGCGACATCGCATCCCAGGCACCGGGCACGATCATCTTGTCATCAGGCTGGAAGTCGGGCAGAACGAGCGCCTCAAGCGATCGGTTCTGCTCAAACCGAAAGTCCCAAACGCCGTTCAAATCGACTTTCTCCATTCCCAGGGCCGACAGCCCCGCGAACGCAAGAATCCCCACGACAATGTTGTAGGAAGTCCGACACATGGACATTTTCAGCCTGCCTTTCCGGGTATCACCTCACCAAAATTATCGTGCCTTCACGATAACGATTGACGATGCGCAGACCATCCGCCCCCTGCACCAACTTCCAGCCGTCTTGCGGCACGTCTTCCGAATTGCGCACTTCCAGCGTGATCGCCGAGACGACGGCGCCGGGCGCATGGCCGATCTTGTAGAAACCGTGCGAGTCCACACCGTCGAACTTCACCGTGATTTTCTTCAGTTCCGCCAGCGCATCCGCCGGCACATTCTTGAATTTCACCACGCCTTCCAGCGCCAATTCCGCGCCCGAGCCGGAGACGCGCCATTCGTTCGCGTCCCCCACAAAAGCGAACGCACCCGACAAGGTACCGGCACCCGCGAGCGTGCCAGAGATCGGGCACACGCCATCAGTGGCCGTATTCGCGAGCACGCTGCCCGCCCCGAGCGTGGTCACCCCCGCGAGGCCCGGTGCCAGCGTATCGTTCGCGGGATCGTCGGCGCGGAACTGGAAGTTGTTTGGATTGAAGAACTGCGGCCAGCTGCCGTTGCCCTTGATCTCCACGGAAAGTCCGCCGTAGTTGTAATGATTGCTATAAGGCGCGGCACCCCAGTTCGAGGTCGACGTATTGTAGAACCGCGTCTCGAACCGATGCCAACCTTCGGCGAGCGTGATCTTCGTCGCATAGATCTGGTTGCCCGTACCGTTGAATCCAATGCGCGTGCCGTCGATCGTCATATCCATCTGGCCGTTATAGCTCTTCCAGAAATACCACGATCCCACTTGGTTGGCGTTCACATAGAACCAGCCGTCGAAGCGGGTGGTGCCATAGTTCTGCGGCGTTTCGGACGAGGGCTTGTTCTGGTTGACGTCGGTAATGGTGTCCGTGAGGATGATCTCATCCCAAAGTTCATTCGTCGCCCAATTGTCGTTCAACCCGCTGCGCCAGCTCCGACGAACGCGGAACGTGCCGGCATCGGGCGTCATCTGGAAATGCTCACCGTCGAAGCGGGCATAGCCCTCCACGTCGGTGGACGTGCTCTCGCCCTTCATCCAGCCCAGCGCCATGTTGTTTTCACGCCAGGGGCCGCTCACCGGACCCGACGCGCCGCCGGTCTGGCACGCATCGATGCGGAACGTGTGCCATCCCTCCGTCAGGGCCACCGAGCCCGCCGCGAGCTGTCCGGCCGACGTGGTGCGAAGCACCTCCACGCCGTCGATGGCAAGCCGCAGCGAGTCGTCGTAGCCGCCCGCGAAGGTGTAGGCGCCCTCTTCCTCGACGTAGAAGCGTCCACGATACTGGATCGTGCCCTTGGGGACAATCTCCGTGCCGTAGTACGTGTGCAGCAGCTTCAAGTCGGAAGGCGCATAGAACGCGAGCCGGCCGGCGGGGAGGATCGCCACCGACTGGTCGATCGAGGCGCTCGTCATGCTGAACGCGCTCACGAGGGACTTGCCCGACATGTTGACCGTCGCCTGCACGTTCTCCGCGAGTTCGAGTCCGCCCGCGAAACCCGCCGCACCCGAAAGGTCGTTGGTCCCGGTGTTGGCGATCGTCCACTTGCCGCGGGGAATGCCCTGCAGGCCGTTGCCCTGATAGCCGCTGGTGAACGAACCCGAACCGTTGAGCGTCACGGCGGATTCACCGGCAAGGCCCGTGTTCCACGCTACCGTGTGGTCCTCGATGTCCATCGCGTAGCTCTTGCCCTCGCGCTCGCCGAACACCACCGGCATCATCGCACGGTTGGACGAATTCGAGGCCAGCTTCAGAGAACCACCCTCCAGCACCACACCCGCCTGGCCATAGGGATTCCCCTTGAAGCCGCCGGCCGTGATGGTGAGCGAACCCGCATCCTGCGTGAAGCGGTTGTGGTAGCCGGCCCCGCCCTTCCAGCCATAGGCGATGTACATGTCCTTGACCGCCGCTTCGCCCGCATGCAGCTGGAAATGGGTGTGCTTCGCCTCCCAGCCCACAAAGATGCGGTCCGTGGCGGTGAGCGTGCCATTGTCGACGATCAGCGACGACGGATTCGCCGT
>JAZLJP010000204.1:0-2146 GCA_045617985.1 Kiritimatiellia bacterium
CTCCGACATCCGCGCCATCATTCTCGATACGGATGCCGCCACCGGTGCGAACGGCGATGTGCACTTCACCCTGCTCGGCGGCAATCGTCTCGCCGGCCGCGGCACGGGCGGTCAACCCGCCTCGGCCCGCGCCTCCTTCCAGGACAACCCTTCGCTCCTCGACCCCGCCCTCGAAGGCGTGCGCACCGCCGTTGTCGTCACCGCCCTCGGCGGCGGTACCGGCGGCGGCGCCACCGGCGAACTTCTGAAACACCTCCACACGCTCGGCATCGTCACCCTGCTTTTCGCCACGCTTCCCTTTGCGTTTGAAGGCGAAGACCGTACCCGCCTCGCAAAGACGTCGGCCGGCCCGATCTGCCAGCATGCCGATGTTTCCGTTCTTCTGCCGCTCGACCAGCTCGTTGCCGGCACGGCCTCGGACAACATGAAAGACGCCCTCATCCGCGGCGTCGATACGCTCGCCTCCGGCGTCACCCTCCTCTGGCGCATTCTCGAAAAGCCCGGCTACATTCGCCTCGACGCCGAACGCCTGCGGAACATCCTTACCGGTTGCGGCCGCGCCCGGTTCGCCACCGCCACCGCAAGCGGCGAGGCCCGTACCCAACAGATTCTCGCAACGCTCGCCGAACATCCGCTCATCAAGCACGATGCAACCCGCCCCCCTGTGCGGACGATGCTCGTGGGCGTTTTGGCCGGCGACGACCTGCGGCTCTCGGAAGTCGCCACCATCTCCTCCGGCCTCACCGCCGCCTTCGGCCCGCACGCCACGCTCGAGCTCGGCACGGTCAACGACGAGACCACGTTCTCGGGGCGTCTCTCCGTGGTCGTGCTCCTCTTCGAGGAAAGCGCTTCGGCGCCCGGCCGCCCCGCCGCACATGGCAACGCCAGGCTCACCGGCGAGCGGGCTTCGAATTCACGTTTCCGCCACGCCGAAAAGACGCTGTGGAACGACGAGGATCTGGACGTGCCGACCTTCATGCGCAAACAGCTTACGCTTGATCGTTGAGGTCGCATCTCGTCATGCAACGTGATGGCCATATCCGCCTTCTGCCCCTCCACGTGGCGAATAAAATCGCCGCCGGCGAAGTGGTGGAACGCCCCGCTTCCGTCTTGAAGGAATTGATGGAGAACGCGCTCGACGCCGGCGCCACCCGCATCGAGGTGACCGTGGTCGCCGGCGGGCGTACCCTCGTTTCCGTGCGCGACGACGGCTCGGGGATGACCCGCGAGGACGCGCTTCTCTCCCTGGAACGCCAGGCGACCTCCAAGATCCGCGATGTGGACGACATCGAACGCATCGACACGCTCGGCTTCCGCGGCGAAGCCATCCCCTCGATCGCCTCCGTCTCGCGCTTCACGCTCACGACGCGCCGCGCGGCCGACGAGGCCGGCACGCGCCTCGTCGTCAACGCCGGCACCCTCGCCGAGGTGAAGGACTGCGGCGCACCGCCCGGCACCTGCGTGGACGTGCGCGACCTTTTCTGCAACGTGCCCGCACGCCGCAAATTCCTCCGCGCCTTCGCAACGGAAGAAGCCCACATCCGCGCCGCTTTCACCTTGCACGCCCTCGCCCATCCCGATGTGGGCTTCACGCTCATCCTCGACGGACGCGAAACCTATCGCTTCCCGCCCGGCGCCACGCTCGAAGAACGCATCCGCGACCTCTTCGGCGCCCCCTTCGCCGAATCGCTCCTCCCCGTGGGCGCCTCCCCTTCCAGCGAAAGCGACGTGCGCGTTCACGGCTACATCGAGCGCCCGGGCGCCGACTCCGCCTTGCGCCGCGACCAGTTCGTTTTCGTGAACGGCCGCCCCGCGACCGCCCCCGCCATCGCCTATGCGCTGCGCGAAGCCTACCCGCGCACCCGCGAAGAGGCGCGCCCCGTGCTCGTTCTTTTCATCGACCTCCCGCCCACGCAGGTGGACGTAAACGTGCACCCCGCCAAGCGCGAAGTCCGCTTCCGCCGCCCCGGCGACGTGCGCGAGGCCATCATCCGCACGATTTCCTGCGCCCTCCATCCCGCTACCGACCAATCGCACAAACAAACAGTCGACCAATCGGCCCCGCCCCCGCCGGAACGATCGAGCAACCAGGCAATCGAGCATTCGGCCCCGCCCCCGCAGGGACAATCAACCAATCGAACAGGCG
>JAZLJP010000205.1:0-2421 GCA_045617985.1 Kiritimatiellia bacterium
CGTCGGCGTAGTGCCCCCCGCAGCGCCCGCCCGAAGGCGCCGCAGCAGGCGGTTCGCCCGCTCGACGGCGGCTTCGGCCTGTACGACCTTGCTCTTCGCGGAAACGAGTTCCGCCTTCGCCACGCCTTCGTCGGCCGCGTAGCGCTCGTCGTCGATCATGAAGAGGAGGTCGCCCGCCTTCACCTCGTCGCCCTCGGCGAATTTCACTTCCTTCACGTAGCCTTCGATCTGCGGGAGGATATCGACCTCCTGCACGGGTTCCACGTGACCGATGAATTCCTCCGGAGGATTGAAACGTTCGGCAACGACCTCGCCCACGGCGACGGACGGCACGAGCGCAACGCCACGGGGCGCGGCTTTAACGCCGCCGCCCCAGATGGCATGAATGAACCAGCCCGCCGCAAGTGCGGCCGCGAAGCCGCACAGTTGGGCGCCGATTCCGATGATTCTCGCGCCGGTGCCCATTTCCTTAGCGTCCCAAAACCTTGCGGTAACGCGCGATGAGGGCGTTCGTGGACGAATCGTGCTTCGTGCCGGCCTTCTTCGCCGTGAGGTCCTTCAACACGTTCTTCGCGAGGAGCTTGCCGAGCTGCACGCCCCACTGGTCGAACGAGTAGATGTTCCAGATCACGCCCTGCGTGAACACCTTGTGCTCGTAAAGCGCGATGAGCGAGCCGAGCGTCTCGGGCGTGAGGTCATCGGCAAGAAGCGTATTCGTGGGCCGGTTTCCTTCGAACACGCGGTAGGGGGCCACCTTCTCGGAAGTTCCTTCGCTCTTGCACCACGCCTTCGCCGCCTCGTAGTCGAGCCCGAACGCGAGCGCCTCGGTCTGCGCGAAGAGGTTCGCCATGAGCTTGTCGTGGTGGTCGGCAATCGGATTGTGCGTCTTGCAGAAGCCGATGAAGTCGCATGGAATGAGGTGCGTACCCTGGTGGATGAGCTGATAGAAGCTGTGCTGGCCGTTCGTGCCGGGCTCGCCCCATTCGATCGGGCCCGTCGCGTAGGAAACGCGCTTCCCGTCCTTCGTCACGCTCTTGCCGTTCGATTCCATATCGAGCTGCTGTAGATAGGCCGGCAGACGGCTCAGGTACTGGTCGTACGGAAGCACGCAATAGCTTTCCGCGCCATAGACGTTCGTGTAGAGGATGCCGAGGAGCGCCATGACGACAGGCAGGTTGCGCCCGAGGCTCGCCGTGCGGAAGTGCTTATCCATCTTCCAGTAGCCCTTGAGAAGACGCTGGAAATTACGCGGCCCGATGGAGAGCATGAGGGAGAGCCCGATCGCGCTCGGCAGCGAATAGCGGCCGCCCACCCAGTCCCAGAACGCGAACATGTTCTTGGGATCGATACCGAACTTCACGACTTCCGGCTCGTTCGTGGAGAGCGCCACGAAGTGTTTGGCAACGGCCTCCTTCTTCCCGAGCTTTTCGATGAGCCACGCGCGCGCGCTGTTGGCGTTCGTCATCGTCTCCTGCGTGGTGAACGTCTTCGAGGCGACGATGAAGAGCGTTTGATCGGCCTTCACTTCGCGGAGGATTTCAGCGAGGTGCGTGGAGTCGACGTTCGAAACGAAATAGTTCTTGATCGACCGCTTCGAGAACGGCTTGAGCGCAAGCGTCGCCATGACGGGGCCGAGATCGCTGCCGCCGATGCCGATGTTGACGATGTACTTGATGCGTTTCTCGGTGAAGCCCTTGTGCTTGCCCGTACGCACCGCATCGGCGAAGTCGCCCATCTGCTTCAGCACCTTGCGCACCTGCGGCATCACGTCCTTGCCATCCACTTTCACCTTGGCCTTCGGATCGCAGTTGCGAAGCGCCGTGTGGAGAACGGCCCGCGCTTCCGTCTCGTTGATCTTCTTGCCGGTGAACATCTTCTCGATCTCTTCCTTGAGATTCGAGGCTTCGGCGAGCTTGATGAGGGCCTTCATCACCTTCGCATCGATGCGGTTCTTCGAATAGTCGAGCGTCCAGCCCGCCGCCGTGAGCGTGTACTTCGCCGCACGGTCGGGATCCGCCGCAAAGAGATCCTTGATCGTCATGTCCTTCGACGCCGCCACGGCGGCTTCGACCTTCTTGAATGCTTCCTCGTTCATAACTGCCTTCTTTTATTTACGCGAAAAGATGCCGCTCCTCAAAAAGAGCGTGAGCATGATTATATCAAATCCAGAGGCAAAAAACGAGTCCGAATAAGGAAGTAGAAAAGTATGGAAAATGTAATATATTCTAAGCCCCAAGGGGGGACAGTCCCCACGCCAGGGCAACCTCCAAGGGGGACAGCCCCCACGCCAAAGCGCCAAGCACCAAGGGGGACAGTCCCCACGCCAGGGTGGTTTGTCGGGGTTCTCCGTGCCTCCTCGACATTCTCTTGACATTTCCGTCTACAATGTCTTGACATTTGGGCGGCCGTTTTCGCCTACTC
>JAZLJP010000206.1:0-4307 GCA_045617985.1 Kiritimatiellia bacterium
GTGGGAGTGGACGCAGTCGAAGTACGTGCCCTATCCGTACGCGGCGGCCGACGGGCGCAACGCCCCGGACGGCGACGAGAGGCGCGTGGTGCGCGGCGGGTCGTGGTATTCGCGCCCGAAGCTCGCAACGGCGTCCTTCCGCCGCGCCTATCGGCCCTACGCTCCCGTCTACGACGTCGGTTTCCGCATCGTGGTGGACGATTGATTGAAGTGTTCATTTTTGATATAATATCCTCATGAAAAACCACGCATTAGACCTTTCGCGCCGCACCTTCCTTCAGGGCGGGCTTGCGGGCGCTTTGTCGTTTCCCTTTATTTCCCATGCCAAATACGCCAATGGGCGCCTGAACATGGCGCTCATCGGCGCGGGCGTGCAGGGGCGCTATCTCCTTCACCAGTTCCTCGCGCAGGATCTCGTGGTGACGGCGGTGTGCGATTGCGACCGTGCGCGGCGCGAAGAGCGTACACGCGTGGTGAACAACTACTACGCGCGCAATCCGCAGCTCGGCGTGCCCAAGAACGTCTGCCGGGCCGTGCGGGACTACCGCGAGATTCTGGCCGACAAGTCGATCGACATGGTGTGTATCGCCACGCCCGACCACTGGCACGCCTATCTCGCCGTGGAGGCGATGAAGGCGGGTAAGGACGTCTACTGCGAAAAGCCGCTCACGCATACGGTCAATGAAGCGAAGGTGGTCATGGCCGTTGCGAAGAAGACGGGCCGTCTCCTGCAGACCGGCGCGATGCAGCGCAGCGGCATCGAGTTCCGCACCGCGTGCGAAATCGTGCGCAACGGCCTCATCGGCGACGTGAAGCGGGTCGATGCGGTGTTCGGCGGGCCCTCCCGGCCGCCGCGCGACTACGAGAATCCCGCGAATGCGGCGAAGGAAGGCGCGCCGAATCCGGACGTGGATTGGGATCTCTGGTGCGGCCCGGCGCCGCTCGTCAAGTATTCCGATAAGCTCTCGCCGCGCGGGGTGCACCATAATTTCCCCGGGTTCTGGCGTGGCCACGACTATTTCGGCATGGGCGGCGTGGGGGACTTCGGCGCGCACAATCTCGACATCGCGCAGTGGGGCCTTGGCATGGACGAAAGCGGGCCCGTGAAGATTCTCAAGTCGAATCTCGCGCCCTCCACGAATCCGATTGACGGCGGCCGTCGGCAGAGCGACGCGCGGCTCGTTTTCGCGAACGGCGCTGAAATCCGCCATGTGCCGCATCGCAAGATGAACTACGTCGACGTGTTCTACGGCACGGAAGGCGTGGTGGCGGTGGATCGCGGCGTCTTCGCCGTGTGGCTCGGGAAGGGCATCGAGCAGTTCCCCGTTGAAGAGCTGAAGCGCTTCAACACCGGCGACATCCCGGGCTTGCGCAAGATCGGCATGTGGAACCCCAGCGAGCGCGGGGCGTCCGACCGGAGCCTTCTCGACGCGGTCAACAAGGCCGTCAAGCATTTCAACCTCAAGAAGGCGCCGATCAAGCTCTACAAGTCGAACAACCACCCGGCCGACCTCGTGAACTGCTGCAAGTCGCGCCAGGAGCCCAACTCCCGCGCGGAAGTGGGCGCGCGTTCGGCGATTCTGTGCAATCTGCTCCAGCTCAGCTATGTGCACGACACGGGATTCGACTGGAATCCTGCGGAGAACGTCTTCGCCAATGGTACGGGCGAAGCCGAATGGCTCGGCGGCTTCTATGCCGCGCGCAACGGCCTCGTGACGAAAGTTTAAGGAATGAAACCTATGAAAACGACACGTAGTATTCTCACCCTCTCGGCCGTGATGGCCCTCTGCACCGCGTGGGCGGCGCCAGACGAAGCGGCGGTGCGCCGTGCGAAGGAACAGCTCCTTCGCTTTACGCCGGCTGCGGCGCGGCGGGCGATGGCCGATTTGAAGACCAATCCGAAGTACGATTACGCGCGTTACAACGCGGCCGTCGAGGCGCTCATCGCAACGCTCGACGAGACGAAGGCGGCGCTGAACGGCGACGACGAAGCGGCGAAGGCCGCCGCCGTCGGCCGCGTGGAAGCCTACCGCCAGGCGATGCTCGCGAACCCGATTCTCGACTTCGACAAGATCCTCTGCGTGCACCGCAAGATCGGCAACCCGCGCGGCGCCTTCGGCGGCCGCGGCTCGGGCATGACGGGCCTCAACGCGGAAAACCACATGGTGGGCCCGCGTACGGGCTTCGAGAATGAAATCGGCGTTCTTTCGGATATCCGCACGAAGCCGACCTTCCGCGCGCTCTACAAGCCGGCGGATCGTACCTCGATCGTGCGCGATATCGATCTCGACTTCGACGCCTCGCGCATTCTCTTCACGAGCTATCGCGGCTTCAACAACCTCTTCGGCATCTACGAAATCAAGACCGATTTCGGCGCGCTTTCCCCGAACCTTCCCTACCAGAAGGCGACGCTTGTTTCGCCCGAGGAACACAAGGACATCCAGTGGTGGGACGCCTGCTATCTGCCGAACCCCGACCAGTTCGTGATGCTCGGCACGGCCTCCTACCAGTTCCTGCCGTGCGAAGACGGCAACATGCCGATGGCCGTCTTGTATCGCAAGGACCGCAAGACGGGCGAGATCCGCCAGCTCACCTACGAGCAGGATTCCGACTACACGCCGAACATCACGCATGACGGCCGCATCCTCTATACGCGCTGGGAATATTCCGACCAGCCGCACTACTGGAGCCGCGTGCTCATGACGTGCAATCCCGACGGTATCGGCCAGCTCTCCGTGTGGGGCTCGAACTCCTTCGTGCCGACGTTCTTCTACTGGGCGAAGGCGGTGCCGGGCGATCCGCACCTGATCACGATGATCGGCGGCGGCCATCACGACCGCGCCGAAGTCGGCCGCATGTTCCAGGTGGATCCCACCCTCGCGCGCGCCTATCCCTTCAAGTATGAACCGCCAGACCGCGACTGGGGCCCTGCGCGCCATACCCTGCGCATCCCCACGGTGCGCTATCCGAAGGAGAAGACGGGCCTCGTGCATGAGTTCCCGGGCTGGGGCGAGGACGTCGAGGGCGATATGCGCGACCCGTACACGATGAACCAGTTCGCGCGCGGCAAGCCCTACTTCGCGCATCCGCATCCGTTGGATAAGAAGTACATGCTCGCCACGGTCAAGACCGCGCCGGATGCGCTCATGGGCCTTTACCTCGTGGACGTCTTCGACAACATCACGCTCATCGCCGAGGCCGAGGACGGTCTCTACTGCGAACCCATGCCGTTCGTGGCGCGCAAGCGCCCCCCGATCATCCCGGATCGTTCGGTGAAGGGCAAGACGACCTGCAGCGTGCACGTGGCCGACATCTACAACGGCCCCGGCCTTGCGGGCATTCCGCGCGGTACGGTGAAGAAGCTGCGTCTCTTCAGCTACCACTACGGCTACCACAAGACGGGCGGCCACTCGAAGACCGGCCTCGACCGCGTGGAATCGAGCTGGGATGTGAAGCGCATCCTCGGCACGGTGGACGTGGAGGCGGACGGCAGCTGCTGTTTCGAAATGCCGGCGAACGTGCCGATTGCGGTACAGCCGCTCGACGAGAAGGGTCGTTCGGTGCAGCTCATGCGTTCGTGGATCGTGGGCATGCCGGGCGAGCGGGTGTCGTGCACGGGCTGCCATGAAGACAACCGCTCCTCCATCCACACGAAGCGTACGATCGCCGATGAAAAGTACTTCAAGGGCGAGATCCAGCAGATCAAGCACCCGGATGGCGACGGCATCCGCCCGTGGGGTTTTGCGAACGAGATGTTCCCGGTGGTGAAGAAGTACTGCCTCTCGTGCCATGGCGACAAGGAGAAGTCTCCGCTTGCGAAGGCCGACCAGGGCGGCTACAAGGACGAGACGAACCTCAGCGGCAAGCGCCTCTGGATGGGGACGGCCGAAGAGGCGTATCGCGTCATGCATCCGTACATCCACCGCCCCGGCCCGGAAAGCGAAGAGACGATGCTTCCGCAGATGGACTACCACGCCTCCACGAGCCCGCTCGTGCAGATGCTCGAGAAGGGGCACTTCGGCGTGAAGCTCGACGATCAGGCGTGGGGGAAGATCTACGAGTGGATCGACCTCAACTGCCCGTTCTACGGCAAGTGGAGTCCGCCGTCGCACGCGCGTCCCGACCACTGGGTGCAGCATCCGGTGGAGGACCAGGTGCAGCGCCGCAAGGAGCTCGCGATCTCCTACGCCAATGTGGGGGACAACCCGGAAGAGGAACATGACAAGTACGCGCAGCTTCTCGCGCCGCGTACGGTTACGCCGGTGGCGCCGGAGAAGGTTTCGGCCCCCGCACCGGCACCGACGGTT
>JAZLJP010000207.1:0-12836 GCA_045617985.1 Kiritimatiellia bacterium
CCAATCGTGCGGCACCCGTACCGCCTCCCAGCCCGTATCGTCGAAGTTCGGCGCCTCCGCCTTCAACGTACACGACGGATCCTTCGTGAAGCGCCATCCCTCGCCGCTCAACGACACATCGGCCTCATCGGCCCATGCGCCCAGCACCACCTCCCGCCGCTCCCCGAAGCGGAATCGCCCGGCCGCCTCAGGCATGAAGGCGATTTTCCTGATGGACGGCTCGAGCGGCACCTCGAATTCCAGGATCTCGCTCTCGCCGAATCGCGGCACATCGGCTGCGAGCGGCACCGTTCGAATCGTCTTACCACTCTCCGCATCGAAGACGACAAGATTCACGCCGCCCTTCCCGAAAGACGCACCCTTCCAAGCCGCCGGCCCCGGATTCCCCAACTGCGCACGTACTTTCAACAGCGCCCGCGAAACCCGCCGACAGGTGAAGACATCGAAATCCGCATCAAGGTATTTCACCGGCATGCGACCTTCGAGCGGCACATCCCCCAGCCCCGTGGCGGGACAATCCGCGCTCGTCATCCCAACGCCTGCAAGCCGTACCCCGAGCATCGCGCGCCGGGACGCTGCGGAAGCGAACGCGACACGTCCCGCATTGAACGCCGCATGATAGTACCCGCCACCGTTCGCATCGCGGTCGAAATCCATCCACACCGTCGGCGCAGGGCGTTTCCGCGGCGTCTTGATCGCGCCGGCGTATTTCTTCAGCATCTCGAGCGGCGGACGCGGCCGATCGTCCGGGCCCATGATACCGTAGTCGCTCCGCTCGTCGGTTCGATAGCCGCTCGGGAACCACCACGGCGAGAAGCCGTTCGCCCCAGCAGCGAGACCGGCCCGGTAGAACCGCTCCGAGTAGGCGGCACATTCGCGTAGAGCCCTCGGCGCAGTGGCCCGTGCGGCCGCGTCCCAGGCGTTCCGCCCGAACTCGCTCCAGATGATGGGCTTGCCGCCCGAGTAGGCGTCGATGTAACGCGTCACCCACCCGATCGCGTTTTCATGGGCGTCCGTATTGTAAAACGAATAGCCTTCCGGCATCACGAAATCGAGATGGCGCACCGGCCCGTTGAGGGCGAAGTCATGCGGCAGGGTATTCCCCTGGCGGAAACTCTGCAGCTGGTTCGGCGCGAGCGCGCGCAATTCGCGCTTCAGCACATTCCACCGTCGGGCCGTGTAATTATCCATGAACCGACGGTAGGCGGCCATCACCCGCCGCCATTTCTCATTCGCACGGCCCTCGAACGCCTCGTTCGGCGGCGAGCGGAGCAGGCCCTTGGCGTCCCGGCCACAGACGACGCCCCAGCAGCTTTCGGCCCGCTCGATCGCCCCATATTGCGCCACGACCCAGGCCTGCCATGCGGCATTCAGCGCCTCGCGCCGGTCCTGCCTGAATACGGAATTCCCCGGCTCCCACACCGTATCATAGGCGAAGACCGTGGAATTCCCCGCCGCGCCGCTCCGTTTCAAAAACTCCTCGAGCCGTGTTCGCTTCTCGTCGTCGAACGTGAGCGGATCGGCCCAGTTCACATACTGGCTCACCCGCACGCCGCATTCCCGGCAAATCCGATAGAAGTCGCGCACGTTGCGCTCATTGCCGGGCGCCGGATTCTGAATCGACACGGCGTTGCCGCCGCATGCGACGAAATTCTGGATGTCCTTCCGCACGAGGTTGGGCGAATACCAGCCGTCCACAAGCCACTGGCTCCAGTAGTCGGCACGCTCGGTGCCGCCTACGTAGTTGGGAAAGAAGTTGATGCAGACGGGATACCAGGGCTCGCCCTTGAGCATGAAGTCGGCCCCGCGAACGGAAATGAAATCCTCCCGCGGATCGGGACCCGTTCGGGCAACCGCGAAGTCGTGTTCAATCTCGTCTTCGCCGTCGAGCACGGTCTTCACATGGTATCGGGCGGGCACGGCCGCCGGTTTCCAGGTAAACGAAACGCATCCCGCCCCCAGTTCCGCCGCCGTGAAATCGCGCCGCACGACCCGTGTTCCACGCGCATCCGCGATTTCGATTGCGAGCGTCTTCGGCCGGCCGCGCCATCCCGCGCCAACCGTCACCGTTTCGCCGGGATCGTAGGAAAACCGATCTGTACCCGCCTCGAAAAGCAGCGCGCCTTCGCCAATCGCCTTGAGCGCCCAGTCCATGCGGGCACGCACGCCCGGCTCCGCGAGGTCTGCCGCCTTGCGGTAGCCGAAGAGCGCCACGCAGCGCTCGGGCCGGCCCTTGCGGCGCTCGAGCAGGATCGCCTCCGCCGCATTGGCGAGCCGCTTCATGCGCCATACGTTGCCGCGGCCGAATCCTTCGCCGGTCAACCGGTCGAGGTAGCATACCCGATCGTCTTTCACGTACGTCTTGTATTCCGGCCACACGCCCTCGACCGTCGGAAGCGCCGGCGCGCCGTTCCAATCGACCTTCTGGCGCGAGAGGAAGGGCCCGCCGACAATCAACGCCGGGCGGCCGGAGTCGATATCCGCAATGATCTTCCGCGCTTCGTCAACGCCCACCGTCGCCGCGTCCCGCACGACTAGCGGCGATGCGGCAACCGCCGCCGCCAACAACAGACTGCTCGCAAACATCTTTCGCCTTTCTCTGCACCAGATTTTCGAGTTCTTATCGAACGTAGAGGATGAACTCCGAGCGCATCAGATAGAGGCCGTCCGAACGCTTCACGAAAGAACGACCGCGCGCGCGCATTTCGGCATCGGTCTTGAACCGCGTCGTGGCAGGCGGTTCCGTTTCCCAGGCGATGATCTGCACAAGGCCCTCTCCGTTCACGAACTCGATTTCGCGCCCCGTCAAATCCACGGTAACCGTTGCATTCGCCGCGAAGGCGACTTCCTTCGCACCGTTCGAGAACGAACTCGTGGCGTTCCACACGCCCGTACGGCGCGTGAGATCGATGGTCGATCCGTTTTGCATCGTGCAGCCGTAGAAGTAGTCCTTCTCCCCATCGTAAGCGAGCGGAAGGAACGTGCCCCACACGTTCATCGCCGTCGTGCCGAGATTTTCATCACGGAAGTAGTTCGCCGTGTAGTCGTGCACGTCAAAGGCCGCCCGCATGTCGAGCTTGCTGCCGATGTCGAAGTCGACCGTTCGTGCGTTCTGGGCGCCGAAGATCAAGAAGTAGCCCACATCCGACGAACGCGTGCGAATGGTCCCGTTCGTGAACGTCAGGTTGTTTCCGCAAATGAAGTACTGGCCCTTATTAATCGTCACGTCAAGAACATGCCCGCCCAGGTCGATCGTACCGGCGCTGAAAAGGGTCGACGCGCCCACGTTCACACTCGAATCCGCCGTAAGCGAGACATTGGCGAGACCTCCCCAATCTTCCTTTGTCTGCCCCTTGCTGTTGATAACCGTGCCGCCCTCGAGCATAAAGTCGTGATTGTGAAGATCCCAAACGCCGTTGATGTCGAACGTGGCTCCCGTCGCAATCGTCACCGCCGAACCGTGTACGCCAAGGGGATAGGGGTTCTTGAAACTCGAACCCGGATTGACCGCATAGCCGGTACTGTTGGCGCCCGTATCGTTGTAGAGTTTGAGTTTGCCTTCGGCCAATGTGGTACCGCCCGAATACGTGTGGTTGAACTTCTGCGGCGTGTAGGTGCCTGCGCCCTCCTTCACAAGCCGGAGGTTGCCCGTGAACAGAGTTCCCGCATCCGTGAACGTCATGTTGGTCTCGACATTGAAATGGAACTCGCCGGGCGCGATCGCAACCGAGGTCGAATCCGTCACTGTAAGGGCCTTCGAGGAGGTTCCCGCCGGTGCCTCCACGAAGAGCTTGTGGCCGCGCAGATCGATCGTCGCATTGGCGGCCAGATGATCGGGATAGGCACCGAGCCCGCGCCAGTCGCAATCGCGCGTAAGGGAACAGCTGCCGATCGAGAGGATCTGCCACGGCAGCGCCGCATCCGTGAAATCAAGGCCGATGCTGCCCGAGAGCGTGACCGCCGCCACCGAGGACGGCACGCCGTTCGCCACCGGATTACCGCGCGCGTTCCAGCAATTCCAGTTCGCCGGATTTGTGGGATTGTTATCGCCGGCCACACCCGTCCAGGTCGCCGATACGACCACACGCGAATCCGGCGGCACGTTGAAGAAGATACCGCTTTGCACCACGCTCAGCGAATCGTTGAGCGTGACCTCTTCGCCCTTGACCGAGAACGAGATGCCCTGCGGCACGGCCGACCAGGCCACGAGCTGTTCCGCTTCCGCCGGCGTGCGCGCACCGACATCGAGCACAATGTGCACGACGTTGGGAGCATAGGCAACCGTGTTGCCGAGGGCCGAAACGACGTTCCACGCGCCGTCACGCCCTGACAGGTCGAGCACCGCCCCCTCATGGAGCGTCACGGACGGGTAACGGTCGCACATCGGCTTGAAGGCGCCGGTCACATGGATGGTTTTCTTGCCAACGAGCTGGGAGGCCCCCGTGTAGCGGGTGACGAGGTTGGAAACCGTAAGTTCCGTGTTGTCGCGGCCGGACCAGACATCAAGGTCAAGCGTCGTCCCCGGCATGTCGATGGTGCTGTTTCCATTGGGATCGAACACGCCGCCGCCCGTCACGACGAACGTACCGTTTGAAATGGCCACATACCTTTGGTAGAAGTTCGCCCCTTCCGCGATGTTCACCGTGAGCGTGTGGCCGTTCAGGTTGAAGACGGCGCCGGTCTTGGAGACCACCGTGGAATTGGCGAGGTCGAACCGCGAATCCGCCTCGAGGAGAAGATTGCCGAGTCCACCCCAATCGTATTTCGACTGTTTCTTGCTGTTGATGAATCGACCACCATTCGCCACAAACGAATAGAGCTGGAGATCGTAGATGCCGTTGATGTCGAAGGTCGCACCCGCCTCCACCCGCACGGTCGACCCCTCAACGCCGAAAACGCGCTTATGGGAATTCTGCGACGGCGCGTAGGCGCTACTATCCGCCCCCGTGTCGTTATAGGACATGAACGTGCCGGCCGCGACTTGCGTGCCCCCGTCGTAGTCCTGCGGGAAACGATTGGCGACAAACGTTCCCACACCCGCCTTCACAAGCTGAAGTGCGCCGGAGAGCGCAATCTTTGTATTCTCAAAAGTCGCGCCCTGAGGAACGTCGATGACCAATCGTCCACCAACCTGCGAGTCGGTCACCGTGATCGGATACGCGGACTCGCCGTTATTCGCAGTCAAGGTCAGCGTGTGGCCGTTCAAATCGATCGAAAGGTTGTTGAAGAAGGGATTGTCGAGCGCAACGCCCGTCCACGAGCAGTCCTCCGCAAGGACGATCGTGCCGGCTTCTGCCGTGATGCTCTGGCAGGAAAGCCCCGCCTCCGCCGGCCAGTTGAACGACGACGCCCCCGCTGGCACGATGATGGCCGTCTCGGCCGTGGGAATTGCCCCCTCCAGCACGGAACCGTCGAACGCCTTGCAGATCCAGTTCCGCGCATCGGCGGGATTCGCATGATCGCCACCGCCGACCCACCTTGCCGAAACCGGCACTGCCGCCATCGGCATCAAGACGAGCGCGCCATTGCGCACAACCGGCACGAGCGGCGCCCCCTCGATGCGCACCTTCGCCTCGTCGCCCACCGTGAAACCGGCGGAAACAAGCGTCACGCCATTCGCATCGAGCGTCACGTCGCCAACGAGAACAACCGAGAAGACGAATGGATTCGACGCGCTGGCCCGGGAAAGATCGACCGCACCGGCAACCGTAAAGGCGTCGATGCCGTCCGCCGTCATGTCCACGACCGCCCGCGCCCCGCCAACGAGCTTCAGCCTTCCCGCAACTTCATACGCCGCCGCCGCGCCGTTCTGGAATGAAAGCGTGCCTTCGCCAATGATCAGCGAGGGATAGACCGTCACGGCCGCGGCGTCGACGGAACCCAGACCCTTCTTTTCAACGGCAGTGCGCCCGACGAGGTCGCCCGCTCCGAGCGTGCCTTCGTACACGGAAATCGTGGCCTCATCCGCCGACACGGTGTGCAACACGCCGCCATACGTGCCGATCGTCGAAATGAAGGCGTGCGCCACCGTATCGTAGAAGCCGACCGAACCATCCGCCAAGCGCATCGGATAGTAGTCATGCACGACGCCCGAGGTTTCGCCAATCTTAAAGGAACGGAACCTCACGCCCTCCACGCCCTCCGTGCCTGTAGCACCTTTCGTGTGAAAGCCGTTGATGTAGAACGTGGCGGCACCTGCCGTTTTCGCTTTGGGGTCCACGGCCACGTAACGGCTAGCCTGCGGATTGTCGAGCGCCCACCAGCTCGCCCCATTGGCATCGCAGGTCATCTTCACCCAGGCGTCGTAGATGAACAGCTGCGGCGGATTCAGGTCGTTACCCAAAGTGTAGCCGTCGCGCACATAGATGGCCGCATTGTCGACGTTTGGCGCCGTCCAGGTGTTCCACGGGAAGAACCCCATGCTGTTGGTCTCGTCGTCCTTGTTGCGCGCGCCGAAGAGCGAGGCATACTTTTTCGCCGGCACCGGCGAGGGATCTGGCACGTAGAAGACCGTCTCCACGGTCGTATCCGCCTTGTGCGTGTATCCCGTATCCAAATACTGGCTTAAGGTCAGCTGCACGTAGCTGTAGCGCAAGTCGATGTCGTCCGACCCCACGAATCGACCCGATCCAAACCCATTGGAACAAAACGCGCCCTCGACGGTTTCATAGAGGCCAACGACGCCATCGACCTTACGCCGGCACGGCACAAAGTTTCGCCGTACCGTCTCCCCATCCGCCGCCAGGATCGTAAACGAATAGAGCTTCATCTTGATGCGGCTCGCGTCAGGCGTCGCCGCACCGACTGTCATTGCCGTGTTTTGATTGAAGAGCAAGAGCGTTGAGATGCAGTTTACGGGCACCGTATTCTCGAGAACGATGCTCCCGTCGCCCTTGGCGCTCGTCCAGCTCGCCGTTTCGTTCCGGCAGCGAAACGTCACCGGCACCCCCGCGGGAAAAGCATCGTTGGCAAGCGTGATCATCTGCCCGCCGTATTTGTAGGTCGCCTTCGTCGCCGTCGTCGACCCATAATGCGGCTGGAACGTGAAATGCGGATTGCCCGTTCTGTCGATCGTGCAGCCGAACACCGACGACCATTGCGTGGGTTGCACGGTCGCCAGTTCAAACGTCGTCTCAATCGCATCCCCCGTCTGGAGCACGTAGCCCGTATCGATGTATTCGGCGCCTGTCGCCGAACCGATCCACTCAAGCTGCCGATAATCAGCAGGAAGCGTCACCTCGGCCCGTGCCAGCAGAATCGCGGCAACGACCGTCATCATTGAGCAACACAACTTGTTCATCATCTTACTCCTTTTTGTTTTCACATTTCCTTATCGATAGCTTTCCCGGAGATGCGTCAGGGTGAAGGCCTTCTTGAAATCGGCGAAGGTAGCCTTCTCGCCGGGGCGCTTCGTGAAGGTGAGCGTTTTCGGGCTTCCCGGAAGGAGCGTGAAGGAGTCGTCAGAGAAGAGGCCGCGAATGCCGGGCACGTCTGCCCACACGAAGAACGCCGGCTTGTCGGTGGAGAGCTTCACCGTCCACGTGCTCGCCACCTCGGAAAGTTCCGCCTTCACGTTCGCCTGCGCAAGATCGCTTTCCCGGAAGAACTGGAACTGCCAGTCGTTGTCCGGGCAGCCGTCCGCCGAAAGCGAGAGGAAGCGCTCTTTCCGTTCGGCCGCGGTGCCGAACGCCGCAATCGGGAAGCGGCCGAGCAGTTTGGCGGATCTGGCCGGCACCTCCATCGCGAGCCTCTTCTCGTCGGCAACCTTTCCAGCGAACGTCCAGACCCTGAGAACCGCCTGGCCCGTGAGGGATTCGTCCTTGTCGTTCACCGCCCAAACCTCGAGCGTATTCGGATCTTTGTACGCTGGCTCGACCATCACCGCGCAGGGTGCGTAGAAACGCTTGGCGTGATACTGCAGATGCTCCCCCTTGCCGCCGTACTCGACCGAACTCCACGAGGCGCCCGGCCAGTTGTCGCACAGCTGCCAGTAGATCGCCCCCATGCAGCGCGGCATGATGTGGCGGAAATGTTCCACGCCGGTCTGGATCGCCATCGCCTGCTGAACCTGCGAGAGGTAGTGCACCGAGGGTACGTCCTTGGGATCGCGGAAATACTTCTTCATCGTCTCGAGAATGTAGCGGTGGCCGTTCGGAGACTTCTGGTGGTACTTGAAGTCCGGCGCGTTCGGATTGAGCTGGTCCGGCGTCACGTAGGTCAGCGTGGTCTCGATCGACGGATAGCTCTGGTAGCCGAACTCCGAGCAGAACCGCGGCCGGATCGCATAGTACTTGGAGAAGAGCGCCCCGCCGAACCACACCTGCCAGAAGTGCATGTCGCCGGAGGAATCGTCCTTCCATCCGTCGCCGAAATTGCCTGGACCGAGGCTCGGGGAGGACGGCCAGAACGTGCGCGTGGGATCGGTAGCGCGGCAGATGGCGTCGAGGAACTTCGCGCGCTCGGCGCAGAGGCGGATGTTTTCCTTGTAGCGGCCGGGCCGGCTCCGTTCGCCGAACCATCCCGCCGCGCCGATGCATTCGTTGTCGCCGCACCAGAGCGCGATGGAGGCGTAGTCGCGCAGGTTCTTCAGCTGATGGACCACTTCCTTCTTCACGCCGGCGAGGAACTCCGGCGTGCCCGGATAGGTGGCGCAGGAGAACATGAAGTCATGCCAGATCAGGATGCCCAGCTCGTCGCAGAGCTGATAGAACTCGGGATGTTCGAACTGGCCGCCGCCCCACACGCGCACCATGTTCATGTGCGAGAGCTTCGCATCCTCGAGATGCTGGCGGTAGCGCCCGCGCTGACGGTTCTCGAAGGCGTCGCAGGGAATCCAATCCGCGCCCTTGCAGAAGATGCGCTTGCCATTCACGGCAACCGTCATCTGGCGCCCCTTCTTGCCGTCCACCGGATCGGGTACCGTGTCGAAATCGTTGATCACCTCCATCTTGCGAAGGCCGATCTTGCGCGCGAAGGCGCTATCTCCGAAACGCACGGAGAAATCGTAAAGGTGCTGCTCTCCGCACTCGTTCGGCCACCAGAGGCGGGGCTTGGCCACCTTGACCGTCGTCGTCACCTTGTTGGCGCCCGCGTCAAGATTCACCGGCACCGTCTCGGCGGCCTCGCCGATCTTCACCGTGAAGGCCACCTTGCCGGCTTTCGGCGCAAACGCCTCGGCCGTCACCTCCACGGCGACCGACGAATAGTCGGGCGCAAATTTCTGAACCGTGTAGACGTAGTCGAGGCGGGCCGCGTCGACCGCGATGAGCTTCACTGTTCCCATGAGCCCCGTATCCATCTGGGTGATGCCCCAGTCCCAGCCGCCGTGGCATTGCACGGTGCGCACGAGGTTGATCTTCTTGACCGTCGCGTTCGAGATATGGAACTCCCGATTGTACTTCTTGGCCTCCGCGTAGGAAATGAGTTCGGTCGAATGGAAGCGCACCCGTATGGTGTTCTTCCCCGCCTTGAGGAAGGGTTTGACGTCGAAATCGTGGCGCTGGAAACGGTTACCCGTCTCGCCGACCTTCTGCCCGTTGAGGTAGACGTCGCTAAAGCAGTCCACATCCTCCAGCCGGAGCGTGATGGACCCTTTCGCAACGAACGCGGGCGGCACGTCGAACGTGCGTTCAAAGTCCCACTCCACGCGCGACGGCCACTGCGTGAGCTTCTCGTTCTGGGCGAAGAACGGGTCCGGAATCCGCTTCGCGTCATAAAGCGCCGTATAGATGCCGCCCGGCACCGCGACGGGACAGGTGACCTCCTGCTTGTCGGCCTGCGTGAGCTGCCAGACGCCCGCAAGGTCGAGCTCGACCGCGTGTGCCAAACCTCCGAAGAGCGCCACCAGCGCGCTAGCGGCAATCCTCTTTCCGATCATTCGCTTCATATCATTTCTCCGCATTCGTTGCAAAGGGGATGGAGGATCGGCTCGTCTTCCTCGATATCCGCGAAACGGGAGACCGTCTCAAGGAAATAATTGTCCGTATGGTCGTCGTTCACCTTCGAGACCTCGCCGATGATGCAGTCGCCCGTACCAGGCTTGGGCCCGAAGATGTGCGCGATATACGGCGAGAGCGTGACGGAGTTCCCCTTGGTGACGACGAATTCCTCGCCGGGCTTCACCACCTTCTCGAGGCCGTCCATGAACACGTGCACGTCGGTATCGAGTTTCGCGCCCGTCTTCGGATCGACGTTCCAGAGAAAGACGCTGAAGTCGCCGCCCGCGCGGTTGATGATGTCCTCCGACTTGAACACGTGGTAGTGGCACGGCAGATGCTGGCCATCCTTCATGAGAATATACTTCTCGCAATAGGGCACGCCGACCGACGGACGATCGACGAGGCCGTTGCGCACCGTGTAGAGAACGGCGCCGACCGTCGAAAAGTCGCCGCTCCCGAAGTCCGTGATGTCCCAGCCGAGTTCCACCTGTTTGACCGTCTCCAGCCGCGCGGCCGCCGTCTTCCAGTCGGCAAGCGACCAATAGGCCATGTCCGGCAGACGGATGTTGTTGGCGGCAAGGAAGTCCTCCGCCCACTTGATGTACGCATTGATTTCGGACCTTTTCATGATTTTCCTTTTCTTTCTCGTTTGCCTTAAGCCCTGCCCACGCTACCGAACATGCGCAGTTTTTCCATGACGACCTGGCGGATCGCCTCGACCTTCGCCTTGCGCGTATCGAGATAGTCCCAGGTGACGATATGCTGCCGGTCGTGGGCCTCGCACTGCTCGTACATCGCCCGCATGCCGGCTGAGACCATGTCGGTGTGGATGTTCATCTTCGCAACGCCGCGTTCGATCGCATTCCTGAAGTCGTCGGCCGAAAGTCCGCTTCCGCCGTGCATCACGAGGGGGCAGCCGACGGCGGCGTTCAACTCGGCAATCCGCTGGAGCTGAATGCAGGGCTTCGCCTTGTAGACGCCGTGCGCATTGCCCACGGCAACCGCGAGCGCATCGACGCCGGTCTTCGTTTGGAAGTCGACCGCCTCCTCGACGGTCGTATACTGGCCGTTTCGGTCGTCGTCGTCCTGCGCGAGCCCCACGTGCCCGATTTCGCCTTCGATCGTTGCGCCGAAGGCGTGGGCGATCCGGGTCATCTCCGCCGTCTCGGCGACGTTGGCCGCATAGTCCTTCGCCGAGGCATCGTACATGACGGACGAAAAGCCCTCCTTCAGGGCCTCCAGCGTTTTTTCAAATGTCAGCCCGTGATCGTAGTGGACAACGACCGGCACGGATGTGCGCTTCGCCGCCGCAACGAGCGCCGGAGCGATGAGGGGCAAATCGCCGTACGGCAGCAACACCTCGGCCGTACCGATGATGATCGGGCTCCGCAACGCTTCGGCGGCGGAAATCGCGGCCTCGAGCATGTCCGTATCGTGCGTGTTGAAAAGGCCAACGGCATAATGATCCCGCTTGGCGGGCCGCAGAACTTCATTGAGCGTCACGAGCATTTCAAACCTCCGAAATCTTCCGGCGAGCGAACCGATTTTCCAGCTCAAGCGTCTCCTTCAAGGGCATTGCGCCGGAAATCGAATCCGTCGCCGTCAGATTGGCCGCCGCCGCGCAGGACGCGAGGCACATCCCCTCCTCATCCGACAGTCCCGAAAGGAACGAATAGAGCATGCCCGCGCAGAAGGCGTCTCCGGCGCCGACGGTTCCTTTGATCCAGTCGGGCGGAAGATCCAGCGAAGGAAGAACCCGAGTTTTCCCGTCCGCCGACCGGCAAACGCTCATTTCAGGGCAGTGGAGCACGACTTTCTCACGAACGCCGAGCGCGAACAGGGCCTCCGCGATCTTCAACAGGGCCGCAGCCGTGATCCGTCCGTCCGCCCCGCGCCCGGGAAGTCCCGTTGCAAGCGCGCCTTCGATTTCGTTGACGACCAGATAATCGCAATACTTGAGCGCCGGGCGCACGATCTCCGGAAAGCGCTTCGACTGTTCGCTCACAATGTCGATGGAGGTTTTGATCCCCGCCGCCTGAACCTTTGCGAGCACCCGGGCCGCCTTCGTGCCGTATTGCGCATCCGGGGCATCAAGGCCGTCCAGCAGCAACAGATAGCCAAGATGGAAGATGTCGCAATCGAGCTTCGCGACATCGATGTCGTCCGGCAACAGCCGCGAGTCCGCCCCATGCATGTTGAAGAACGTGCGCTCGCCCGTGCCTTCCACGCTCATGACATCGGTAAAGGTCGTCGGCACGCCCTCGATTCGCCGCACCTGCGAACAGTCGATGCCCTTCGACTCCATAACCGAGAGGGCGAAATTCCCGGCGTCGTCGGCGCCCACCTTGCCATTCGCGCGAACAGCCACCGACGGATCGAGAATCTTCAGATCGATGCCCGTATTACAGACGCATCCGCCAACGGACCGCTTGACGCCCGTGATGGGCACGAGCATTCCCTGTTCCGGCCAAGACGTGATCGTCTTGACACTGTCGACAAGCATATTGCCGCAAAATGTGATCGTCTTTTTCATTTTATCCAAACAACTCCTCCACCGCTGCCTCATATTGTATCAAAACATCTCCCCGTCGTGTGAATGAATTGAATCACTTTCAAGAGCGAGCAGGATGAGGTTCGCGCCGGCGGGGGCGGCGAGGGTGGTGGCGGGATTTCCGATGGGGCGCTCGGCCGCGTCGATGCGGCGGAGCGCGAGGGGCTTCCCGTTCGGGCCGCGGATCGCGAACGAGCCGGCCTCGAGCATGCGCACCTGGATGACGAGGCCCTTCTCGCCACGCGCCGGCTGCACGCCCATGACCGTCGCCGCGCCTTCGACGGCGAGGCCCGTCCATTCGGCCGGCTTGCCGTTCGGCTTCCCCTTCGGCATCAGGCGCGCGGAGA